>JAAGZO010000248.1 GCA_024206195.1 bacterium | reverse complement strand
TTGGCGGGACAACAAGTCAACAGCAGTGTTCTTTCTATAACTCAATGAGAGCGGGTTCTGAATGACATGTATGTAGCAAGACATGTGGTTTACAAAGGAAGAAGTTTTAATTTATATAGCATGGGGCGTGAGTTAGTATATGCGCGTTATTGATTGCAGTTCGTGGTTCCTACTTTTCGCGATCAATAACGCACATATACTAAACCACACCCCACGCTGCACAGAGTTAAAAACTCCATCCTTCGTAAACCAAACGCCTATCTATCTATTTTGTTTCACATAGGCCCCCCTTATGCTATTTTGAACGTTTTAGGTAATCATCTATTTTGTCATTAGCAACATCTTTGATGATCGACAAAAGTAAAAATGGTTGTCTGAGTTGGTCTTTTTTGTTCATCGAAGGTCGCTTTCATATTCATTAAAGCATTGGATGCTTATTAGTATATGTGCGTTGGGGGTTTCTAGTCCATGGATAACCAAAGAGCTCGAGTGATATATGGACTGATACTTTTTAGAGAAAATACAATGCAAAACCGGCAACTCCATCAAAATTTTAGCATTCCATGACATTGGCAACTACTATAAAGCAGGGAACCACGAGAAACGGCAATAGGCTTAGCACTAATCTGCATCCTATACACTTTTACGAAAATGAAAGCTTCCTTTGAGAATCGCTTAAACATCCTACTAGAATCTTTGTTTGCTTTGACAACTTCCTTCGACTTTCGACTAACTCCACGACGAGTGGTAACTATTGATCACAAAATTCTGATTACCTCTTAGAGAAAACCAGAGATGACAAGCTTTCGAATGAGTCATTGATCATTTTAATCCGCCAATTCTTGCCAGAGATATGCTCATCACAGAAAGACAATCTTAAAGAAACTCACCACGAAAACAATTTTAATAAAAATCGTTGATTTTATTGATTTGAGTGATGGCTTTTGGATTTTCACAGCAATAATTAGTGGGACAACAAGTCAACAGCAGTGTTCTTTGTATAACTCAATGAGAGTGGGTTCTGAATGACATGTATGTAGCAAGACAGGTGGTTTACAAAGGAAGAAGTTTTAATTTATATAGCATGGGGCGTGAGTTAGTATATGCGCGTTATTGATCGCGGTTTGTGGTTCCTGCTTTTCGCGATCAATAACGCACATATGCTAATAAACATCGATGCTATATAGAATAAAACTTCTCCTATATACAGCGTTCAGTGGAACCCAATCGCTGGGTACACATGCATTGCACGTGTTTCATATCCTCCACGTGTTTTCACAAACACATTACATTACATCCCACCACAGC
>JAAGZO010000247.1 GCA_024206195.1 bacterium | reverse complement strand
TGTCGCCTGGCGACAAGAGTTTTAAAAAGTCCTGTCGCCAGGCGACAACACCCGCTCTTTAATGGAAGGAGCATCGGATCACGCGCCCAGCTGGAGCAGTTCATTCTTAGTACGTTATGCATTCTTGATATCAGTGTATTCGCCGTAACGAGCTCTATCCAACGGTGCCTCTTAGATGCAAATCTGACTTCATGGGGAATTACTGCAAATCTACAAATTTGGGTACTTTTTTGCAAACCTGACCAACTTTGGTTTTTTGCGTATAACAGGGCGAGTTGTTGGAAGCAGAAAGAGATAATCTTCTTTTTGCAAAATACCGTATTATCTCCATTTAGCCAGCAGTCTCTATTAAGCCGGCAGTCTCTAATAAGCTGGCAGTGTAAGCAGCCTTGTTGTAAATAAGCCGGCAGTCTCTAATAAGCCAGCACATATAAAAAATCGAATAAGTTAACATTTACACTCACATTTTACACTGTGCTAACACTCTACTTGATGTTGATTCTTGACACATTGAGATGAGAGGGTGGTTGAAATGGTTAGATATTTGCTTATCTGAGTAAAATATGGAAAATGCAGTTTAATTTTGTCCATAAATTGGTTGTTTCTATTATCTGGAGAATCCGTTGAACAATACTAAATAGAGATAAATAGAGATAATACAGTATATTAGC
>JAAGZO010000246.1 GCA_024206195.1 bacterium | reverse complement strand
AGCAGAGAAATCTACAACATCAAAATGATCAAGAATTAGGAGAACTGTTAAGCGAGGTGCAGTTACCTAAGAATGTGTTGCTAATTCCATATGTGCCAGTTGTTAGCGACAAATTAAGAACTATTGCTAGCCGGTACCAAGTACCTTCTTGGTACTCATACTCGGGAAAATTAGGAGAAGGGTTTAGTGGAAATTACAAAGATAAGCAGCATGTTTCTAAAATTAGGAATGCTGTTTATGAGGCAATCTGTAGCTGTGGGCAACGATATATTGGTGAGAGCTACCGGAATTTGAAAGTTAGAATCGCGGAGCATAAGACTGTCAATTCTCAAAGTGCTCTAAGTGTTCACCTAAGAATAGGCTATGCACATAATCTGTTGGCCAATAGAACCTTTCCTATTACTCAAGAAAAGCAGAATATTCGCCAGAAATTGTTAGAGAGTCTTATAATTCTGAATACGCCTCATAACTTGTGTAATGCCGGTCCTTCTCTAGAGATCTCTGATATGTGGTTCGCTTGCCGTCCTCGTTTACGTGCTGTCCTTGCAGATAGTGCCTAGGATCTGGACTGTCGTCTTATCGATTGGCAGTAGCCACATCTTTCTTGTCACTTGTCTGCTTCTGTGTGTCGAGTACACCTTTTCTTGTGCGTTCGTAGGCTTGCGTTTTTCCAAATTTTGTCGCGTTTCTTAGGATTTCGGTTTTTGGTTCTAATTGTGGTTTCTTTGCGTTTAGGGTAATTAGTGGCACCTGAAGAGGTGGCCCCTGTGGCCGCGAAACGTTGTGCTACAATGAAGATCGAACTTTTACTTGGTTTTTAAATAAAACTTCCGTGTGCGAGAAAACATCAACATATTCTGCTAGATAGTAGATTAATTTGAATGACAATGATGTGGCACATGGGGATCGCTATACAGGATTTCGGCTAGACTATTTGGAATGATTATGAAGTTTTGCAATGTGGTATTTTTCAGAAAGTAAATGGTGAACTGTCGAGTCGGTGTTTGCAAGATGGGAGAAAACCGGGAGTTCGATGCTTATACTGATATTTTGATATCCACTGTTTATTAGTACAGTTGCTACAATACGGCAAGGATAACTAATGCAGTTCCCAGTTGTTAAAGGACGGCTTTCAAAAAACTAATGTAGTTCCCAGTTGGTAGGAATCATACAGTTAGTACAGTTGGTACAATATGGTACATCATCCGCGGGGTCTACCCCACTGGAAAGGATGGCTTTCAAAAACTAATGCAGTTCCCAATTAGTACAAATCATACAGTTAGTACAGTTGCTACAATACAGTATACTTCGAGTTGGTGCAAATGATACAGTTAGTACAGTT
>JAAGZO010000245.1 GCA_024206195.1 bacterium | reverse complement strand
GGAATGTACTACGACATACAAGGATACTCGGAGATATATGAGTATGAGTTAGAGACTGACGAGGAAAAGACCAATGAGATAGAGACATTACACAAGCAGGTAAAGGCTTGTCGTATGCTTCTCAAGGCACTTAAATCATTGAACTACATATACGGATAGACATGGAGAGTACAAGAGAGCAGATTATAAACAAGTATAAAAACAAATAGAGATGAAAAAGAATAGCAGTAACATAGCAGATTGGATTGAGTATTGGGACACCTTTGACATGGGGTTATACCTAGAAATATTAAAAGCAAAAAATAAATAGAGATGAAAAAGATAATGAACAAAAAAGATTTTATTGATAAGCATATACTTCCAATGGAATCAAAAGACACCATCATCGGATACCTACAAGGAGATGTGGACTTTGATGAGGACTACTTGAAAGAAGTAGCAGATGAACATGAACTAATAATAAACGAAGCATCACCAATTTGGATAGGCGTAGAGATACCAACGTCTTGGGGATACTACAAAATTTGTATAGGACTAAACGGAGAAGACGGGAATGAGGTGTCCTATTTCAGTGAGTCAGACCTTGCTTACTACGAAAAATTGAGCGAGGATGACAAGAAGAACGGAACACCTTGGATATACAATGGAGATGTTGTGGTCAGATATGGAGAGGATGCAAGAGTGTTTGACAACAATCACAATCTAATAAACTAAATAGAGTTAGGAGACGAGGAATTTATAAACCAATACAAAAAAATAATATGATAGAGCATTGGAAGAAGAAACTAGGACTAGAGGAGTGGACGATTGACGCAAGGCAGATAGACCCTGCATCAGTTACCTACCCCGATGACTGCGTAGGAGATGAGAGATTCTTTATAGGCATCATGCCTCAAGAGGAGTCATTATACGCTACGATATTCCACGATAGACCACTGACCGAGGAGGATATAGTGCATGAGCTACTTCATGTAAGGTATCCAAGCGAGTCAGAGGAATGGGTTAACAAGGAGACAACAAAGCAGATGACCATAACGGAGATAGATACATTAACGTGGAACGTACCTGATATACTAACCGATGTGTTCAGTAAGTACGATGAGGATGCAGACCCATACAAAGAAGCAGAGCGTTTAAGAACACTCGCATTAAAGGTTGGCTACGACTTTGATTATGGACTGAGTGGAGAGCCAACACATTATTGGAAATTAAATAAATAGATATGAGTAAAAACAAAAAGAAAAAGATTGAGAGTGGGGTACACCCACAATTTACTAACATCCTTGAGTCCTTTGCTAATGCAATGACGATAGGAACAAAACCAAAGAAAGATGAACGCAGAACTATTTAAGAGGTATGCAGAAGATGTCCAAGAAAGATTTGGACTAAGCAGGGAGCAGATGTTTGCCAAGAAGAAGCAACAAGAATACGTAGACGCAAGGCAGATGTTGTATCTCCTATGCGATAGGAGTGGAATGAGAATCTCATACATCGAGAGGTATATGAAAGAGATAGGACATGACATCACGCACTCAACAATTATTCATGGCATACAGAGAGCAAAGAAAGTAATGTAT
>JAAGZO010000244.1 GCA_024206195.1 bacterium | reverse complement strand
TCCATTGGGAATGATATCTCTTGGTAAGGTGAAATAGAATAGAGCAGTTCCAAGAGCATTTAATTGTTTAGGACTATATTCTGGAGTTCCTAAAGTAGCTGTTAATGCACTCTGTAAACCATTAGCAGCCTCAGTATTGGCGAAGGTGTATGCAACAGCAGTAGGTATATATTTATTAAGGTAAGCAACACTAGAATAAGATGAATTAATAGATGTAATTCCATTTAGTACTACGTATGAGTCAGTAATTGTAGGATCGGCCTTACTAATTTTAACATTATAGCAGCAAACAGTGAAGGATACACTGCCAGAAGCGGCAAGGTCGCATGTAGCAACACCACCGCTTGTTGAACATACAATTCCTGGATTTGATCCATCAGCAAGGATACAAATAGCATTAGTAGTAATTAAATCTGTAGATTTAACATTCAATTGGGTATATTTTGGAGTTTGGAAAGTAGAGGGTAGCGTAACGGTAAATTTGATAGTAGCGGCATCGTCAGATGAGTAGTTAGTTCCAATGTCAATTGCAGCAGCAAGAGTACCACCAGTAGTAGTATCAGCAGCGAATGTAAGCTCAGTTTGGAAAACAACAGTGGCTGTAGCACTTGAAAAGGAAGCACTTGTTATTAATGCTCCATCTGCAGTAGTGGGGCTAGGAACAGGACCTGCCACTTTAGTTGGATCAGCACATGTGACAAGAACTTTGTTATTAAATGAAAATGCACTAGTAGAAGTAGTAGCTGTAGAGACAGAAAACACAGATATAGCAGGTCTTAATACTCCGAAAATATCAACTTTTGCATTACTAGCTAATGAACCTACGGGGCTGACAGATACTGATAAGGCTTTAGACAATTTTACCCCTTGAATATAGAAGTATTTAGTAGTGGTAGGAGCATAATAAGCCATGACATTCGAGGTTGTTGCAGCCGATGCAGTACCAAATCCAACACCATTAGCAGCGGTTTCTAAGTCAATATCACTAGCGAGGAAAATGCTACAACCAAAGTATCTTGTAATAGCACCTGAGGAGTTTCTGAAAGCAAACATCTTGTTAACATCAGTAGTTGTAGAGGTATAATCTATCCATCTGGCTGTAACTTTACTTACACCATAAGGAATTGTATTTCCTGATGCTGGAATAGTTCCATTTCTATCTTCAATACTTGTATCAGTAAGAATAGTATATTCTTTAGTGCTTTCTTTACTTTGTAAAATCTTTTGCACACTTGTGAAAGTTTTAACATCTGTTGCAGCGAAAGTGGCAGCATAGGCTGTGGGAACTGCACCAGTTGCACTGTTATAACCAACAGCTCCAGTAAGGGATGTTCCGGTTGGGCATTTAGCTGGAATAAATAAGTTTGTGGTTGTCGAAGTCTTAGCATTAGTGACAACGACTATAGGGGAAGCAGCAGTAACTCCTGTAAATAATACAACAGAGCTCATTAAGAATTGATAGGTAGATCTTCCATTTGTGCAACTTGCACCATTAACTGGTAAAGCATAAGAAGTAGCAGCGTCATACAATAGAACAGTAGCGCTAGTACCACCAGATTGAGTTGCAATTCTCATATGTGTTAGACCAGCAGCCCCGATTCCTACTGAAAGAGTAGTACCAGTAGAAGTGGTATATGGTTTGAAAGAAGTAGCTACACCCTGTACGCCCCCCATTTGTCCATAAGCTGAGAAACCTGGTACAGAAGGATATCCCCAAGCACTGATTCCAGAAGTAAGTGATCCAACTGGGTATGTTGCACTAGCATCAGAAGCATCAACATCAATAAGTGACATATTATTGATCCATACAGCAAGTACGTTGACAGAAGTGGTTCCTAAGGTTCCTATGTGTGCTTGATCGAGTTCTACCAAACACATTCCTCCCCATCCTTGATAAGTAGTTTGTGATTCAGCTACTGTAGGATTCCACCAAACTTTCAAAGGATTTCCAGAACTACCTTGTTGTTTAACTGAAACATCTTGGAAAACTTGAGCTTCAGGGAATAATTTTATAAATCTTATAGTTCTGCTTGGTCCATTAGGTCCAACAGTTCCTGATGCAAGTTGGGGTTTGAATCTAAATACGACATCAATTGAAGAGAAAAGAGTTTTCACAGTTGGGGCAGTACTGATCCATTTTAAACAATTTGTATATATGTTGAAAACCCAAATGCAAGTTGCGTCAGTAGGACCAGATGCCTGAGCACATTTGGTTAATTGGTTGGTGGCCCCGGGAACAGCAGCAGGAGTGCCGGTAGGATGAGCAGCAGCATTCGTTATGTAACCTAAACATGTTGGACATATAGTCCATTTGTCTCCTCCTGGGCTGGTGTTTGCAGTTGATTGATCAACAGATGCAATTTTGTAAATAGTTTTAGTGGTACTGCTAGTTGGAATTGAGGAACTATTGGAATCGACAGTATCGTTTAATATGTAGTAGTTATCCATATTTGCCGAATTAGTACCTGCTGCTCCAGGACTTGCTATCCAATCTTTAGTTTGTACAGGAGAAGTATCAAGTAAAAAGATGGCTTTGAAAAGACCTTTACATGTTGGACAAGAACCTGGATTATAAGCAATTAAAGCCGCTCCACCAGAAGCATGAACCTTATTTGCAGAAACTCCTACATTAAAAGAAGTAGTGCAAGCTCCTATTACTTTTGTGGAATAAGTAAACCAAGCTTTAGAAAAGTAAAGTTCAAATTTTCCATTTGGAGTTCCAAACATTTTTCCATAGGTATTTTGTCCTGCAGCAGTATCATTAAAAATAATTGGTAAAGGAAGGGCTTGTCTGGCAAATGAACCAGCTGTTGTTTGTGGACCTTGGCCATAAGCAAAATCTCCTCTTAAAACAAAGGCATTAGTAGTACCTATGGTCTGTTGTGTAGTAGTAGCAGTGAATAAAAAGGAAGGCTTATATTGATCAGTTGAACCATCCACAAACCAGCCATATGCACCGTTGGCTAACCAACTTGATTGAGCGATATTCTCAGAAGCAGCAGCAGCGGTAACATCAAATACATATCCTGCAGTTAAAGCGGGAGTTGGATCTAAAGGAGCTTTAATAATAGCCCAATCGGCAAATTCTTTATATTGATTTTGTTCCCCGACTGTACTTGATGGTTGTTGGAAACTAACTGTAGGTGAGGCGGCCTGAGCTCCTGGAGCGTTGGTCCCGTTTAAATCCGTTCCAGCTTTACCAGTATATACTTCATAAAAAGCTCCTAAACCTACAGGTGAACCAGAATCGAGACTAATTGATTCTCCTCTGAAAGCAGAATAACATTTAGGTCCATCAGAAGTTGACCCAGTAGCAATTACATCAGCAGCAACAAATCGAGCAGGTCCTCTCAAAGTTTGGTCAATAGATTTGTAAACATTTATACTGAAAGAGAATTTTAATGCAGTAGTGGCTGCCTTGCCTGATTGTAAGGGATCAGCATCACCACCTCCAACTGGAATTTTTCTATTTACCTGACCGCAGACATCTGCAACTCCCCATACAAGTAACTGATATGATATGTTTTGTGTTAATTTTGTCATCTTGAAGAAAATTCCTGATCCTAATTGTGAAGTAGAATCAGTAGTAGCCAGAGCATTGCTATAGCCTATTGCAGTTACGTTAGCGACTTCGAGGTCTGGCGAAAGTGGGTAACATACAGTTCTAGTTCCCCATGCAAAAGTGAACCCCTCACTATTAGCACTAAAGTCACAAGAAGAAGCAACGAAGTTGAATACCTCAAATCCTGGAATTAATTTACTGTGTCGAAGAACTACATAAGCTCCATTTGTTGGGGCAAGATCAATAGTAGAAGTAACTTTGAAAGTAAAGTTAGTTGGCCATGCACCACCCATATAGATTTCCCAAGCTTCGGGGTGAGCAGCGGTAAGGGTAATAGATCCTTTTGTAATTGAAACAAAGTCTTTATCAGTCCATGAGTTAATTAAACTGTAGTTGCTGTAGAAAAGTTTGACAGTCAATTTTTGAGCAGTGACAGCTCCATCACCAGCCTTTGTTCCAGTAAACTGTAAGTTGAATTCTCTGTCTTTTGGTAGCCAGTCACCAGTAACTCCAGTGATAACAATAGCAGTACTCGAGGCCTTGGTAAGTTTGAGTGATCCTGCTAGTTTCTTCTTTAGAGTAACAGTGCTGTCAACATCGGTGCTAGTGACTGCAGTAGGAAGAGTTCCAACTAGGGAGGAACTAGGGAAATCAAACCAAAGAATGGCACTTGGTCCCCATCTTAATAAGGAATAACTCTTGAACTTAACTCTGAAGCTGAAAGTACCATATTGATAAGTAGAAGTAGTATCGTCCGCTCCACTACTGTCTACCTTTTTGATTTCTTCAATTTTAAGAAGTTGGTTTCCAGATGCCTGATAGTCAGCGAAAATTACTCCGCTTGCAAAGCCATAGCCAGTATCAACCTTGACTCCAATGGAGGTAGCTGAAGTTGAGGTGAAGATGTCTACACTTCTTAAAAAGATAGCATTAACCAATTGGGTGGCAGAATTTGCTAAGGTCAATTTGAAGGTATATTTAGTGTTAGCAACCAGTGGTACATTTGTAGTTGAATCTAGTCGACAATAAGCAATGTTCTCCTCTCCAGTAGCTGATGGAACGAAAGTCATTGAAAGCGTGGTACTAGCATCCTTATATAAGGCGCAACTAGCGTATGCACTTGTGTTGAACTTCCATGTTCCTGTTCCTAGGTTAGCTCCGCTAGTTCCAGCATCTACACTTGGTAATTGAACTGCAATGAATTGCTTGTATGCTAATCCAGTAGAAAGTATAATTGTAAAGACGAGAGTCGAACCTCCCCTTTTTGAGGAAGGGTTGGAGATCGTGAAGGGGTAAGCAGATTCTGGCGAGATATTGCCAGCCATAGACAGTCCTAAGACTG
>JAAGZO010000243.1 GCA_024206195.1 bacterium | reverse complement strand
ACTTCATTGCGCCTCTTTCAGTCGAATATGTTATTTTGGCAAAGGAGGTAGACTGGGAAAAGTATCTATACCTTGAGCAACAAAAGGATTTAGAGTTGGTAATGGATACACCTCATCTCCAAGTCTTTCTCAACCACTCTTATTCACAATATACCACTACCATACGAGAGAGCGCACAATCTCTTGACTGGAGTCTGGAAGAGATAGATAATATAGAGTCAAGTTTAGTCCGTTATGACGATGCCCAAGGTGCTGGAACCGGCTATATTGTATCATTCATGCTGTTGGCAGGCATATTGATTTACCTACCATTCGACAAAGGGCCTTCACATCACAAACAGTTGTCCAAAATCAGGTGTACACGCATACGCAGTAAATCTTAAAAATGAGGTTTACAGTTCGGTGAAAATAATGATTAGACTTTTCAAGAAACACTACAAACAAGCATTTTTCTTTCTTATATGTTTGGGGTTCCTCGTTCTGGCCACAATATATATCGACTCAACAATCTTCTTGAAACAATTGCCCATCTATTTATTGGTAACTTATCTGGTCCTTGGGATAATTCTAGCGTTCCCCCCACGTTTGCCCATTGCTGCAGCTCTCGTTGTACTAATTATTAGATCTTTTTCGGATGGCGATAACGACGAACTTGCCACGTATGCATTCTATCTCTTGATTGTTGGATTTCTGCTAATTATTGTTGGCTTGATTAATAATAATTGGCGACAGTCACATAAAACTGACACATCTCCCGTCACGTTATTTTTAAAACGCTTGCCTGCAGCAAGGTCGGGATATTTCCACCGCAAA
Organism: bacterium; assembly: GCA_024206195.1. Next base: position 234 of record JAAGZO010000243.1, on the reverse strand, counting down.
ACCTCCAAACATTTTTGAGTATAAACCCATAGTTACCGGTCATGTGGTACGTCACAGTAACAATTACTCGATGGATAAATCCTAAAGATCCTCGTGGGGTGGTCAAGTCCAAACGGACACATAGTTAAGCAGCGATGATCCCCTTTTCATAATTCTCTGGACTGATATATCCCAGATATGAATGCAGCCTTCTGCTGTTATAGAATATCTCAATGTACTCGAAGAGATCGCGGT
>JAAGZO010000242.1 GCA_024206195.1 bacterium | reverse complement strand
CCCGCACCACAATCTTTTTCCTGTTAGCGGCATGCTTCGATGCCGCCTCGGCGGAAAAACATTGATGAAAAAACGCGTTAGCGATATCGTGCCGCCTGAGATTTCAGGCGATACCTTCCCCCGCACCACTTTTTACTATTTAAACTCTTTTATTATAGAAATTCTTCTAAGTGTTTTGATGATTGAAAAGAAAAAGAGTATTGGTCCCAAGAAAGCTAGAGAAATAGTTATTCATGCGTGTAAGACTACACGAGAATATTTTTCTTCTGGTAAAGAAACTATTCCAGTTAAGAAGTGTAAGTTAGGGTCAGCTATGGCAAACGCTGAGGGGTTGATGTCAACTCATATTGCTTCAGCAGCAATGTTTGATAAACTTGCTACACATCTCGGGATTGACAATGACTTAAGAGAAAAAGTGTGTGACAGATTACGAACTAAAGTAGGTACTTCTGAGGAATTAAACAAGCTGGAACCACTACTGTCTCATGAAGACTCGGAGCGAGTGGTACACGCACTTAATGAATTAAAGATAGAAATAGCAAAACCCAATATTAATTGGTGTTGTGATATAACTCCAAACGCATTCTCAGTAGTCAATTCGTATATGCGAATAATTGAACTAAAAAACCACCCAAAAAAAACTAATCCTGATAATTGGTGAAAACGTTAAACTCTACTTTTCCAATCACTGTAGCGCACTATACACTTCATTTGTATGAATCCCTTCCCCCGCACTCATCTTTTTATTCTTAATTTGATTTGTGACTACTATGAAATACTGGGCGCTTCTTTCAATTGTGTTAATGGTTTTACTAGTTGGTTGTATTGAAGAACCAATAGTAGATGTTTGGGTTGATTGCCCCGGCGGAGGGTCAGCAGAAACTCTAGAAGATTGCCCAGAACCAACTGCAACGCCAACTCTCACACTTGACCAAAATCTCCCACCGCAAGAAGCAATTGATGCGTGTAATGATAAAACAATTGACGATGCTTGTCAGTTTGAAAGCCAAGGTGTAATCTTAAGTGGAGTATGTGATGATAAACCTGGTATTTTTGCATGTGCTCCAGGTAGAGAGGATAATCAAAATCAAACACCTAATGGAGAACCCAACGTGAATGGTGACGAACCAAATGTAAATACTGCTGAGTTTGAATCATGCATCTCTAATACAGAAGATGCTCCCGAATGCAAGGATTGTTGCGATTGTTTAGATGATGCTGATGGCAATATTAGAACTGCTTGTAGAGATAGCTGTGCAACTAATGATTTTAGCGAAAATTCTGATTTCATCACAGTTTCTATTCCTTCAACACTGGGATCAGATGGAGATTATTCTGAATGTGTTGATACTGGAAGTTCAACAGCATGTAAATCATGTTGTGAAGGTTCAATGGAATTGCAATGTGGTGATTATAGACATTGCAGGACTGCTTGTAATAATGAATATGGTGATTCGCTAGGACCTGACAGCTCTGGTGGTTCCAATGAACCACAATACAATGTAGAGCAAGCACTTTCAGATAGGGCTCAAGAAACTACAATTGCATTCAGTGCTTTAGCTTATTTAACGGGTGACTTATGCGCGGACAGTTTCTTACCTCCTGGAAAGGTTGCAGATTTCTCCGGTTTCCAGTATCTTCGTGATAATGATCCAGACGAAATGGGACATAATACTGACTTTGTAACTATTAGTGGAAATAATGTTTTGTATATTTTGAATGATGCTCAATTACAAATGTTAGAAACAGGCGTAAAAGATCAAACTGATTTGCTTAATGAGTTTGCTTACTATCGTTTTCCATTAATGGATGCATTCCGTAGGCAATATTCAGGAGATATTCCAGTGGGAACTTCAGGATTGAGTAAGACTGCTGTTGTTGAATATTCTGCAGCGCTTTTTAGAAAAGATGGAGAGATTAGTTTAAGGAGAGCTGAATTGTTTGGCGAGATTATCAGATCATTAGATGCGGATCAGAAAAAATATCTTGATGCAATGGTGGGGCAAGGAATGTTATCTTGGCCAGATATTCAGGACTCAGATATTGGCGGACAAGTTAGTGGTAATCTAAGAGGTTATGGCAGTGAATTATTTGCGTGGTATGGAGGATCAATTGAAGCCGACTCGTATTTCAACCCTGAAAGAAACGCAATGTACTTCGGTGCTTTTTACATGAAGGATGCTCCGGCTGTTGGAGTTGCGGGATATACTATAAGCAGTACATTGACAGGCAATAGCGGAGACGCTGTTTTCACCATATTAGATGATTCTCAGGGTGAGTTGATTTCAGAGCTTGTAGTTACACAAAAACCTGCTTTGTATGCGGTTGTAGACGCAAGAAAAGCAATCGCGACCGAACTCAGAAAACTACTTACTCAAGAAACCATTGACGAAGAAACTGTTTTATCTTTAGCAGAAGATTATGGAAGACTTGACGGTGAAATATCTTATTATTATGCTATGAATTTTGCAGAGGTTGGAAAAAGTTTAACTGATTCACAAATGACAGAATTAATTGAATTGAGAAACTTGGATGAATTCCCTTGCAGTGGTGCATATCTATACTCAGACAAAATTACGATGCCGGAAATCGAGAACACGGACTTTTTGTTTGAGTAATTTTGCAGTTAGGTTGCCTACCTAGAGAACGTAGGCTCACTAATTCCCGTAGAGATTCATACACTTCATT
>JAAGZO010000241.1 GCA_024206195.1 bacterium | reverse complement strand
GGAGAACTAAAAAAACTGGTAGGTGAAGAAAAATACTACAAGACTTTAAAGGCGTTAGGCTATGAGAAGTCTAATTACATTTTAGATAAGAAAGTACAGAACCAGGTTATAAGAGAATTATCTCAGCCTTCGATTGCTACTGAACTGAGAAAAGACAGACCGCCTTTAAAGAGCAAACTTGAACCTGGGGAGAATGTCAGGTTTAAAAAATTCCTTAACGCATTCGAGACAAGGTTAGGTAAAGAGGACGCAGTTAATGTTTATTCTAATGTATTAGGTATAGACCCTATACAAAGACCTGTAGGAGTAATGAAGAACCAGTTAGCTAAACTGGAATCCTTAGACGCTAAAAGAAAAGTCCTTACTGAATTAGCAAAGGCTATTGAAAGAAAGAAAGAATACGGTAAATACGGATCAGCTACTAAAATAGTAAAGCAGAAAAAGAGATTCGGGAAACTGTCAGAACCTTTATATGAATGTGAACACAACATTATTAAGTTAGGAAAAGACCTTGCGAAACCTCAGAAGTGGCTCGGAACACACGCACGGGTATTTATAGATCAACTGCCTAAACCCTTAAAAGATTTACTATGGCATGGTATGCACAAAGCAGACCATAATTCAAAGGTTGAATACATGAAGTTAGAAAAGGACGTTGATTATTTTTCAAGAGGTATGGACAGGGGATTCAATAAACGAATAGGTATTTACGCAGCCAAACAACAGGAAATGGGTATAGCTACTCTCAAGTCTATGGGATATAAAGACAAGGAAATAAACAGAAAATTATCCCCTAAAGAGATGTCCCTGTATAATTGGATGCGGAAGAATTTTGAAAGTATGTATGATAGAATACAGGAGGAAAGGGTAAAAGCAGGAGCAGAACCATTCCCGAAGGTAAAGAATTATTTTACTTTTATGAGACAGATGAACGAAGGTACATTATTGGGACTCAACCCTATAAAAACTGATCCTGCCATATTTTTAGAATCGAAGTTCGCACACCCACGAACAACATCTTTCAAGTACAGAAAGGCACGGGAAAAAGCAATACAACCTATAGACCTTAATGCAGGACGAGTATTCAAGAAGTATATGCACGATGCCACATTCCATGTTCACACAGCACCGATTCTTTCAAAGACCCGGGACATGATTAGCAAGGTAGGCGAATACGATCTCAAGAAAGAAAAGCCTCATCTTTACACCTTTTTATCAGAATGGTCTGACGAGGTTGCAGGAGTTAAATTCCCGTCAGAGTTTAAGAATCCGAAAGTCGATAGTGCCTTGAGATTTCTATGCAACAACATTGCCTATGCTACACTCTCAGGTATGGTAAGAAGCGCAATAATTCAGCCAGCAGCAATACGGAATACATGGGTACGGATAGGATTGTCAGATACACTAAAGGGAGTAGCGCAAGGATTAAACCCTACGAAGGCAAGAGAGGCAATGTCTAAATCAAATAATCTTCTCATTAGAGAGTTTGATGTTAATTGGGAGGAAGCTCAGACTTCGCTAACAACAGCATATCAACGTGGACAGGCGGCAGTAGGCAAGCAAGGATATAAACCATTAGCATTTTTAGATATGGTAACAGCAAGAGCAACATGGTTAGGGTCTTTTGAAAAAGCAAAAAGAACTATGTCAGAAAAGGAATCGATAAGGTTCGCAGATGAAATTGTAACAACAACTCAGGCTTCCGCTTCAAGAATGGACAGGTCGCCTGCTCAAAGAACAGCACTCGGAAGGGCAGCGACACTCTTTAATACTTTTGTGATAATGGATTATGAATTTCTAAAACACGATGTTATGGGTATCAACAATCCGAAGATGACGATGAAAGACGCAATAAAAAAATCAATGACCTACCTCATTTCAACAGCTTTAATCAGTTCTTTATATGAGGATGTTATCGGAGTTAATTCACCATTCCCTACACCAGTAAACGCTTTTATGGACGCAAAAGATGAAGGAGCAACTAACGCAGAAGCCTCTTACCAAGTTTCAAAGGAACTTTTACAAATGTTCCCTGTATGGGGTGGTTCTTTAGAGTATGGTTCATCTCCAGCCGGGGCAGCAGTAGATACAATAGAAAGAATGGTTAAGTACGGTTCTAAAGGAGCGTTACCGGATTTAGGTACAGCAGGGCAGATTACAGGAATACCAGGCTCAGTACAAGGGAATAAATATTTAAAGAATAGAAGGAAAGGTATGACCATATGGGATGCGCTTGTAGGTTCAAAGAAAAAGCCAAAAAAAGGGTACAAGCCTTACTAAAAGACCCCAACCAGGTAGCGAAAAACTTTACCCTCGATGAAGTCCGGTGTAACTGCGGGTGCGGTCAGGCGTTCGTAAACGATGAACTTATCTCATTCTTACAGATGATCCGTGACGAACTGGAAAAGCCTGTCTCAATTCACTGTATTAACCGATGTCCTGCACACAATCTTGATAGTGGAGGAAGTGAAAGAAGTCAGCACTTACAGGGAAAGGCAGCAGACTTTCACGTAAACGGAATGTCTATTAAAGAACTTCATACTTATATGGAAGGATTCTACCCAAGAGTCATACGAGGTTTGGGATTGTACCCCTGGGGAGTTCATGCTGACACAGGGGATCGTTTATGGCATTCGTAAGATGGAGATGTCCTCTATGTGGACATAAGATGGAAACGTACACTCCTAAAGAATTGAATTGTGAGAGCTGTGGACGTATCGTACCGTTAGAATGGTACGAAAAACTACCAAAAGGTTACGTTAATGAAACAATCAACTAAATATTTACTGACAACTGCACTTCTTATAATTATAGTAGGTGC
>JAAGZO010000240.1 GCA_024206195.1 bacterium | reverse complement strand
CGCTGCTGCTGTTGTTCGTGAATATCGAGAAAAGAAAACAGAGTTAACTCAAGTTATCAACGCTATGCCAAATCACACTGATGAGGACGTTGCCCCACAACCCCATACCAAGAAGCTTCAACACTACTACTATTCGTATTTGTCACGCAGGGATACCCAGGCTTTCACCGACAAAATTTCTAACTCGGGTGACCTACACGACAAAGCCAGAATTCTTAGTGCGGAGGGATCGTTCGTGGGTGCGTGGCTTCATAATGTCCCAACTAAACAAGAGTTACAAATATGTAGTCATCAATTTCGCACAGCATTATGGCTCCACTTAGGTATCGAATTCGCAAGCAGACCACACAGATGCAGTTGCAAAGAAGCACCAGTGATTACTAAACATTTGGATCACCTGCTTTGTTGTCCACTATTCAATGGAGTTAAGAAACGTCGACATGACAACCTAGTTCGTGAAATCAAATCTTTATGTCAACATGCCGGACTGAACTTCATCGACCCACGCTTAGGAGAATTACGCACTCCCTTGAATGATGACAACAAAGCTACTGATGGACATATCCAAGGCCTGTATCAACGTTCTCTCTATATTGATGTGACAATCTGTAACCCCACATGTAAGTATTATCTAGACAAGGGTAGTGCTATGCAACAACATTGTGCCATTGATATACGTGAGGATGCGAAAGAGAAGATGTATAAGAATCGCTGCCTGCCTTTCCAAGGTGACTTCATGGCCATCGCTTTCGAAACATATGGAGCATGTTCCAAGAAGTTTGACGATTTTCTCAAAACGGTCACTAATCTCGCGGCACAGAAGAACCATGTTGAACCTGGTGTACTACTTAATTATTGGAGGAAACGAATTTCAACTTGTCTTCAGGTAGGCAATGCTAACATCATTTCTGATGCGTTCATCTATCTTTTTGATCAAGGAGGAGGAAATCTCACTGTAGATTACAGCGTCGAAAGTACTTTGTAACTCATTTAGCTAGAAATTTATTCTTTCTAAATTAGTTTTTCTTATAGTTTGTAAAGAGCTATTTGATTGTACTTATGTTTCTCCTTTATGTTATATTGTGTTCTCATTATCTTTTGGTTGAAATTACATATCCTAGTTTCATTCAGTAACAATAATAATAATAATTTAATTAATGAATCATACACACACACTCACCCTTTGTGAGCCGGTATACTCTGGGTATACCACCTCATTATAGCATATT
>JAAGZO010000239.1 GCA_024206195.1 bacterium | reverse complement strand
TCCCTACATTCGAGACTTATGTAGGCACTATGTTCGATTTCACAAGGGATTATGCGTACAAGATTATGAACGCAACACGTGTTTATAACCTCTTAAAAGGTCATTTTAAACCTAGTGAGTTACCAAAGGCCGAAACGCATTGCCGTCCGTTATGTAAAATTGAGAAAGATGAGGACGTTCTAGCTATTTGGGAGAATGTAGTTACTACGAATAAAATCATCGCCAAAACGGTGATTGAGATGGTAAATCAGCATCTTGGTAAGGGTAAAGTAACGCCGGAACCTGAAACAGTGACCGAGACTGGTACAGATACGGCATCTGGTTCCGTAGAATCTGGTGTTGAAGGCGATGAGTTAACCGCTGTACAAGAGTTAAAAATAGCTCGAGCTCGGATCACAGAACTCGAGAATGACCTTGAAAAAGCCCGATCTGTGACTGGTGGTATCGCTAAAACAAAAATGGCAAGGGAAATGATCCAGAAAGGGTTCGCTGTACTTGCGGGGACGTGTACAGATGACCAGAAAACTGAATTAATAGCAACTAAGAAAGCTTTACTTGGTTAGTCCTAGTTAAATCCTGATTTAAGGGCTATAGGAGTTGATTCTATAGCCTTTATTTAAGTGTTTAACCAAAATGTATACTAGGGTATACAAAACGAACAAAGGAGAAAATATGAACCAAACAGGCGCACGTTATCTAAAGAATCAGAAGGCAAGGAATAGGGTCAGGGAAGAAGAGGTCTGTATCTCGCATTATAAACCGGAACAAGTGAGCATTCCTGTAAAGGATGGAGTTCGTAAACGTCCAAAGGCATTAAGGAGAAAAGCAGAATGATAGCATCTTTAGATTTTATCATCGTTTGTGCCATCATCGGGATACTTTGGAGTATCTTTGAATTAATTTTTGGATAAGGAGGTAGTATGGCTATTACAGATTATCAAAAAGCCGTTTTAGAAGAATTATTGGTTAGATTAAATGGATCTTGCTCAGATGAGATTCGTACTTGTCCTATAATTATAGCTAGATCTTTAGGTATTCCTGGAGTCTGGTCAAGAGACGATTGTTTCCATGAGTTCTTGTCCCTTGCGGATACTCCGCAAGAGTATGATGAAGATGAATTTGTATCTGAAGATGATACATTTAGGGGTTGCAATTATAATTGCCCATGTATTGTTGTAGACTATAGTATACTTGAGGCTAAAATCTATGAATTAATAGAGGAGGTAGTATGAAACCAGAAAGTAATCAGCATACTTTGTCGATCTATTGTAAGGATTGTAAACAACTAGACAGGCATAAATGCGTACAATTTAATCAGAGTCTAAGAAGTCACCGTGTAAAATTAGTTAACTGGTACGTGAAATGCCAGGAATGCCTAGGGATTGGTGTCCCTAGACCGTAACATAAATTGTAGACTATAGTATACAAAAGGAGATCACAATGGATGAAGCAAGAAGATTAGAACTACAGGCTGAGGCAGCAGAGAATTTCCCATTTTCATGTAGTATTCTGGATGATGCCCCAGTTGAGGTAACGAATCCGTATTCCGGAGAGAGTTGTGTATTGACACCTGAGGCAGTAGCTGTGTACGATGTAATCAAGGGCGCAGAGATGTTGGGTCATTACACAGAAGTACGTAAAGGTTTAAGATGGTTCCGTAAGTATTATCCGGCAGAATATTTCACTCTATTAGACTAAAGTATACAAAAGGAGATTATATGCCTAATTTAACATGGAAATGTACTACGTGTAGTAATGCTTCAGGGTTCACAGGATGTAAAGCTGAATCACGTCATAGACCTGAGAATTGTCTTTACCTATGTGGAATAGGATCAGATACTCGGTGGGAACGGGATGTAGACGAAAGTATACAACCGAAAGACAGCCTGGATATAGCCATGGAAATACCTCTGGATAAGAAAGCTAGAAGGCATAGATTGAGGTATAAAAATGTCTCGTAAAGATATCAAACGGTTGAATAAACAGAAACGTAATCGTAAAGGTCATAAGCTTAGTTCTGTGGCTATCTATAATAAATCACAACAGAGAAGAAGGAGTTTATACTAATGAAAAATAGATGCAATGAGTGCGTACACTATACAAGTCATTCAAACGGGGTAGATGGATCTTCATGCCCTATTAGTTGTTCGCATCCGAGTGGTGACGTTAATGATGCTTTCCATCCTATCGTTAAAGCTATACCCGTACCTAAGTATGAGCTTACTCCGAGGTACAAAGATGGGATAAGCTTCGTTGATATCTGTAAGGAGAATCCATGTGGTACTGCGCTTGTAGCAATTACACAAATAATGAGGTCTGACGACATACCAGCCACACATAAGCAGCCCATTGATAACATCGTTAAATGGCAGGTATTCCGTGATAATATAAACTGGCTCATATCACAAGGTTTCATACGTAAAGTTGTACCTAGATTACCATGGAATAAAGACCGAGAACTACGCAGTCGTATAGGTGAAACTTGGTCACTAAATGAGAAGAAATGGGTTATGGAACAGGCGTTGAATAAAATTCCAGATAGAACAGCGTTCTATGAACTCATTGGTACACAGACGGGCAGAACAGGTCATGCTATTTCCTGTTTCTTCGAGAAAGCACGAGTATAATTGTAGACTATAGTATACAAGGAGGATTATGACAACACTGGAACGTGAGTTACTCTGGGAGCGTGAGATGATCGACTCCGGAGTGCTCAGGTATTACAGGAGTATCGACCGTACACAGAAGAAGCTCGATAAGGATGGGAATACCGTTCCTATCTCTGATGAGTCTAATACTTCGTACGGTATCAGTATGCTCCGGTACTTCGTACTATCGGTTTCTAAACAGATTGAGGCCGATGTTAAACGTATGAAGGGTAAACCTGGGCGGAAACCTGTAGCATGGGAATACCTCTCAGAGTTAAAAACAGAGACTACTGCGTACATCACCTGTAAATGTATCTTGGATAGTATCTCTAAAACAGTTAAACTTACACAACTAGTCACCCGTATTTCGCAGAAAGTGGAGGATAACGCTCGGTTCGAGTCCTTTGAACGAGACGACAAGAAGTATCTCCAGAGTACGCTGAAATACATCAAGAACGAGAAAATTAATAACTATAAACGTAAGCGTAAGATTATGGTGAACTCTGCTCGTAAGAAGGCAGACGGTGTAATGGAGTGGGATGTTTGGCCTATGAAGGATAAGGTGCATATTGGTACAGCCTGTGTAGAGGCATTCATTAAGGCTACGTCTGATTACGATGACTACGGAAAGCGTATTAAAGGCTCAGGTATAATTGAGCTCAGTACGCAGTACGTGAATAATCAGACTATACATCATGTCTATGGTACTACTAAGGCGTACGAATGGATCAAGGCTAATACTGGCGTATGTCAGTATCTTACGCCGGACTTCATGCCTACCTTAATCCCACCGAAAGATTGGACTACACCTACGGATGGTGGGTTCCATTTGAAGTCTTTAAGGCGTATTAAGCCTATTGTTAAGATGCAGAGGCCGAAATACCTCAAGATGATGCACGATAACAAGCATAAAATGCCTAATTTCTTCAAGACAGTGAATCTATTACAGGCGACTCCATGGGAGGTGAACTCCTTCGTCTTAGAACAGGCCGTTAAGGAGTTCAAGTTACCATTCGGGATTGATATGCCAGGCTCAGAACCTCTAGCAGAACCTCCGTGTCCACTTCCGCCCTTTGAGCAAGGTAACATGACTAATGCCGCTTTTAAACAATTTAAACTCGATAGCAGGAAAGCGTTAACCGAAGAGGATAAGGAGGAGTACGTTGCGTGGAAAAGAATTGCCCGTGAGATCGGTAAACTGGAGGTTGAAAGAGTCTCAAAGGCCATGGCTGTATCCCGTACGATTAACATGGCTAAAAGACTCCAATTCGAGGATGAACTCTACTTCGTATGGACTGCGGATTTCCGAGGGAGGCTATACGCAGCAGGTACAGCTCTATCTCCACAAGGCACTGGCTTATCTAAAGCCTTAATTAAATTCAAAAGGGGGTGCAAGCTTGGTAAGAACGGATTTACTCACCTGTGTATACACGCAGCCGGAGTATATGGTAATGACAAGGTGTCATTGCCGGATAGGGTACAGTGGATCATGTCCGAGATATCCAACATTATCGGAACTGGGACTAATCCAGATGAATACAGAGATTTCTGGAGACAAGCCGATAAGCCGTATATGTTCCTTGCTGTCTGTGAAGAGTTGGCAGAATGTATACTATCGTCTACAAAAGAGCGAGAGGAGTTCATCAGTTATATACCTTGTGCCCAAGATGGATCGTGTAATGGGATTCAGCACTACTCAGCTATGCTTCGTGACCCTGTTGGGGCTACTTCTGTCAATCTTATGGATAGTGATCTTCCTTCTGATATTTACCTAGATTGCGCCAATAAGGTATTAGAGTACATAGATTACGGGTTGAAATACGAGCAGGTATTCAATGGTAAAGAGTGGTTCCCTGCGAATGAACTCGATCTGCAGGTCATGCGAGGCTGGTTAGAGTTCACAATCAGGCGTGATGCTACTAAGAAACCTACGATGGTGATACCGTACGGTGGAACAAAGATCTCTTGTCGGGATGATTGCCGTCTGTACCTCGAAAAGTTCACTAAGAAGGCTCAAGAGACGGATAAAACGTACAAGAATCCCTTCCAGAAGCTTACATTCATCAAGGATACAGGTAAACCTGGGAATGCTCAGGTGTACGCAACGACTTTACTGCATCATCTGGTCTGGAAAGCTCTGGATGAGATCGTAGTTGCAGCTCGGACAGCGATGCAATTCCTAAAAAAGATAACCCAGGTGATTGTGAACGATGGTAAGCATGGAAATATGCTGTATTGGGACAGTCCGAGAGGTTTCAGGGTGTACCAGGACATCAAAGATACGAAACAGAACCGGATTAGTACCTTCCTAGAGGGTAGAATCCAACTAACATTGAAGGAGGACACCAAAAAGATAGATAAAAGGCGTATGCAAACGAGTATTAGTCCGAATTTCGTGCATAATCTGGATACAACTCACCTCCAGGAGACAGTTTGTACTGCGAATGACTACGGAATAACAGATTTCTGTACCGTTCATGACTCATTCGCTACTCATGCAGGGAATACTGACCTATTACACCTCGCTATACGTGAAGAGTTCGTGAATATGCACGCTGGGAATGTCTTAATTGACTTCTGGGTGATGCAATGCACGAGATTTCCGCACCTGATTGATAAATTCCCACCTGTTTCAGACGTACAACAGCGTGGATTCGACTTAGATCAGGTATTAACAGCAACACATTTCTTTAGATAAGGAGATTTATATGTTCGTGATGTTCATTCAAGGCTTAATAGGGTACATACTTGTAATATGTATCGTATTTTTACACTGCATGTTCTGGGATTTATGGAAAAATAGAACAAAATAACCCTAAATCGGGCGGCTACCTTCGGGTGGTCGCCCTTTTTTGCGTTCTGGGTGCATCTGGGTACACATATTTGTGCTAAAATGTAGACTATAGTATACATATATATGGTAAAGGGGGTAATTATGCTCCCTATATAGTAATAACCGACCTTATATAAACCGTTTGTATTCTTACTTTCTGCAAAACCCGTAATTATACTCCCTATATAAGAAGAACCGGTTCATAATTAACCTGTATACCATCGTATACAATTTATTAATAATTAATTAAAGGAGTTAACCATGACAACATTAGACAGAGACATTAGAATTAGTACAGTAGGCAGAGATGATTACCCTGAGTTAGAAGGTAAGCTTGTGAGCATCTTATATCCAGATAAGGATTACGCAGTAAAGGGTATCG
>JAAGZO010000004.1 GCA_024206195.1 bacterium | reverse complement strand
GTCATGGCCGCCGCTCAACAACAACCATAGCCGGATTGAATCCGTCTGGCTATCCGATCCGTCAACAAACTTTCGCTTCATGCCATTGTGGCTAGAGCTGAAAATTCTGCCGTTTCTACTTATGGTGATCGAAATGAATTCTAAACTACAACGAACCTGCAATGAAAGGAACCTTTCTGCTTGATGAATATGGACAATCCTATCATCTGCGACTATAACCCTGGACTGAGGGGATATCAATTTTCCAGTCATGCTGCTCCGCCGCCTCGAACAACAACAAATTTCCGAAACGGCATTGCTATTCCATAAGAAGATCAAATTCAAACCAGCCATCGGAAGAAGAAAGAAAACCTCCTGCCTAAGACTGAGATCGAATGTTCTCTTGTTAAGCATATATGAGTTTTATCTGTTGCCTTCCTGATCCTTCATTTATCCTTCAAAATTTAAATTTTATTTATGACCTGCATCGAGGTCACTGCTTCTTTAACCCCCTGAGGAAATGTAATGAAGGATCTTGAAGTGCTTTCATTGTCGTATCTTGTTTCCGTGTTTTACACTTCGTATTTTATGGCTCAATATTATATCCGTATGTACCGCAGTGGATTCATGTGAAGAGAGTCTCCCTCTTGAGGAATTCAGATAAGCACCGCTAGTGAATGTCAAACTAACCGCAAGTCTGCATGCTGACACTCACTAGGTGCCTGATAAAGCACCTCCGTTTTCCAGACATCGAGACTCTCCAAAATATCTGTATGCACAGCTTAGCTGGATAGGAATTCGCCGACTTCTTACAAGTCTAGCTATGAACTTTAGAAATATGCTCACATCAAGATAGCTGATTTGTATATAAGCTAGTCTGT
>JAAGZO010000238.1 GCA_024206195.1 bacterium | reverse complement strand
GAGATAGCTCCCTGGTCGATATATGTGCTGAAAGCTGTTGGAGGTTGAATTGTATAGTGGTTCCCAAAAGTAATTTCCTTGATTTTTTAATTCAAATAACATGCTTATCACCCATTCGACTCCGCTCAGGGTGACGGTCTGCCAAATGATCATTATTAGGTTCTCGCGGAGGGTGTCTCATGATTATTTCACGGGCTGAGGTGGGACTCAGCCCCTACAACATAATGATCATACTAATTGTGTAAGATAGAATATATTGTAGATGTTATGATAATTTTTTGGTGGCAATTCCATGCTTTATAATTATATGAGTATGATTATAAGTATGGAGTAGATAGGTTATAGGCTGAACCCGTCCCTGGGGCTTTGACCCCGTATTGTAGATTAGTCAAGCCTATAACCGAACCGACATCATGGGACAACGAAGATCCCGAATAGGAGAGTGGATGTTACCAAAAAAGTGTCTACTCCGTCATGATTATGAGGAGAGAAACAGTGAGCAAGTCCGTGGGTGTAGATTTACACAAGAAGAGTATTACCGTCAGTTTTTATGATTCTGACCTTGAAAAACATGATGTCAGAACCTTTAGATTAAAAGCAATAGACGATTTTCAGAGAAGGTTGCACAAAGAGGATACTTTAGG
>JAAGZO010000237.1 GCA_024206195.1 bacterium | reverse complement strand
TCTTGGAACCATCACAAAGAATTCATAATGGCCTAAGTTCACATTCTTTAACAAATCAGAATAGGGTCCAAGGAACATAGGAGCCATCTCTTGAGCTTGAGGGAAGAATTCATTTGCAATTGTTTGTTTATTAGTGAGATGGTCAGTTACCTTGTCATGTTTCCCTGAACCTAGCATTACTCCTTTAATAGTGTTTTTTATTGTGTTAGGATCATATTTGAATTCAAAGCAGAATTTTCTTGGGGCAGTTAAGATTGGAACCAAGGCCAAGGCCATTCGCATATCAGGGCTATCGGGAAGCAAATCCTTAGCAAAGTTGGTAACAGCAGTTAAGACGTGGTGAAGTTCTTCGAAATTTGAGTTTCCTTCGACGCTAAATTTGGTAGCCATCTCAACGATTTCTTCTAAAGTGGCATTTAAGAATTTGGTGGGGTCAATAGCTGAAGTGAACTTGAAGTCATTTTTTCCTGAGTATTGGCAACCAGAAAGGTCCATCTTCTCCCATCCTGGAATAGCTTGGAGCTCAGGTAAAGTTTCTGGAACTTTAACATTGATAAAAAGACTGGTTCCCTCATTTCTGAAAGAAACATCAACGCC
>JAAGZO010000236.1 GCA_024206195.1 bacterium | reverse complement strand
GCAGAAGCGGGTTATCTAGCAGCCAATGAATGTCAACATGCATGTTTGCGGTTGATTTGACATTCACGTAAAAGCGTAAGTGAAATTCCTCGAGACTCTCTCAACTACGGTATAGTACGGACAGAATAAAAACAACGTACATCAAAAGCACGGAAACACGGAAGATAAAATACAATGACAAAACACTTCAGGATCCTTCATTACAGTCACTTCTACTAATACCAGCATCCAGTTCAAACAGATAGTCAACATCAACACACACATGACCATTTATAAACTTACAAACCATAGTAAGACCTAAAAATTTCAGACGTCTAACTTACAAACATTACAATTTAAGAACTTTCAGCCTCTCCATAACACATATCAGAAAACTTACACTGATGAAACAGTTTGCAAGTAAAAACGTCTTCTACAGACTACAGCCTATCTATACATGTCACACATGCAAGCGAACTGTCATAGAACAATAGCCCATGGTAAGACCAGACACATTATTTCACCGAAAACACTTGAAAAGCACCGACATTCCATAGTAGAACTTTCTGACCACGTTCAAAATCTGTCACACAAATGAATGCATACACTTTACAGCTTACACCTTAATATAATGAGAGCTTAGACCTTAGAGCTTAATATAATGCTTAATTCATAATAAACATCATCGCAAACCCTTCTATAGACATCAACTTTCACTACAATGGAACAGAATATAAAAAAATGATTATATATCAATCAATTCTTATTCAAAACAAAACATAACAACGTGGGCTGACTTTCCACTAACAACGTGACATGGCTAAAATTTGCATCACTCAAATTCCTATGCCAATTCAAGGCAGATGGATTTGAATTGCTGTCTGAGCTCCTTCTTCTTCTCTTCTTGACTCTGGCTCCAAATTCTATAAGCCACATGCTCATCCTGGATCAGTCACTCCTGTCTCCTTCAAATTCTATACACCTGACACCGCTCCTCCATCACTCACTCATCTCTACTTCGAATTTAATAAGCCACATACTCTACCTGCATCAATCATTCCTGTCTGCTTCCAATTGTATACTCTAGATGCTCGCCCTGCATCAGCCACTCCCATCTGCTTCGATTTCTATACACCGGATGCTCACCATGCATCAATCATTCTTCTCTCCTTCAAATTCTATAGGCCAGAT
>JAAGZO010000235.1 GCA_024206195.1 bacterium | reverse complement strand
CATCGTCTGTCGGTCAGCTTGGAGTATGTTTTCCATCTTTATTGTCCATTCCAATTCTTTCTTCTTTTTTATGTATCGCTTATCTGCAGTTCCATATTGGTGCAGAAGAGCGGAAGCTTCTTTTTGTAATTTTTTTATAGTGTCTTCGTCTGGTTCCCATTGATCTTTAGGAAGGGAACCAAATGGTTTATCTGCTTTAGGAAAAATTTTGGCAGCTGATGCAACAATGGCTGCCGCAACAGTAGAAGTCGAAACAGGTTCAGTAATTTTAGTTCTCGGAGTTTTACGATTTAAAACTGTATATTTCTCCGAAATAGTATCCTTTGCATAATATTGATCTTCGGTTAGAAATATATGAGCAGGTGCTTCAACTTCCATAAAATTTTTGAATGGAGCTTCTTTTCATTGAACTTGAACTGCTCTTTCTTCTGGAGTAGCCGTTATTATAAGGCTATCTTCTTTAGCTTTCAGAGTAGCAGGAATTTAGAAACTTCCTCCGAAGGTGTTGAAGTTTCAATAACGATGTCTGGATCCAAAGGTCCAGAGGGTATTGGAGTTGAAATTCCTTTGGCAGACAGTGACTGTCGCGCAATAGGAGGTCTAGTAAGAGGAGTTCTATAAAACATTCTAGGAGTTCCAGTATTTAGTCATTGTTTTGAAACAGTTGCAGCTCTTGCAGCCTCTTGAAGCTTATGAGTCTGCAAAACTTCTTCAAAACTTCCTTGTTGATGAAGTCTTTTCTTCTCAAACTCAGCTAGTTGTTTTTCTTTATG
>JAAGZO010000234.1 GCA_024206195.1 bacterium | reverse complement strand
TTCGCTGCCCAGTCTCTTGAAGAACCAGTTCCGTACTCTTTACCAGCAACAACCACTAGAGGGGTTCCTTCATTTCTATATTTCATCGCTGCATCGTAAATGCTCATTTGCTCACCAGAACCGATATGTTTTGTGTATCCACCTTCAACACCATCAAGCATTTCGTTTTTAATTCTGATATTGGCAAATGTCCCTCTTGTCATAACTCTATCGTTACCACGTCTTGAACCGTAAGAGTTGAAGTCTTTGATATCGACTCCATGGTCTTGTAAGTAGGCACCAGCTGGAGAGTTCGCCTTAATATTTCCTGCAGGAGAGATATGGTCAGTTGTTGTTGAGTCAGCAAGAATTGCAAGCACTCTCGCATCTTTAATATCTTCAATTGCAGCAGGATCTTTACCCATTCCTTCAAAAAATGGAGGGTTTTGGATATAAGTTGAGTCTTCAGACCAGCTATAAGTTTCACCAGTTGTCGATTTAATATCTTGCCACTCTTGAGTTCCATCAAAAACATTAGCGTAACGAGAAGCAAACATTTCAGGAGTGATTGCTGTTCTTAGTGTTTCTGTGATCTCTTCATTAGAAGGCCAAATATCTTTTAAAAAGACATCGTTTCCATCTTTGTCTTTTCCAAGTGGATCAGTTGATAGGTTAATATTCATATTACCCGCAATTGCGTAAGCTACAACTAAAGGAGGTGAAGCCAGGTAGTTTGCTTTAACATCTGGAGAGATT
>JAAGZO010000233.1 GCA_024206195.1 bacterium | reverse complement strand
GACTCAATCTCATGGTTCTTGGACTGAAGGAGGGCGTTCTTTATATTTACATACTTCTCCTGTTTCTTAATCAGCTCGTTAATTGAGAAGTTGGTAGCATTGTCTGGGATGTCGATTAAATCTAGTTTCTTAATCCCCATCATGTTCCTGTGAACTCTGTTCTCCAAAATATCGTAGAAGGCGTCGATTGAATACTCAAGCTTTTGAAGGCATTGGAATACTCCGAGTAGGTTGGTGTCGATATTCATTGATGACCAGTTAATTGTTGATTTTAATGGTTGGAGCTTGAGATTCAAATCTTTTATGTGGGACTTGAAGTAAATAAGAGCTTCAGTCGTTCCAATTCTTGCAAGAACTCTGTTGTACTCTTTCACGAGGAAATTAAGCTCGTTGTAGTACTTCTTGAACTTGTCTTCTTGGAGAAGGATAATCTTAGCTGTTTCAGGGATGTTGCAATTCATCCTAATCATGCACTTGGCTTCTCTGATTAACTGTAGCACATACAAGTCCAAGTTGACTTTGGGGCCGTCTCTCTCCACGATTAAGGGGGCGCTAAGCCTCCCCTTAGCTGATTCCACGAACTGCTCGAAGAACTTTTCATTAAGAATGATATAAGAGTAAAGCAGGGTGTTGGTGGTGAGGTAGGTTACCTCAGTCTCGCTTCTATCTTTAATGGAAATGTCTTTAAATTTATCGATATAAGGGTAAAT
>JAAGZO010000232.1 GCA_024206195.1 bacterium | reverse complement strand
CTAGGAATACGCCGCTAGCATTTTTCTCAAAACGAAAATTTACTCCCCGTTTGCACGCAAAATGCATGCAGTAAACACTTTCCAGCGATTTTCGCCCTCAGTAATTTACACCCTGTTTACACGCCGTGTATGCGGTCTGTTTTCATTTACACCCTGTTTACATGGCGTTTGCACCTTGATGATGGGAGGTTTAAGGGAGCAATTTGCGTGTGAACAGGGTGTATTTTTCATGTAAACAGGAAGTATCACTTTACTAGTGTCTGGGCCATAACCGATTATAAGAATCAGCAGGCCAGCTGTCTTCTTGTCTCTGATATTCAAGTTCAAATTGTAAAATGAGACTCGGTTCATAGCTTTTATCTATGTCCCAAGAGTAATATGAAAGTTCATCACCTTCAGTATGTTCTTCAAGCATTAACAAAACATGACATCTCTCGCTCACAGGAAATCAGCGAGCAATGATTTGATAAATATCGGGAGTCTTTAAGTCTTCTTCTATTGTTTTTGGATCTTTTATTTCTTCTTTGAGTTCTCCCTCTTCTTTTTCTCCTTCTTCCTCTTCCATTGGAACTTCTTGAGAGCTGACTGATTCCTGAGATCGCTTTGTTGGTCTCAAATCACCAGTCTCTCATTCACTGCTTTCGATAGTACTAACGCAAACTTGAATAGATGTTTCAGGTCCAGACTTAGTCTGTCCGGTCACTGAAACTAGTCCTTTCACTAATCTTTTAGTGAATTCTGGAAATGATCCCAGATCAGAATGAATCTTAGGCATTGTAGAATCAGACATTTCAATGTCTTCACATGAAAGATAAGGAGTTCCTGAAGTATT
>JAAGZO010000231.1 GCA_024206195.1 bacterium | reverse complement strand
GTCAGATACCTTCGATGAGAGTATGAAGAAGATAGATGAGCTTACTAAATCAATTAATAAAAGAACAAAGGAAATAGGAACAAAGAAGCCTTGGGAAAAAGAATTAGATAAAATAATAAAGAAGCTAGGAGAAGGTTACGAAGAAGGAATAACTAACATAGAGAAAATTAAGAAAGGCTTTTAATATTGGAATATCCTAAAAGACTACATGATAACTTAGCTTGGCGAAATGATATAATGAACAATTGCCTAGCTTCGCCTGAGCATCAACTTAAGATTAAGACCTTATTTCATAAGGATATCCTCTTTGCGTTTAATGCTTTCTTCTTCACTCTTGATGTAAGAAAGAGACCCTACCACAATCAACCATTCTGTACATATGAATTTCAAGATCAGACAATATTAGAATTACAAGAATCTATAATTAGAGGGAAGGATTATCTTATTGAGAAGAGTAGGGATATGGGATGTTCCTGGATGGTTATCCTTACTTATCTTCATTTTTGGCTAGATCCTGCTGGTGGAGGAGATTTTCTTCTCGGTTCTCGTATAGAGGATTACGTCGATAAGAAAGGTGATATGCGTGCTTTGATAAGTAAGGCACGCTACGCCCTTTACAAGCTACCTGTTTGGCTACGTCCGTTGGGCTTTAACCCAAAAACGCACGATAACTTCATGAGGCTTGTTAATCCGGAGACGAACTCCTCCATCACAGGTGAAAGCAATAACCCAAACTGGTCAACAGGTGGTAGGTATCTGAGTGGTTTGATGGATGAGCTGGCGAAGTGGGAGGGCTCGGATAAGAGTGCTTGGACAGCAGCAGGGGATGCAACTCCAAGTAGAGTAGCCCTTTCTACTCCGTTTGGTGCAGGTGGGCAATATTATGATTTAGCTCATGGAGATCAAATTAAGAAAAGAACCTTGCATTGGTCATTGCATCCAGAGAAAGCAGCAGGACTTTACTGTGTGTGGCCAAAGACTGAAGAAATGAGTGAGACTTGTGATTCTGATCATTGGATAGGATTACGTAGTCCCTGGTATGATATGCAATGTAAGAGGCGGAGGCCTCTTGAGATAGCCCAAGAATTAGACATAGACTATATCGGAGCTGGTAACCCAGTGTTTGACGGGAAAGCGGGCAAACGAATAGGTAGTTTACTACGAATAGATAGGGCTCCTCTTGAGGCTTACGTCTTAGTAGAACCACTCTTTGAGTTGGAGAAGGCAGTTATTCCTGAGATGGGAGATGAACGAGAAGGGCATTTTATTATTTATGAAAAACCAGAGCCTCTTGCGTCTTATATAACTGCAGTAGATGTGGCTGAGGGGAAGGAAGATGGGGACTTTTCTATAGTTAAGGTATTGAGAAGGGAGACAGAATCTGTTGTTGCTACTTATTTCTCAAGGATAGATGAAGTAAGACTGGCTGGTGTGGTTAATACGATAGTGCTTCATTATACGTTGAATGAGAAAATGCATACATGGGCAGTGGAAACGGTAGGACCTGGCTTATCTACATTTAATCAGCTTCAGGAAGTGTATGAGTTACCTTATGCCTTCCTGATGCCTACTTATGATACAGTTAAGCAGAGTCCTTCTAATAGGAAGGGTTGGTGGACTTCTGTTTCTTCAAAGAGAGCTCTTGTTGGAGGGATAACAAGGTGGTTACTTGACGGTGAAGGTTGGTGTGATAAGCGTTGTGTTAAGGAGATGACAACCTTTGTTAGAGATAAGATGGGGAAAGCTAATGCTAAGTCAGGATGTTATGATGATGAGGTTATGGCTTTTGGTATTGCTCTTCAGGTTAACGAAATGGCTCCGATGGAGGATAATAAGTTGCCTGTAGCAATGAGACAGGATGGATTACCTGAAGCTGTGTTTAAGCCACCTGAGGTGAAGAAAGCTACGCTGATTGATCATTGCATAGCTACGATAGAAAGGAACAAAGAACAAAGTGGATATAACTCGATGGTGTCAAACTATGACGCTTTCCAGGATTTAGAAATTTGGGACTAAGAAAAGGAGATAAAAATGGCAGGTACAGTTGGTCAAGCAGTTTCACACGTTACGACTCAGCCTGAGGGGTCAGGTAAGGGAGGATTTAAGATAG
>JAAGZO010000230.1 GCA_024206195.1 bacterium | reverse complement strand
CTGTACAGATTGGTATTATAGTATTTGTACAGGATGCATATGAAAGTGCTCGTAGTACTGTACATAATGCAGGTTATGTATATTTCCTGTGTACATGCAGATTTGTAGGTGTGAATTATTGCTCTCTTGCTACTGTTTTTTGGTCCTTTTTATAAGGCCGTGTTTCGTATAGCTTATCGCATTGTATTCCAAGTTCATCGTCTGAGAGCCGCCACCGAGTTGGGGCTCTAGTAAATCGCCGTCATCGTCTCTGTGATTCCTGCACCGTACCACCGTCTCTCCTATTATCTACAATCTGCCTAATTCGTGTCTTGCTCAGGTACTAACTTTATAATATCATGCCTTGTTCCTGACTTTGTTACACTTGGAGGAAGGAAACATAGTATTTGCCTTTTTCATGCCTTGTTCCTCACTTTCTGACGCTTGGAGGAAGGAAATATATTTGCCTTTTTCATGCCTTGTTCCTGACTTTGTTACACTTGGGGGAAGGAAACATAGTAAATGCTAAAATAAACGCCGCACAAGTTGGCTCTCACCTGCCTTCTTTCTGCGGCGTTTATTTTAGCATTTACGGTATATGTCAGTGAGCATTGATCAGATATAATCAGCTAGTCCAGTGTATTGTTTTACTTTCACAAACTGAAAGTATAGATACTGTATACGGTGAACAATATGCGGTTCCCAACACATCAAAGGGTGTAACAACTAAACAAGTTAGCAATATTAGCAATCAATACTGTTGACAACTTCAGAAACATTTCCATTAACCAGCACTTTCGAGGACAGCCCAGTGATCCTCTCAAGATCCTGCACGACT
>JAAGZO010000229.1 GCA_024206195.1 bacterium | reverse complement strand
GTTTCAAGCAATGCAGCCACTTTCCTGTTCACCTTATACACCTTGCGTACATCCTTGATGGTTTTTCCACCACTTGCAATAGCGTCCTTTGCCTTCTGAAACGCAGGCATATCTTCATTCAGCCACGGCTTTGTATCTTCTTTTTTTGTTGTTGCTGAGGGGGTAACTAGCGGGTGTCCTTCAAACGGTTTTTCTTTCTTCGGTGGTTTCTGCGAGTCAGGATCAAGGGCGTTCTCGACTATATCAAAGACGCTCATTAGAAGATAGCGGTTAGTGTAGGTCATTGCACCGCCCATCTGCTGTGTAGCGTTTGTGGCCTTTATAACGGGTATTTCGGTTGCCATCTGAAATGTCTCTGATTCTCCCGATTCCAGGTCGATTACTTTCAACCATCCTGTAATGCCGTGTTCATCACGTATCATCGAGAATTTACAGAAAAGCTTCTCAGACAGGCAGGCATCATACACTAACTTATCTACTTGTTCCGGCGTGTAATAATCGTACTCGGAGAACTTGTTTCTTCCGGCCTTTGTCAGATTACTTGCCTTGATTGATGCTCGACAATTTTGAATCTTTTGAAGTACTGTTAATGGTAATGGTGCAGGCATAGTTGCTCCTATTTGAATTTATTTATTTTTTTATTCATTTCATACAATTCACGGCACACAAGAAATCTCTGCTCGTGAGCATCACATTCTTCGGGAGAAATATTTATCTGCTCAAATCCTTCATCAGCATTCCTGCCTACACGAATAATAATAACCTCTTCTACCTTGTAACCGTTCTCATTGGCAAGAATACCGTATCCTCCGGCAACCTGGGTCTTATGCTCCCCGTAGATTCCTTTGCAAGTCTTAATATCTACGAGAACCTTTTTGCCTTTTATTGTACCTATAATATCAAGAGTGCCACCGAATTTATGTGTCTCCGATACAAGCTTCAATTCGTTATGTTCCGGTACAAAACCTACATCATCCTGCCACTGAATAAATTTAATAGCTGAATTTTCGGCTAAGTCTATCTGATTCTTTGAATAATCGTCAAGGTCAGGCTCTATACCCTTACAGTGGCATTCTATCATGTAATGAGCAAGTGTGCCTATAAGAGCAAGTTCGTCAACGTAGGTACGCACCTCGATACCTTTCAGGCCTAATCCATTCGCCCAGTATTTGAGCGCAGGCTTATCCATTACTCCTGTTATGGTCGTGGTTCCAGGAACACGCTTCCCTGCTTGTGTCTTGTAGATAGTATGAGTCTTTGCCTTTTTAGCGGCGTGTTGTTCATCTTTTGTCATTATTGACCTCTCTGTTCACAATTACAGTGATTTTGAATCAACTCTGTGCCACACTGGACGCACTCATCAGCCTTCGGAAGCAATGTATGTTCCTGCATCCACGCTTTGTCTCTCTCTTCGGTCAGGGCGGTCATCCAATTTGAGTTAGGAGTTATCTTTCTCTGCAACTCCGTTCTGCCTGAACCGTCCCTGTATACGTATGCTACCGCCCGAAGATGTCCGATATCTTCAAGTATTACCGTTACCGCATCCTTGTCTACTGTACCTTTTCCTACTACCATAACTGCTCCTTTGATGGGGTTAAGTTAAACAGATACAAACTTTATCCTCATAATAGTTATAGAATCCTGAGTGCTTCGATATTACAAATTCACTCTTATCAATGTCTATATCGTCATAGTTGCCCTGTACGATAATACCATGCTGAAACCAGTCCGGCTGATAAGACACCTTGTAGAAGCCTAACTGCATCAATTTAGACGTTGCTCTGC
>JAAGZO010000228.1 GCA_024206195.1 bacterium | reverse complement strand
TGGACAGACTTTGGCCCCATCGTCAAACTCAATACCACAATTAGTGCAAAACAATCAGCACCCCCTAAATTCAGGTAGACTAGGCAAAAATGTCGGCAAATAGAGCGAGTATGTTGGTCCGAGCCATGCTACCATAATCTAGATATTTTGTCATGTCATCAAAAGCATCGTATACAATGGATTATTGCTGTAGAGGAATAACAAGCTGCGAAAATAAAGATGCCGCCACGACCTGACCTCCAGCTTGACGCATGGTAGGTAGAGGTGTAGGATAGGAACACTCTATTTGGTTGTGTATTTTTCATGTCAAATAACAAAAGCAATTCGGGCAAAACAAACTGGGCGCTTGCGGGCCCTATACTAGCATTCTGCACATTGGTGCTGATATACGGAATCGCAGATTCAGGCATCATAAAAGGGGGGTTAGCGGGTGGTATTCACTTCATTATCTGGGGTTTGATCTATCTTGTTATCAACGCGATCTGGCAGAAAGTTAAGGAGAGCAAACCAGTCTCTCATGTTGTTAAAGAACGTGTGGTGAGTGACACGCATTACCGAATACTTCATATTCACCCTAGTCCGGTAATACTCAAATTTGTAAGAGCTAACCTCGAAGCGCGTGGTTTTGTTGTGACAACGGTAGAGGACAGTGAAGCTGGTCTCAAAGCCGTGGAAGAAACTTCACCTGACCTAGTGCTAATGGAAATTGTGATGCCTGGAATAGATGGAGTCGAGGTTTGCCGGCGAATCAGGGAATGGTCTGACATGCCGATTGTAATACTCACTAGCAAAAAATCCGATGAAGCTGTAACGACAATGCTGAATCTCGGGGCTAATGACTATATAACTATGCCATTTGATATTAGTGACCTGATTGCTCGTGTACAGGCCGTACTGGATGGGAAGTCCGACGTTAGCGTGGAAGACGCAATCAGCCGTGCGAGAGCTTCCGTTAGAAGTGAAGTAGAAGATCAACATGACGACTGCGAGTTAAAGAGTAAATTCACTTGTTGCCCTAACGGTCATACTACAATCAAATGTGTCCCTATTACGTATGGCCTAGTTGAAATGACTCCAGAACTGATTGAGGCTGAAAAAAACTATGAGATAGCCTTTGGTGGCTGCGAAGTCTGGCCCAATAGCCCTAGATTCAGGATTGTCTGCACCACTTGTGAGGCTTACACATATGAAGGTGACTCTAATTGGCATGAAAAAAGTAGATGGCTGATTTGAAGAATGCAGAGCCTTATCCGAGTTGCATCGAGTGGATTGAAAAGTGCTTTGAGAGAGAGTATGTAGAGTTGAGCTAAGAAGTCCATATTTTCTGATACTTATTTCCTTACCAACAGCAATTAGATTATGGTAGAATAACCCAAACCCAGTTACGATCGTTGAGACTGATTTGGAGAGAGATATGGAGAATGGGAAATTGCCGTTATTTCCGATGCCTCAAATTGGCAGTGATTATTCAGAGAAACATAGGGCTGTCCTACATCTCGGCGATTCCTTCGAATTTCTGCAGACAATACCCGATAATACTATTAATCTGATAATAAGCTCGCCGCCATATAACCTGGGGAAAGAGTATGAGTCAAAGACTAGTATTGAACACTATCTTGCTGAGCAAGAGCCCGTAATGGCAGAGCTGGTAAGGATATTAAGCCCTGATGGGAGTCTTTGTTGGGAAGTGGGCAACTTCGTACAGGACTCCGAGGTATTTCCACTCGATATCTACTATTATGATATTTTCAAAGACGAGGGATTGAAGCTCAGAAATCGAATAGTATGGCAATTCGGTCACGGATTACATGCATCAAAGAGGTTCTCTGGGAGGTATGAGACAATCCTATGGTTTACGAAGAGTGACGAGTACAAGTTCAACCTCGATCCTGTTCGAGTCCCAGCAAAGTATCCAGGTAAAACACACTATAAGGGACCTAATAAAGGAAAACCATCATGTAATCCCCTAGGTACAAATCCTTCAGATGTTTGGAGGTTCATTGCTCAGGAATGGGATAAGGAGTTGTGGAATATTCCAAATGTAAAGGCTAATCATCCCGAGAAGACGATACACCCTTGTCAGTTTCCTATAGAGCTGGTGGAAAGATGTGTTTTAGCCCTGACGGACGAAAATGATTGGGTTCTTGATCCCTATTGTGGTGTGGGGTCAGCTCTTATTGCTGGGTTGAGACACAACAGAAAAATTGTCGGTTGTGATAAAGAGCCAACGTACATAGATATGGCACGAGAACGTATTGCTGACTTATATTCTGGGACACTGAAGATCAGATATTTGGGGAAGCCAGTCCATATTCCTACAGGGCGCGAAAAAGTCTCGCAGGTTCCAGAGGAATGGAAGAATGGGAATAACGAGGAGACCAAATGATCATAGCCGGTGAGTACTCCTTTAATGACGGTAAAAAAGTTCTAACTGAGCAATACCTACCGTTATTGAACGAGATTAAAGACATCATTTCGACAGTTGACGCGCAGCAGCATAAGACCAAGAAGAGCAAAGAAAAGACAATGACAGGTAGGATGTTGTTCAGCCCAATGTCGCTGAACAAGGCTTTCAAGCGAGAGTTTGCCCGTCTTTCGTGGGATACTGAAAGGGTGAAGTGCGACTACCCAACGAAATATTATACAAGGAACTACTCTCCCAAGAGTCTAAACAGTGGTGCATTTCGAGAAATGGATTTTGTCAAAGACAATTTGGGTATTGAAGTGCAATTCGGTAAATATGCATTCATGGTATATAACGTCTGTGCAAAGATGACCATATTCCACAAGATGGGATATATTAACGCTGGAGTTGAGATAGTTCCGATCAAACAGTTCGCCGATGAAATGTCTTCTGGGGTTTCGTATTTTGAGCAGTTTGTGTGGGACTTGGAGAAAAGAGGTGTGTCAGACATAGACATACCAGTGCTCATTCTTGGAATAGATTCATGATCACCTTCCACCCAACGTCATCTTTAGAATAATCGCCGCTTGTTCGGATGATTAAGCCTGAATCAAGGCTTATGATTTATCCTATTGTCCCAGATCATTGTTCCCAAGCATTTGTTGAGAAAAATGTTTAGTTACGCCTCATAGAAACTGATGCCTGGACTGCACATTTTATCAAAGGCCTTCCTCCAATAGTATCTTGTCTCGAAGTTTCAGTACAAGATATTGAGAAGTTTACCGCTTAATAGCACCAATATTTGATGGTACTAACCTTACGTCATATACTATTGTATATACAACTTGACATACTGTATATACAATAGTATAATATTGTATAATCAGTGTATTTAGACTATATATAATCATACGGGAGGTTCGTTTATATGAACGTAAATAATAATGATCATATTGAAACCCTCATAAGATGGAAAGAGCAGCTAGAAAAAGAGCATATAGTGCTTCGAAATCGTTATTCCGAAATAGCTGAAGAATTATCCAAAAAAGATGCTCAGTTAAAAAATGTTGTTTCACTACTTGAGAGCGAAGGGTGGATGGAGAATGGCAGATTACCATCATTGGCGGGAGGTGAAAATTCTGTCGGGGATGCTGCCTGCGCAGTATTACTTGAATTAGGGCATCCTGTCTATTACAAGGAGATCGCGAATACACTAATGAGCAACGGAGTTTTCATTCCAGGCAAGGACCCTGCTGCAAATCTCCTTGCCCATATAAACCGTGATGAACGGTTCAGTCGTGTAGGTCGGGGGATTTATGCTTTGGATGAGTGGGGATTACAAAAAGAATCCAGAAGCAAATCCAAGCGTAGCAGGAGTAGGAAAAAGCAGACTAAGAAGAAGGCTAAATAAATTAGAGTTCAATAGTATTCTCAATACAAAATACTTTGGAGGAAAACGTGGATGTTAACAATGAAAATATTGACGATGTAAGACAAATCACTCAGTATGCTACATCTCAATATGATTCACTAGATTTAAACCGACTCGCTGTCGTAGCAATTTGGGTGCTTCACAATAACGATATATCGACTCACTTTGAAAACTTAGTCGTTGCATTATACAAAATGTTCCCAGCAAAGTTTGCCTTGGATGGTTTCCCTGAGTATCCTGATAGTTCTCGAATACGCCGATCACTTCTCCAGTTAAGGCCTAAATACAGAAATTGGGCCTATGAGGACAGCCGCAGAGGGAGGACAACAAAGAAAGTATTTGTCCTAAATCAACTTGGCCAAGAAGTTGCGAATGAGGCAAGATTGCTCATGCAAAAATCTGAATATAGCGGTGGCAAAAGAGTAACTCCCAAGCTACCTCCCCCACTAACGGATGAATTGAAAGAGATTGAGCGTTCACATTTATATGAGATGTACCAATTGGGTGAAACTTCAAGTATTGATCGCCATGAAGTATTAGACATGCTTCATGCTTTTCCATATACACCAGCCCAAGTTATCAAGGGAACAATGAAACGGTTGCAACAGGCGGCAAAAGATATGAACCGACAGGATATAACCGAGTTCCTCAAATGGGTAAAAAGTAACTACCCAGAACTTTTTTAATGTAAGTTAGTACAAACTAATTAAGTCGAATGATGAAGAGGAGGGGCCGATGGCAGACTTTAGACTTGAGATAGCTCCAAGACAAATTGATAGGTTGTTTGAGAAGGCAATAGGCAACAGTATCGTCAAAGCATTAACAGAACCTATTACGAATAGTGATGACAGCTACAGACGCTTGGAACAGGGTTTGTCAACAAGTTCTTCGGTAAAGAAGCGTAGTCCTATTACTATCAAGGTCTTCAGGAATACGAGGATTTTCCAGATAATAGACCAGGCTGAAGGTTTGACAAATAAGGAAATGGAAGAGAAATTTGTAGCGTATGGAGCAGATATGAGTGGGCAATCAGTTGGACTCCCAGTTCGAGGTTTGTTCGGTAAGGGCTTAAAGGATGTAATGTTCACTCAACAGAAAAGCAATGTAAAAACGATTAAGGATGGGAAATCTTACAAATGCAAATTTCACAGAAAGGGGGATGACCATGTTGTAAGCATTATACCGGGGCCAAAAGTTACTTCAGATTTGCGACGTTCTTGGGGAATTGGCAACGGTAATGGTACAGTAGTGGAATTTCAGTTGCGTGATGGAGTTCCTTTGCCTCTGCATGACAAGCTTGTCGAAAAACTGTGCAAGTTTTATATGTTGCATACTATAGCAAGTGCTAATAAACGTGTTCTCGAGGTTCAAACTTACAGCAATAATGGTCAACTTCAAAAGAAGAGCATAGTTAAGTATGAAGAACCTACTGGAATAGTATTGCTGGACCATAGTTTTAATCTAACCTTCGAAAACTATTCAGATATTAAGGTAGAAGTCACTATCAAGCGTCATGAAAATGAGTTGGAACAAACAAATTTTGAAGAAAGGGAAGGCGGCTTACTCGTTATAGATGACAGGAACACAGTGTATGATCTTGCTCTTTTTGGATTTGATCGTGATCCTTATGCGACTAGATTATTTGGCACTGTGCGTCTGACTGGGGCAAGACAAATAATCCTTGATAAATTACGACAAAATGAAGAAATTCTGTCTGACACACGAGATGGATTTGACCGAAAGCATTCTTTTTATTCCACTCTTGCAAAAAAAATAGACGCTCTCTTAGAACCATTGGTTAAAAAAGAAAGAGAAATCAAACAGGCCAATCAAAAATCAGATGTTTCAGCAGATCAGAAGAAACGACATATTGAAGCATGCGAAAAACTTAATCAGCTATATGAGAGTCTAACAGGTGGCAAATCAGAGTTTATAGGTACTGATCCTGAATCCAATACAGACCCACCCAAGGATGGGATTGAATTTGTGAGACCAAAGATTACGATCACAGCGAATAAATATTATGCAATAGTATTGCGTATTGACACAAATAGGATTCGTCCCGGATCAACAATCGTCATCAATAGTACAAACAACTACATAACCGCGAGCCCTGCGATGTTGGTGGTCGATGATCCTAAAACCGACGACAGTGTCATAAACAAAACAATAACTATACAAAGCACTGGTAGTG
>JAAGZO010000227.1 GCA_024206195.1 bacterium | reverse complement strand
ATTCCATAGGTATGAACAAACTATAGAGTCCACTGCTAGTCTGTCCATTGCGGTTTCTTTTTGTAACGTCTGAGTCATTGTATAATTTTTTAAAGTTATCTCCACCTTTATCTAAAGCGTTTGATGTTGAACCCATCATACACTTTCCTATTATCCTACTTCCTAATCTCAGCGTTGTTTTTGTAACACGCCAATTGTTTAATATATTATCTGGTCTTTCCCATTTACCAGATTCATCGTGAACAAGTAATCTTAACTTTTCACCATCATAAGAGTTATCCCCTGTATTCTTCCAATCTATCGTTGTATCGAGCCCGTCGAGGTCTTTCCTCCCGCTGGCGCTGGTTGTACTGGTGATGGACTTCCTTGTGAGTTTGGATGCTGGGACACGGTAGGCAAGCTCTGTCTTGGGACGGTCCATCCCGTCTTGTATTGGCTTAAAGAAGAATGGATAGTGTGATGAAATTGGTACGACCTTGTCGGTAAACATCTTCTTTGCATCGCTACCAGTCTTCGATAAGATTCCGAATCTAGCATCTGAAGTGAGTGTAGCTTGATTAACTGTCTCGCTGCTTGACATGAAACTAAACCCAGACCGTCTGTTCTTAAGGTAGCATATTCCATAACATCTTTGATCTGCCTTGCATGCCTCCCAGAATATGAAGAATAATCTGTTTGCTTCTCGAAAGTCTGGCTTCCCAACATCAATCTTGGACCACTGCAAGTAATTGTAGTGAGAGCCAGTGATATAAGTATCAACGCCTTTATTGCGGAACCAATACCCCTCTTCTCTCCTAGTAAATTCTTTATCAATGTACCCATACCAATCTTTTTTAAATTCTTCTGGATATGTTTGCCAGTCAAATATTGTTCTTATGTTTTTTAATTCTTTAGGGTAATCTGTTGCAACCCACTTATCGTGTTTGCT
>JAAGZO010000226.1 GCA_024206195.1 bacterium | reverse complement strand
GTACTCATTGTGGTGGTTGCTTTGAGTGTGTATCTTCCAGCTCTCTTTTTGTCCACCAGCTACAATTTCATATATACGTCTTGTGACAGTCCAGACAGATACTCCTACAGGTGCGGCAATTATCTTCAGCAGATATATTCTGTTAAGGATGGCGAGTTGATTGTGAATTCTATAGATCCAGAACAAGATTCGGACAATGACGGTGTGTTGGATATTAATGAGGGATATAACGCCCGCATCTTTTTGCACAATACGGAAAAGAATGAGAGCAGGGAGATAACGTTGAAAGAGGCCCAGACCTTAAAACTTGATAATCTTCTAACCTCGCCTGACGGTATTACATTCACTGACAGATACGATAAAGGGGGAGACATACTCTTATTCGATGGCGGTTCGAACTATGGTCACTATCTTACAAAGGGTAATAGTAAGGTTAAGCTTAACCTAATAAATAATGATGACCGATATTATTACCAAAATAACTTCCAGTTCCTTGGTTGGATATTGCCAGGAAGAAACTAATATGAATAAAGAAGAACTGTTACAAGAGCTTTCTAATAAAGTAAGTGTCGGAGAGATAAGTAGGGGAGAGATTATGGCTAGTATCGGCGCTCCTGCTGATGAAAAAGAGGATTCGAGCGTGCTGGCACATTTTTCTGTGACGAAGATGTTCTATGTTATAGGTGCTGCAATTGTTGTCATAGGTATTGTGATTTTTGCAGCTCAAATATGGGATGATATCGGGTCAGCTATGCGTGTAGTAATTACTCTGGGCCTTGGTCTCCTTTTTGCGGCATTAGGTTCGGTTCTACTCAAACAAAGACCAGGAAATGGTATTGGTCCAATATTCCATTTTATTGGGGGTGTATTGATACCTGGAGGGGCCGCTGTTGCTCTAGTTGAAGCAGATATTACGAGTGAATGGATGATAGCTGTTACATACTGTGTTATATTCTTGTTCTATCTACTGTTAAATTTTGTTCAAAAGCATGCTGTTCTTACGTTCTTCGCTATAGCTAATGGAACAGCAGCCATATACCTGATCACTAATGCGATTATAGGAGGTCCGTTCGGTAGAAGAGAGGATATGTATGAGTATCTGACCATGGCCATGGGTGCGAGCTACCTTCTATTGGCACACTCTTTTCGTATTGGTTGGAATAAGATACTTATAGGAGTGCTTCATGTTTTCGGTAGTGCCTTTATATTAGGAGCTGCATTCGCGCAAGTATTTGATTCCGTTGTCTGGCAGATTTTGTACTTCCTGTTGGTTCTAGGCGGTCTATTCCTTTCCGTATACATGAGGAGCCGTAGTGTTCTGGCAATAAGCACAATCTTTCTTATCGTTCACATATCGTATATAACAGGTAAGTACTTTGCGGACTCACTTGGCTGGCCTATATCTCTGGTGCTTCTCGGTTTTGTGTTTATAGGTCTTGGGTATGTATCAATAAGGATAAGTAAGAAATACATCGGTAGAACGGAGTAGCAAGCCCGATCTTATAATGTCTGTTGATGATATAACTAGATATATAGAAGAGAATAAGGATAAGTATCCTATCGAGTCTTTGCGTACAGTTTTATTGGAAGCTGGCCATAATCCACATGATGTTGATCGTGCTATAAGAGGGAAGAAAGGAGTTTGGATTGAAAGAATCAAAAACTTTGTCATTGGTGCGGTACTTGGGGCAATAGTTGTTTTCATTGAGTGGATGTTATTCTGGCTTTTTATAGATGTATTTAATGAACAATTGTCTTATGGAGAAGGAAAGCAGGCCGTGTATGTGGTTGCAATATTTCCTCTGTTGAACGTGATATTATCAGCCATGGTTTTCAAGAAATTCAGAAAGTGGTTCTGGGGGTTTCTTCTCACTTCTATATTGCCTGCACTACTGTTTCTAGCCTTGTTAATATTCCTTATGTTTTTCTTTACTGTAGGATGGTAAACTATTTCTATGGATTTACAGACAGAAGTAGAGGATTTACGCAAACGAGTTGAAAGGCTTGAACAAAAGTCTGGAGGTGCTCCAGAGAGGCGTTTTGAATCTGCTCCACTTCCACCACCACCTCTTCCTGTCCAATCGGGTGCTCAACCTGTTTCTGCGGAGCCTAGAGAGAAAGGCGACTTTGAGTCCTTTGTTGGAAGAAGGCTTCTTGGGGTTGTTGGTGTTCTGGCTATTATTATAG
>JAAGZO010000225.1 GCA_024206195.1 bacterium | reverse complement strand
TTTTCGCATCCATTTCTTGAAGTATTGGCAAGTTTGGTCTTTATAGGGCAAGAAGTACCCGCTACGCAAGCTCCATTATATGAATAAGTGCTACTATCCTTGCAGTTTTGACAGTGTCTTGGTGTATTAGTATTCTCTACCAAAAAGGCTGGACAGGAGCTGACACATGAACTTGTAACTGGGTCGAAAAAGTTGGGAGAAGCACAATCTTGACAACCATTTCTGTTTGTATCTATTAATACTGTATTTGTAGGGCAAGAAGTACCCGCTACGCATGCTCCATTATATGAATAAGTGCTGTTATCCTTGCAGTTTTGACAGTGTCGAGGTGTATTAGTATTTTCAACCAAAAAGGCTGGACAGGAGCTAACACATGAACTTGTAACTGGGTCGAAAAAGTTGGGAGAAGCACAATCTTGACAATCATTCGTATTTGTATCTATTAATATTGTATTTGTAGGGCAAGAAGTACCCGCTACGCAAGCTCCATTATATAAGTAAGTGCTGTTATCCTTGCAGGTTTGACAGTTTCTTGGTGTATCAGTATTCTCAACCAAAAAGTCTGGGCAGTGGGTGACACATGAACTTGTAACAGGGTTGAAAAATTTGGGAGAAGCACATTGTATACAGTCGGTTCCATTATTTGTATAATAAAGAGCTTCACATATTGTGCAATTGTCAGATAAGAGATACTCCCCTGGATCACATGCTGTAAGATTAAGATGTCTTTTGACTGTAGATGTCTTTTCTGTTAGGTTAAATTCATTATTGTAATTGTCGATGAAAGTTAAGAGTTTAACCTAGTCATTAATATAATTGCT
>JAAGZO010000224.1 GCA_024206195.1 bacterium | reverse complement strand
TGGTTTGGCAATTTAGCAATTTGGAGAACTACTAATTTGATAATTTAGAAGTTTGCCAATTTGAAGGTCTTCTTTTTCTCATCAGATCTTATAGCATAGCATAGTAGTTAGACTATGTAAGGCATTGTAAAATCGGCAAAAGCAGGGTTAGGGTGATTTGACGAATGCAAGGAATGAATGTCTGAAAATTAAATCAATAAAAAGCTTTCCGATCACTACACATCATACTCTTGTTATTCACTTTTCTCACTTCCCTTACTCCTTATGACATAGCAAGATGGTTACAGCAGAGAAAGCCTTGTAGAGGTAAGCAAAAGCAAGGTTATAGCCATTTGGCGATTTGAAGATTAGCAATGAGGCAATTTGGCAATTAGGCACTCTGGCACTCTGGCACTATGACACTATGGCACTATGGCACTTTGATGATTTATAAAACTTCCAAATTAAGTTTTTTAATTCTTAATTTATTCATTAAGCACTAATCTACTAATTTACTATTTTACTATTAAAAGGCATCCAAGCAAGATGCCAACTTCAGCAACCAAGCAGACAGGCCTATAGCAACTATCTGGCCTGCTACTCCATAGAAACTCTCCATCTTAAACATCCTAAATACCATGAAGCAATCGGCTAAGGATGCTTCAAGGACTTGATTCCGAAGTGTCATCAATCATAAGTTATGAATATCGAGTTAAGCATGAATCCTAGGTAGCCTAACCTAAGCCACACTTCCTTCAGGAGATCCGGAACAGTTTGCTAACCGGAATACTATCTCCTATCCCCAACTAAGTACCCGAAGATCCAAGAAAAGCAGCTCCAATTGAGCTTCTGCTCACCAAGAGTATAGAGTTTAATCTACTCATGATCGCTTCCAGGACTTGTCTCTGTGTCCACAATGCAATGTACAAGAAGTGTATCAGGCTATCAGGGATTATAACAAGCCTTTCTCCAACATGCCTATTATTCACAAATGCATTCTATTCCAAACATTACTCTTGGGATGTTGCCTGTTGCTACTCTATATATGGCAGCCTTATCAGCTCAGGTTGCCATAGATGAGTGTATCGAATACAATGAAGAGCTTATGTCAACTTCGGAATGACAGAGTACGATACAGGAGGACTCAACGATATGAGAACTCCATTTGGATTTGATAGATATATTCAATAGTTGAACTTGCTATACTTACAATACTCGCATTTGGCAAGTACTGCACTTCATAAAGAGACTACATGAACTAAGTTCGTTGTACGTGTTGTAGTGTTTTTTATTTTTGTTGTTGTTTGTTTTTTATTTTGTTGTTGTTTGTTTTTTATTTTGTTGTTGTT
>JAAGZO010000223.1 GCA_024206195.1 bacterium | reverse complement strand
CCACGCAAGTCTCATAGTAAGCAGTGAGAGGAGTTTGACAAACTTTAGTAGTGTGGAATAACAGGATTGTACAAGAAGCCAATGCCTCTTTGTAATGAGGAGGATATGCAGACGTGTACACTGCTAATTGAGAGCAATACTTAATATCTAAACAAATCAGTACCATCGGTGGGATTAATTTTCCATGCGATGAATAGAAATGATGTTACGAAAGTAGCAATTTAGAAACGGTATTGTAAAGGCGATAGAACATGTAAGACTATGCTCTAAAGTCAAACAACAATTAGGAGAGGAGCCGTGTGAGGGGAAACTTTCATGCACGTTTTTGAAGACGAGCTGGCTATGGCGACATAGTCGGCTTAGTTCAGCTTAGGAGGTAGTACTCGTTTACACATTGTTTTACCTGCTAACTTTGCCTTGCTCTCCGACCTTCGGCGGGAGAAGAGCGGTGTTAGGTAAGTAGGATTGGAATATTGAATGGCAGTGGCATCAGTTATCGTTTTCCAAAGTTCTGAACAACCTTTGATAAGAGGAAACATTTTATGGTTAGACATTTTTTTTGGAGTGTTTTGATTTTTTGTTTAACAGTTGTACCTATAGATT
The DNA here is from genome assembly GCA_024206195.1 of bacterium. The sequence goes on along the minus strand of JAAGZO010000223.1, from coordinate 134 downwards.
CTTTTGCTAGGAAGTTAAATGAAAATCAGAGTTTGGGTTTGGATGAAGTATTCGCTAAACCATCCAGTTCAGAAATGGCAAGAAAGGCTATACTTTCAATAGCTGCTATTAGTGCTTTGACATATCTTGCGCTT
>JAAGZO010000222.1 GCA_024206195.1 bacterium | reverse complement strand
TTTCTAACTCGACTGACAATGGTAACCTATTGATCTGTGTTTATATGCATGATCTGACTTGAACTGACATACTGATTCACTTTAAAACCATTGTGTAAATTACTAAAAATTACCTTACATAACTGTTCTTGGGTTATAAATAATAGAAAAATTTGAAAACTATATTTTCAAAATATTTGAGGGCTAATAGTGTGGACTGTTTGTGTTATTAGGTATGAATGTGTGTTTTATTTCAGTATTAGTGATTACAATGTTCTCAGATTAGGCATGGTTTCTTCTAAGGATATCCAAGCGATTACAACATCTCTGCGATTACGACATCACTACTGCCAGCTCTTATTATCCAGAAGAAAGAACAACTTTCCGGTGAGGTTTTGCTAACCCCGCCTATTTTCAAGATTTCGTTGACGCCACGCCTACTTCCAAAATTCTGTCGACTCGGAACATCAATATAAACGATTTCCCTTCTGCCTGAACCCAGAAAACATCGCTATTCGATTACAACTTTACCCAACTCGCAAGCTCACTTGAATCGCTCTGTCGCTCAGAGCCAACGCTTATCAACGCTGCCAATAAATCCTTTCTGTCCAAGCTTTTGCAAGTTCTGCCACTTGCTTATGGGTGAGCAGAATGCATGCACTGTTGGCCCGTCTATTATGATCGCAAGAACCATTCATCTTTCGCTCAGCCGTTGTGGCTGCCTATCTAAATCTTGGC
>JAAGZO010000221.1 GCA_024206195.1 bacterium | reverse complement strand
GTCTTACGCCTGATATCTCGTATGACTGATTCCGGTCCGGTTCTTGTACTCATCGCTTCCTCCTAAAGTTATCGCTAATTTACAAAAACCATCTCTTAATTCAAAGCCCAATTCCCTCCCACTTGTTCTGATGGGCAACAGCATGGAAACTATTATGCAATTGTCGAAAAAGGTGCTTTTTATTCGATGGACGGCAAGGATTTTGGGAACGGTAATTATAGCCTTTTCCCTGTTGTTCTTTATAGGGGGTGTCATAGAGAACGGTGGATTGCCCAAAACCGATTTTAGCCACGGCGTAATTTCAATACTTTTCATTTTATCGCTTATCGGTTATCTTATCGCCTGGCGCTGGGAAGGAATCGGCGGTATTGGGGCGGCAATCTGTTTTTTACTCTTTTATTTTATAAACGTATTTTGGGTACGAGGAGGGAAGGACCCGGAAAGTACTATTATTTTAATAATACCTGCGCCACTTTTTATATACTGTTGGTGGAAAACAAAAAACAAATAGAACAAAATGGCAATGAATACTTTTGTTACAAGAATAAAGGAGAAAGTATGAAATTGTGATATTCGTCTTATGCGTTATATACATTTTTGATTTTTATTATTTTCTCTTGCTCTGACGGGCAACAATCAATGTATTCTGAAGAATTTGTTTATGGTTTATTGAACCTATCTATGAGTACCGATAATATCTTTTCGCAAATTGGAAGTACCGAGTAGGGGTAATAAAAACGGGCTGAGATCTCTCCCAACCCGTTCTAAATCAAATGTGAAGTCTTCTTATTTCAACAACGTCATCCTTTTCGTAAACGTCTTGTCGTTTGTAGTTAGTTTATAGAAATAAACACCGCTTGAGTATGTCGATGCATCCCAATTTACTTTATGTTCTCCAGCCTGATGTACTCCTTCTGCAAGTGTTGTTACTTTCCTTCCAAGTATATCATAAACATCTAAGCTAACCTGCGATTCCTTTTCCAAATCAAACTGAATTGTTGTTGTTGCATTGAATGGATTGGGGTAGTTACCAAGAAGGTCATAATCGGCAGGTTTACTATCAGAATCCTCCTTGAACCAACCTGGTGAATTCCAGTCATCAATTCCGGATCGGGCCAATGCGGATGTTACGGTAAAGTTGAAGCATGAGGAATCAATTACCAATGGTTCCGATTGATAATCACCGGTGAAAACACAGAATTTGTATTCTCCCGGTGCCGCTCCCACCGGTACACATTGGGAAGCATTTGGTTCTACCATTTCTTCGTTACCACTCATAGGGATGTTGTGATATACCCATAACGGACCGTACCAATCTCCTCCCGGTAATTGAACCATAGACCACAAATCAACGGTAATACTCTTACCATAGTTGTTGCGCAGAATACCGGTGTAATCGAAACACCCTCCTGGTGCGACCTGTACCGGAAATGTGTGCGATTCAATTTCTACCGATACTCTCGGCAAAGTAGCTACTAATGTATCGGGAAAGGGAAATATCACGTGTCCGATAATTCGATAACATGTATCGGAATAAATTGATTCCCATTTGTAACTGGGCGGGATTAAAAAAAACTCATACCGTCCGGTAATCCCCAAATCCAATTCGTAATGACCGTAAATGTTAGTTTCTGTTTCATAACAGGTGTAAGGCCAAAAGCATTTGCAGCCCTTAACCGTAATATCAGAATGATCATTTTCAAATTCCAGGTAAGCATTACCTTCAACGCTACATAAGCTGTAACAGATACTTGCAGACGCAGCTGTTGCGGCGATAATGAATATTAGTGTTGTTAAAATACGTTGCATAATTTTCTCCTTTGCAATTAATGAAAAACCGTAAAAAATAATACTCAAGGTCTTTGTGGGGGGTGATCGTTTCCGTTTCATTTTAACCTCCTGTTTGGAATTTTAACCCGTAATTTAGAGCTTGTATCACGAACGATTATGGTCCCTGTATTCTTTGCTGTCTTCGCCTGATTTCGATAGATTCTGCTTTCAGCGCGTTTAGACTATTTTTTCCTGTCCCTCCGATAGCAGCCTGCGCCGAACAACCTCCCCCTTCAGCGCTTAGTGTCGTCGATTTACTACCTGCTGAAGACGGCTCAAATTTCACTGTCACATTATGATAATCGTTGTGACCAAGTGGACCGAAAGTACCTCCACCGCTTGTTATTGAATAATCCGTATGGCCGTTGAGCAATACATTACCGCTTACAGTACCGCCACCAATATTTTCAAGAACGAATGTTTTACTTTTTACAGAACCTGTGTCAACTTCTCCGAAATTGTAACTATCGGGAGTAAAGATGAGTTGAGGCGGAGAACCGGGAGTCTCGATTGTTATTCTATCCAAGCATGATTCGAAATTGATCATACCGTCTGCTCGCGAAAAACCGGCCGCTTCCGCATAAACGTATAAATATACATCCATTGAAAGGCTCACATTCGTCCCCGCCTGTATATAAATATCATCGATTGTATATGTCTCTGTATCAATGAATGTTAAATGCGTTTCAGATGAAATATTGTCCTCGTGTATCTTTACTGTGTTAATTTCTGTATTATTGTCCCATTCAACTTTAAACTTAAACTCGATTTTATCGTATGTCATGGCTACTGAAGGAGGCAATATCAAATAGAAACCATTAAATGATCCATCATAGGTTGTTTTAAATTTAAAAGTGTAATTTCCGGTACTGGGGGCCGAATAATAGGTTGAATGAAAAAGTCTAACATCTTGATAAGCTTTGCCAAGGTAAATTGAACCAGCTTTTGCATAACCAAAATTGCATTCGGTACCTTCAACAATATCATGTTCATATGATCCCCCAAATTCCTGCCATTCATCGTGATAGCTGCTGGGATCCCACGGGGGGTATAATATGTATGTTTGTTCAACAGGCAATAATTCTGAATCAGATCTCGCAAAAACGGGGGGAGGATTTTCCTGGAATGATTCATCATTCTGGTTCATAATCTTTTCATCATTTGAGCAGCTTACTAATAGAAGCATGCTCAAAACAATAGTTGCTAATAGTAGGATGTTTCTGGACATGATTAACCTCCTGTTTTATTTGGTTTAATTTACCTGCTCTATTAAAATACTCCATACTTGTTGTTGTACTTTTAGTCAGCTTCTGTTAACTACCTGATATTTAAAGTTAACACTTTGGAATTAAATTATTATTTAAGTTCAAGACCAAAGAATCCTCCTTCCCAATAGTGAGCGTGCTTTAGTAATATGATATATTTTGGAGCTATAGTCGTAATTGATATAGGCTGGTTCAGATAATGAATGGAAGGTTCTCAACGACGCGCTAAAAAACCCTTACATTTTTAAACTAATGATTTTAGTATTTATTTATTAATATGGTGAAAAAATTTGATCTTTCACTCTATATGTGTTAACTTTAAATCATAGGTAGAAAATCAAACATTTCGTACTACTCTGATTGATAGACATCACTGATTTCTAAAAGGAGAAAACATGCCCGAAAAAGACAAGAATAAATTGGAAAGGTTCCGTGTTGAGCTTGCCAAAAGAACGGTCAGGCTGGACACCAGGACGTCCGAAGAGAATGTTCGGGCTATGGATAATCCCCAAATTTCTAAACTCGGACTGGAAATTGACATACTCATAGAGCATGGCAAATATCAGGAAGCGAGACAAAAATGTGAGGAAGCGCTAAAGAAGCATCCGAGCGAGCCAATATTGACTAATTTGCAGGTAGTTATTGAATTTCTTGATAAAAATAAAAACAACTATAATGATGCTAAAAGATACTCTCTACAGACTCTGGAACATGCAATAGAGAGTAACAATACTTATTATATATCCGTATCATTATGTAACATGGGATTAATTGCCCACAATGAGGACCATGACGAATACAGCAAGATGTTGTATTTAACTGCTCATGTTATAGATATGAAAGCTTATGCACCCATAGTTAATCTTGCTGGATGGTGCTCCCGTAGAGGAAAATTAGAAGAAGCCCAGAAATGGATAGATAAAATAATTGAAATATATCCAAATTGGATAGAAAAAGAAAGGCTTGTGAGTATATTTTCTATGGACGAGTCTTTAAACAATCTTAGATCTTATAAAATATTTAAAGATGAAATTATGTATAAAATTGAAGAAAAGAAAAAAATACAAACTGAAAATATTTAACGGGAGGAGAGCCAATGTTTATTTTAAAACCACTACTATTCGGATTAATGATTACTCTTTTTACTTCCGGAGTGTATCCGCCACCTTCAGCCCCATTGAAGCCAGATGCAATATCCACTTTGCCTGATTACCGTGAAGTACTGGCTGGAGGAGTTCAAATTGAAGATAAGGTGAAAGAGAAAGGGAGTGGATTTTCAATTTATGATAATGAGGAGGAGGAGTCAGGGATGGATAACGGTAATTAACTGTAAGGATTAAATGATTAGCCCGGTATGATTTCAAAAAGGAGGTTTGAGATAATGGGAAAATCCCCTCATTTAGAAATAAAGTATAAGCCCGGGATTAGTGCATGGTTAGAGATTAATAGAGTCGAGTTTATAGCTTGTATCAAACAGTTGAACAATGGTAATGGAACAGAGTCCCTATGGCTTAAATATCGAGCTTTGTCAGAGGCTTTGGCAAGAAAGGTGTATTTTAATGCGAGTAATGATCCGAACCTTTATGAGGATCTGGATATTCAAATGTTAGATTTAATATCTATATTTTCGAGTAAAGAGAAAAATAAACAGAATCCGCAGGAGATAGAGCTTTTGATGATAGATTCCATTGCGACTATTCTTGCCAATAATAAACGGACCTGGAACGAAAAATACAATCTTACTTCTCTTGAAATTATAAATCCTGCGCAGATGCTTATAGATGATCCCCGGGATAATAATGATGATAATATTCCACCAGTAGACAGAGATTCGGATAGATCTCAACTTGAAACTGACAGGATACTCATACACCTGAAAAAAGACTGTATCCTTTTGTTTAGGGGCAAAAAGATGAAAAAGATGGTAGGTCTTCTATTTGATAATCCAAAACTATGGCATAAACATGATAAGCTGGCCGAGTTATTAGATTCGTCAACTTCTACGGTAAAAGTACTTAAAAGCCGCCTGAAATCAAAAATAAAGAAGTGCTTTCGTTTAGAGAGAAGGAATGGTCGATTTATACTCGTGGAAATTTAAATTAAGCTTCATTATAACTTTCAATAACTTGGTATTAATGATGGATCATATATCTAAAAAATAATGGTTGTTTTATGTATATTAAGCACCATAGATTTAATAGAAAGGGATATCCTTATCTAAATCCTAAACCCCACCAGAAACCCCACCCTCTTCTCACTTAAAGTAGGACCTACAAGAAACCCCCGACAGCAACAGTATAATCCAACAAACGGTTCGGAACTATATCTTCGGTAAAAGCTATGTCCAATTTTCTCTTGAAAGTACAGATTGATCTAAGGCTTATCACAATAGAATTCCATTAGAAAAAACGGGCTGAGATCCCTCCCAACCCGCTATCAACGTGCAGTTAATTATTTGAGTAATGTCATACGCTTTGTAAACACTTTATCCCCGGCGGTGAGTTTATAGAAATAAACACCACTTGAATACGTCGATGCATCCCATGTAATGTTATGCTTTCCAGCTTCGATATAACCATTCATCAACTCATCTACTTTTTGTCCAAGGAGGTTGAAAACAGATAAGTTCACTTTGCCTGATTGTGCTATATCAAATGATATGTTCGTTGAAGCATTGAACGGATTAGGATAGTTTCCGTGAAGTTCCGTGAGTGATGGTAAAACATCAGGTGTTTCATCAAACCACTTTAAGTTCCAATCATCAACTCCATAATCTGCTACCGCTCCCACAACCGTAAACGGGAAGGATGCCATATCGTATGGAGTTGATGGAAATATCCCGCAATAAGCCATATATAGGTAATCACCTAAAATTGCATTTGAGGGGATATACTGGATAGCTCCTGGTGCCGTATACACATCATTTGGGGCGAGAGGTATATTGGGGTAATAACCTATAGGACCATACCAACCTATTGTGGGCACCCTAAGAAAGGTAGCCACAGTTATAATCTGAATTTGGTCTGTATTATTAGTAATAATCCCTGTAAATGTGAATGAACCACCGGGATTGACAGTTACCGGAGGATTATCCGGTATCATCTCAATAGAAACATCGGGACCGAGGTATTCCTGAGTCCATCTGATGACCAATTCTTCTTCGAGCCTATTGGCAGGATTATCATCATTACAATAATAAGTAATCCCCGATGGGATAACGTCATACTCCATACCTACGGTTGCTTCCTGTCCCCTGCCACCGGGAAGGTCATTCAGATGATTATACTGGTAGAAAATATCTCCGTTTTCAACCATTACACACTGGAATGAAATCGAATCGGAAAGCTGATCACTGATTTTGGCGTTCCACTGGACTATAAAGTAATCATAAACCGGTTGGTCGAAATACTGATAATAGACGCCCTGACCTTCTTCATAATGGATATATAACACATCCCAGAATACCGCAAGGAGCGGAGCATGAGGAGTTGATGCATCGGGAAGCGGGCAATCATTTGTACTTGTCCAGGTGTCACGGGAACCGAGGTGCAGTTCGCCATGAGAATTTATAAAGACAGATGAATATGTTGAACCGTAAAAATCGAAGTTAAAACCTATAGCGATTGCGTCTGACATGAAGTAATGGCTTGTTGGTTCCACCTGTGTCCCTGTAGCGGAGATATCCACCCAGTTAAAAATCGGACCATTGTCATCAGTGTTATCAATATAACTGTAACCGCCATCATCCGGTCCTCCGGTACCATTATGTTCATGACAATAGATCCACGTCTGAATTGTATCATCGGATGGATCGGTATCATCGGGATTGATAACAGTCATAGTAAAACGGTGGAATCCCGGGACAGTAGGAATAAACTCTGTCTGAAAGGTCCCCTGTAGAATCTCTATAGGTTCTAACGGTACTCCAATTTCCGTTCGGTTATATACTTCAACAAGGTAGGGATCCGTGACTACCATATTAATACTTACGGTCTGCTGTGTCGTACTAAAATTCTGAATAGTTCCTTTCGGAAAGTATCCTTCATCTACTACAATAAAATCAAAAGGATAATCGATAGAAAGAGCCGCAACATTATCATCGCTTAATGGTTTCTCGTAGATATTCAGATCATCAAAGAACCACCAGCCGATATAAGAAGGATCATCCTTGACATAATGAAATGCGAACTTAACATTATCCTCTCCCTGAGCCCAGGTACTGATATCGAAACCGCGCCAACTTTCCGCCTTTATCGTACTCCTATCATCAGCGCCACTATAAACTACAACCTGATGTGGCCAAGTGGTTCCGCCATCGGTAGAACCATATACAACTGCCGAATCGGTATCATCAGCGCTATCATCCCAATAGCTATTGTAAAACGTTAAGCTGCATACGGCATCATCGGAAAAGGAAATTACCGGTGTTATTAACCACTCATCAGCAGTCTGGGAGTTAACATTATCGTACGCAAGGGCAACTGTATCAAGCCAAGAACTGTAATACCACCGTGACCAATCGTTGCCATTTGGCGGATCCGGTTGGGTTTCATTGATAATCGTCCAATTATCGGGAGGCTTATTTCCGAATGGTCCCCAGCCTCCGTTGAAATCTTCATAAAGAAGAGTATCTGTTACATCGCCTTCAACACAAGGTTCGTCAATGTACCATGTTAATACATATGAACCATATAGACGGAAAGCGACTTTTACATCTGACTGACCTGCGGCCCATGAGGAGATGTCGAAGACTACCGTATCCGGATGATTCAAGGCTCCTAAACTGCTGTCATACGTTGCCATAACATGAGGCCAAGTTAAACCGCCATCAGTTGACCCGAGGACAAAGGCGGTGTCCGGATTGCTTGAGCTATTCGAATGTCTATGCTTGAAAGAAAATGATATGGTGGTTTCACCTGAACAATTCATTGATGGCGAAATCAACCAGTCGGAAATAGCATCAGTGCCATCGAACATTACACGTGCAAGGTCCCCATTCCAGTATTCGGGATAAGGAGTGTTTACGTAACGCGACCAAGATGTTTCGTCCCATTCAGGAACGCCGTTATCAATCACAGTCCATCCGGGTAAAGGATTGGTCGCAAACGGGCCCACTGCACCGTTGAAATCTTCGAAAAGTAAGGTGTCAACGCTGGCTATATCCGGTGGATTGCTATGATGCGTTTCTGCCGTAGCCATAAGCGAAAAACCGGATATACTTACAGCTATAATGAGCATAAGTAAGGTTTTCAAGAAATTCATCCTAAAGACTCCTTTTAAAACATTTTTTCTGATATATCATTGGTTTATAAAAAACTTGACGCAATAATCGTATTTCGGAAAACAGTTCCCCGCAATAAATCCCCTTTAAAGATATACAACACCACGAATGTTGATTAATCATTTAATCCAACGCAATCTAATAGGAAAGAAAATTATGTTGTCAATTCAACTTAGTACCACCTGATATATTAAGTATAGTAATTCCCGCCGCCCCTGTCAATAACAACTTACGAAATAGTTGGCTTTCAAGCCCACCACTTAATGAGCTTACTAAATTAATTCTTACTTCAACAACATCATCTTCTTCTTGAATACTTGATCCCCAACCGAAAGTTTATAAAAATAAATCCCACTGGCAACACTCGACGCATCCCATGTAATGCTATAAACACCCGCATCTGAATAATCATTTTTGAATTCTTTCACTAACTGACCGGCAATGTTGTATATCTTAAGACTGGCGTTTCCAGGTTTCTGCAGGTAGAAACTTATCTTGGCTTGAGCGTTGAACGGATTAGGGAAGGAGCCTAACAGTTTTGATTTCTGTAATCCGTCATCCCTTGTTTCGTCACCCCAGCCAAAAGCATCCCAGCTTTGAGCGCCGCCGAGATTATTATTACTCGAAATAACTGTCATAGAGAAGTAACAGGAATCAATCATCATCTGAGTATCATATTCGCCGCAATAAGCTATATAGTAGTAATCACCCGCGGCGGCTGATTGTGGGACAAACTGAGTAACAGGATAATAGTTGTTTATTCCAATATCCATAGCCACGTCATTCCAATGTCTGATAGGGATATATTCATCTTCGAGATGTACTTTAATCCAGACATCAGTGGCACTGGAATCCGTTAAATGGTTTATCAAGATACCGGTGTAAATGAACTCTTCCCCAGCTACAACCATAGTTGGTTGATCATCAGGTTCCATACCAATTGATATGACACTATGATGATAATAAAATGCTCCCATGTCTGCAATTGTCCCATCAGGATCAGGAGGGCTGTTAGGATCACCAGCGTCGATGCAGGAGGAAAATTCTGTGAGATGGTAATCGAAGGCGGTACCGCCGATAAACAGGGGATCTTCTTGAATATTTCCCCTTATTCCAGTGAAATCGTTTTCCGGCAAGTTAATGTAAAAATCACTATAGTTTACAAAATCGCAAGGATCACAGTAGATACCACCGCCATCAATGTCCTGGGCTAAACAGTTACCTGTTGCTACATTATTACAAAATATGTTTTCTGAAAATTGTGGTGTATAATCACTCCAATATAGACCTCCCCCATAAGCATAACCTGTCGTATATTCTGAACTTTCAGGATTACCTCCATCAGGGGGTAGAAACCAAACATCGTTGATGAAGCTTGTATCATTATTAAAATGATCTCTACAAAAATCGTATAGCATTTCATCAAAGGAACTTGTTTCTATGCTATTAGAAATATTATTTGAAATTGTATTTGCCTTGAAATCAGAGATTGTACCGTTAATACCGCCGCCTTTTGAGGTCCCACTTCCATGCATAAAATCAGCACTCCATGTGTAAGCAACAGCAGAATTATCCGTAATAATATTATTTTTAAAATATCCACTGCATACCATATAAATGCCCCCTCCTTGTGAAAGGGAACTGCCTGTGGGCCACCAGTGGCTGCATGAAGCCTGATTACCTGTTATTGTATTCCATTCTATCTCTGCATAACCCATTAGATACGCCCCTCCTCCATGTGCTCCCCATCCGCCTCTATTTCCAGATCCGGTTGAATTATCAGAAATTGTATTGTAAGAAAGCTCAATACTATCTGCCTGTATACAAACACCTCCACCTCGACCTCCATCTCCCCATCCACTATTTTCAATTATTGTATTAGAATCAACAATTGCCCAGTTATAGTTTTGGATATAAATTCCGTTTCCTGCAGGTTCTTCACCATAGAAGCCTGAACCGGTATTTAATTGTATTATATTGTTCTTGATTATTATTGAATCTCCTCCTGAAGCGTAAACTCCTGCTCCTCGCGACCAACCGCTGGGCTCAGATGAACTACATATTCTGTTAGATTCAATAATGTTATTTCTTATTGTCAAATTTGAATTTATTGCTTTTATTCCAGCACCTGCAGCTTGGTTACCTGATACAACACCTCCATATACAGTAAATCCCTTAATAACTAAATCCGCTGCATCCTCACAGGTTATGATACACGTACCACCTGTTTCTTTAGTTATACTTGTTACCTCAGGACCATCTTCTGAAGATAGGATAATACTTTTAGTTATTGTAATGTGTTCTGCATATTCACCAGGCCATACTATTACTTCATCACCGGGAGCAGCTACATCAATGCCTCTCTGAATTGTCCTGAAAGGATTATCAGGTTTACCATCCCCAGTAGAATCATTACCCGCCAAGGAGACAAACCAATAGCCATCATTGACAGGGGAAGTAGTCATAACAACAGGTATAATGGCGTCTTCCAGTCCGGAACAATTAGACTCAAAGTATATTTCAGTTTCAAATGTTAAAAAATAATCTAAGCCTGTAGCATCGAAGGTTACTACAATTTCAGTCGTGTCGCTATGAGTCAAATTAATTGAATCGGGATTGAAAGTGACCCATGACGAATCGCAATGAGGTTTAATGTATCCATCTGCTCCAAAGGAATATAGCCCGAAGGTTCTTGATACAGTTGAATCACCCTCAATCCAAAAAATATAGTCTGTTGAATCAAAACTTAATTCGAATAAAGAAATGAGTGATATCTCAACAGGTATAAAAGCGCTTTCCAATCCAGGAGCATTAGACTCAAAATATATTTGAGTTTGGTAAGTATTATTTGGCGCTAATCCGATTGTATTAAATGATGTTAATATTGCCATGGTATCCCAGGGGGATAAATAGACTGAATCGATATCGAATGACACCCATGAGGAATCACATAATGGTTTTGCATATCCAAAAGTGTCAGCTGAAACGATATCGAAACTTGACCAACCAGTTGAATCTTTTGGAATAACTTGTACAAAATCATATGGATTATAGAACAAACTGAAAAAAACTTGATCAAGATCACTTTCCCACCATGCTATGTCATTTGCATATGAAGCAGCACCCAGGATATCAACGTCGTAATCCTTATCCAGGTCTGAAGCATAGACTCCAAATGCACCATTAAATGCGTCGGTTATTGTATGTTTGGAAAAGATCATATTACCGTCATTTTCCCACCAGACAATTTCATAGCCATATAATGAAGCGCCAAGAATATCAATATCTAAGTCTCCATCTACATCAATAGCAAAAACGTCATTTGCCCCCCCAAATTCACTATCGATAAAATGTTTTGTAAAATTTTGACTACCATCATTTTCCCACCAGGCTATATCATCGTCCATTACAGCAGCGCCTAATATATCCACGTCATTGTCATTATCAAGATCCAATGCATATACATCTCGTGCCCCACCAAAACCGACATCGATTTCATGCTTTGAGAAATTCTCATTCCCATCATTTTCCCACCATGCGATATTATTAGAATACTGTGCAGCACCAACAACATCTACATCGTTGTCACCGTCTATATCTATTGCGCAAACATCTCTTGCCCCGTCGAATCCTTCATCAATGATTAATCTCTCGAAATTTTGATCACCGTCGTTTTTCCACCATGTGATTTCATCGGTATCGCATGAAGCTCCCAGTATATCTATATCACCATCACTGTCAACATCAGCAGCATAAATGCCCAATGCATCATAACTTGTTTCAAGTGTGTGTTTAGTAAAATTCTTATTGCCATCATTTTCCCACCATGCGATGTCATTTATAGCATAAGCACCGCACAAAATATCCAGATCTTCATCATTGTCTAAATCGATTGATATAATACGCCTTGCTCCATCGAAACCTCCGTCAATAACATGCTTAGTAAAATTATAGTTTCCAGTGTTTTCCCACCAGGCAATCCCATCATAATTAGCTCCTGCAATGATATCATTGTCTCCATCATTGTCCAAGTCCGCACTCGTAATACACAGAGCTCCACCAAACGAATTATCAATAGTATGTTTTGTCCAATTAATCTCAGTAGCACCAACTGAGTAAAAGCAAGCTTGTGTTAGAAAAACACAAACCACAAGACAATAAATTACGTTTCTCATAGCAATCTCCTTAGTGAGAAAGAAAAACCATCTATTTCAAAAGAGTCATCCTCTTAGTAAAAACCTTATCTCCCGTAGAAAACTTATAAAAGTAGATACCACTTGAATAAACAGACGCATCCCATATGACGTTATGCTGTCCGGCCTGCATATCTTTATCAATAAGCGTTTCTATCTTCTGACCACCCAGGTTATAAACACTCAATACGACATTTCCCTCTTGAGCTAAATCGAAAGATATAGATGTTGATGCGTTAAACGGATTAGGGTAGTTCTGTAACAGATCAGTAACCTCAGGTATTATTGGCAAATCATCAGCATCTCCCCAGATACCCGGTTCGATAATTATCTGATCACCCGTACGTCCCCAGGGATAGGTGAACTTAAACTCAAAACAGCAGGTGCCTAACCAGAATTCATAGACAAAACCGAGATTAATTAAAAGGGCTGCATCCACGACGCCGCTGACGGTTCCCGGATCATAGTAATAATAACCCGTGAAAGATTCGCCGGGAGCAAGGTCGTTTGTTATATAATTCCTGAGGTTGAAATCATACTGCGTTCCCGCGCAATCACCGATTGTCGGATATATTTCACCGTATACGTCCATTGGCTGCAAACCGCAGTTATAAACATCCATATCCCACATTATTATTCCGTTTGAATTTGGCACACGGGGAGTCGATGTCGTTGCTGAACAGGATAGGCAATTTTGTTCTGTAATATGATAAGAAAATGTATCTGAATAACTGGTATAATCTATGTTGCTGGTCGCTTCGATATAGTAATAAATCGTCGTTGCTTCGGGATACCCTCGAATAGAAGCATAAAAAGAGTCCGCATTATTACTCATCAAGTACTGTAAATATCCTGTACCCGGATTATAATATAGATATGCCTGAGATACATAGCTTGATAAAAACGGATCTTGAATTTTAGCAGAGACTTCGCAGGATTCCATATGACCGGGTTCTAAGGGATTCCTTATCACATCTGAAATCATTGGCCCCTGTTGAATATTAACAGAATACCAGAACGTATCGGAAACTGAAGTATTTCCGGAATCATCTGTAGCGGAAATATAGTAGTGGACGATAGTTTCATCTGGTTGCCCCGGTAACGTTACAAAGAATGAATCGGAGACATTACTCATTGTCAGAGAGTTATAACCTTCACCGTTATCATAATAGGTAATCGCGGAATCGATAATATCATCTGTATTTGTTATTGTCGCTGAAATTGTACACAGTTCATAGGGTTCCGGATAAAATGGGATGTGATTTAGATTTCTTATCAAATGCAAAGTTGAATATGAAAACGTATCGGAAACTGAAGTATTTCCAGAGTCATCGATAGCAGCAATATAATAGTCTACGACAACTTCACTTAGTTGCCCGGGTAAAGCCACAAAGAATGAATCGGAGATATTTTCCATTGTAAGAGGGCTGTAGCCTTCACCGTTATCATAATAAAGAGTCGCAGAATCGATAATACCATTTGCATCTGTAATTGTTGCAGAAATTGTACAAGGTTCATAAGGTTCCGGGTAGAATGGAGTATGGTTGATGTTTCTTATCCCGGGCCAATAATGTGAAGGCCCCCAGATAAAAAACAACTTTTGATCTTCATCAGATCCACCATAGTCATTGATCTCGCCCCATACAACAAATACTGAATCATCTAAATCCGGTATTATATAATCACCATAGTAATAGTCCGTACCATGACGGATTTCCATCCAAAAGATGAAATCATAGGGATCGTTAGCATTTCTGATTGCCAGGTCACCTCCGGTCGATCGGCATCCGGTAAAGGAAGCATATACAACCACATGTATAGTATCACCGATATCATACTCTTCTCCATAACCGGGAGAAAGAATTTCAATCTCAGGTGGATCCGGTAGTATAACTCCATCATCAACCCAAACGCTTATTACTGAATCTTCCGGATCGCTGGTATCAAACCTGAATAAATAATTGCCACCAAATGTGCAATAACCATACTCATCCGATGACCAGATAAAAAAAGTCATCAATAGACTATCATTAGGTGGGACACAACCATTCTGAGGTTCAGGTTTCCATAAAGAATTCCAATAACTTAGGTTAAAATCAACAGAGTCCTGTGTACTGTTAACAATATAAAACTCACCTGCAACCCCTGACCCAATTTCACGAATCGTATGAACCGTGTCCGGACTACAGAAGACATTATCTCCATATGCCGTAGCTGATGATAACAGCATCATAACGACAATCAATGCGGGGAATAGAAACTTATTCATAGCAACCTCCTGAAAGAGATTTATCAGTAATTTTCATTTATCAAATACTACTACGTCTACCCCACCTGCTGTAGAATCTCAGAAGTTGATCCGAGGGCATTCATGGATGCAAATATAGTGTATTATTGGGGGATTTGTCAACAGTACATAATAATGGTGGGATTATGTTATTTTCTATCTGTTTGAAAACTAAGAATGTCGGTCTTTTAAAGCGTATTTTTGTCTAATTTTTGTGACGGGTAACACATCTAAACTTAACGATGTACTTACTAATTTAGTAGTACAACCACAATTACGGCTGTGCCCAAAATTCCCCCAACCAAACTGTTTCCAAGTCTCTTCTTCTTAGCTTTCTTGGAATAACCATCAAAATATCCCATTCTATAAGAATCAGACCTTTCTTTAATCGCCATTCTATGCATTGTAGGAGGGTCAACATCTCCGGATTGGCTAATACCTGTAATAATTCCGGCTCCAATTAATCCTAATACTAAACCGCTAGCAAGTCCCCCAGCGAACCACCCTCCTCCCGAATAATTATCTGATGCGGCTGTTTTACCATCAATGAATCCTGTCTCATAGCCACCATTCTCATCTATAAGCTTTTTCTCAGTAACATTCTTGGATTTTTCTTCTGATTGGATTTCCTTATCTGAACCAGATTCTTCAGTGGACCCAGTCGGTTTGTCTCCAAAGTAAACAATACCTTGGCTTTTTTCGTATTTCATCCATTCTATTTCTTCGGTAGCCGATTTAAGTGTCCTTTCCGAATCCAACTTCTTATAGAAAACAAAACCATCAATCACAGTGAATATTACACATTCTATTGGGCCATCAATAGATTTTAGCTTGATTAAATCCTGCGCAACTGCTGTAGAACTAAAAGCGATAATTAGCAATACTGCGATAATCTTTTTCATAATATCACTCCTTAATTATTATAGAAGGTTCTTTATTTCAAAATCAATACCCACCCATTGTAGCTTGTCAAAAGAAGTCACAGGGCATATCTAAATTTATCAATACTTGTATTTACTTGCAATAGAAATATACCAAAAAGATTAGGAAATTAATGAGAATATGATTTATGTATATTAGTTGAAATGTAAACCTTGAAAACAAGTGGGACGAAATTACTATTTTAAATACAAGATAGTTTTAGCGGGGTTATCTACAATTTTACTTAATTGAATCTCAAATTAGGGAACTGGCTTTTAGAGGTGGATTTCGCCATGGGTGTGCTCCTCACCAATCCCTGAATCCCGATAGTATTTTTTCGCAATTCGAGAGTACCGGGTGGGGGATAACTTAAAACGGGCTGAGATTTCTCCCAACCCGCAATCTAATCGAAATTGCAGTTAATTATTTGAGTAATGTCATCCGTTTTGCAAATGTCTTGTCACCCGTTATAAGCTTATAGAAATAAATACCGCTGGAATACAATGATGCGTCCCAGTTAATATTATAATGTCCCTCAAGCATATGCCCATCCACCAATGTTTCAACAAGCTGACCGGTGAGGTTATAGATTTGTAATGATGCATTACCATCCTCAACTAAATCGAAAGAGATATTGGTCGTGGCATTGAAGGGATTAGGATAATTTTGCACTAAGGCTGACGTTATTGGGATGATTTCTCTCTTGAATTCACCCCATTCACCGGGACCGAAGGATATCTCTGTTCCCGGACGGCCGAATTCATAAGCAAATCTGAATTCAAAGCAACAGCTACCGATATAATAATCGATCGATGGTCCAACATCGATTGTGATAGCCGCATCGGTCACGCTTGTTACTGTCCCCGGCCTGTACCAGTAATCGACAGTAGTTGAATCACCGGCGTTGAGATTGCTTATCACCAGTCGATTGATATTAAAATCGTACTGGGTTCCTGAAGCACAGTCGCCTACTGTAGGGTAGATCTCTGCAAATACGGGAACTGGTCCTGGTCCGCAGTTCATTACGTTCAAGCTCCATATTATTGTACCATCAACATTGGGAACTAATGGAGTAGTAGTATACGTATTGCATGTCAGACACGGTATCGGCAGAACTTCATAGCATGTTGTATCTGAATAAGTAGTATCATCCAAATCATCCCAGGCAATGATATAATAACAGACCGAGTCTCCCACAGATTGTCCGGGGATAGTTGCATAAAACGAATCAGCAATATTGTTCATCTGGAAACATGTGTAACCGCCACCGTTAACATTGTAGCAGAGTAGAGAATTTTCGACTGATGCTATTAATACCGGATCTGTGATATTGGCTGATACTTCGCATGTTTGTTCGGGATAAGGATTTTGAGGAACGTGAGAAATGTTCATGATTTCCGGAGGTCCATTTTCACCTTCACCTTCTATTTTAAGTAAATAGAAATCTGCGCCTCCGGCTCCATAACTCGCAGTTTCACCGGCAACTATATAATTATTATCCGATGTTGTTTGTATTGCCCTTGCAATGTCTCTATTTTCACCACCATAGGTTCGAATCCATGATGGATTCCCTTCAGAATCTATCTGAACCAGCAATATATCTTTCTCATAATAACCAGAGCCGCCAGTAAAACCAACTGCTATATATTCATTAACAGCATTTTGCTGGATACAATAGAATGCATCGGAATCATTCCCTCCGTCGGTGTATATCCATTCGGTATCACCAATAGAGTCGGTTTTAAATGAAAAAATATCCCAGTTTGATCCCGGTGAATCATAACTTCCGCAAACAACAATACCAGCGTCTGATGTTTCCTGAGCAAAATATGCGCGATCATTACCACTTCCATATGTATTGGTCCATAAAATGCCCCCAATGGGATTAGTTTTTATTACCTTCACATACCCTGAATCACCACAGAGAATATAGCCCCCATCTGATGATTGTTGAACTGATCCTATATTCCCACTTCCATAAGTACGAGTCCACAAAGTATCCCCTATAGAGCCTGTTTTAAAGAAATACATGTTACCAGCACTAGTACCACCTACAATATATCCCCCGTCGGATGTCTGCTGAACGGAATTGGCTATATCATCATCCGTCCCGCCGTATGTACGCGTCCAGAGGGTATCCCCCATAGAATCTGTTCTGACCACATAGATATCGAAACCTCCGGCACCAAAGCTTTGTGTATAACCGGCAATTATATATCCACCATCCGCAGTTTGCTGAATGCAGTATGCTTTATCAGAAAGATCCCCTCCATAGGTTCGAGTCCAAATTGTGTCACCTGGATCCGCGTTTGCTAATACTGAAGTCAAGTATAGCAAAAGAAAAAGAATGAATAGAGGAAATTTCATTTGAAGCTCCCTAATTAAGCATATAACATAAGATATCTATTTAATTAATATTGTCAAGCAGTTACTTACAATATTGGTTTTAGGCGGTTAAAAGTAGCGGGAGTGATGGGACATAATGTTCAATTGATATATATAAAACTATTATAAACCAATAGTATCATCAGATTCAATATTTCTTGTGACTAAGTAAGTAAAGCAAGGTGAGAGTTTTTCAAAATACTAATATAGCATATAACTTGAAGGTATATGGAAGGTTAGTTGAATTTTTAACCATATATAGCAATTGTAACGTAACTTTTTTTCAGGGGAAGTCCAATTGTATCTATATTGCTTGTGTTGTGAATTTATTTTTTATGTTCTAATCCCATCCCCTTTACTTGTTTCAACGGGTCGCAATCATCCACATTGATTTCTTAGAAATACAGTTGAAAATCTATCCTATGAAAACCTCCACCGTATCCTCCAGATCCTTTTTTATCTTCAATAGGATTTGTTGGCTGATCAGGTTGTTCGGTAGCCCTTTTCCAACTCTTTATAGGAATTGCTTGAGTAATTGAATATTGTATTGCCCATGAATTTTGCTGATACTTAAGCGATAAATGTATCATACTCGCCAATATCCTATAGGTGTCGAGAGTATGGAATTGTTCGTCTTCCTTACCGAAAAAAAGGAACTCAGGACGCCAATGGTTCACTTCTGCTTGAGGGCGGATATCAACAAGATTTATTCCTATTGTACCCCGCCATGCATTTTTTATTAAATTTGAGAATGCAAGATGCAGTCGAGATAGATTTCCAGAAGAAGTAGCGATAAAGTAGCGTCGCATTCCCAAAAAATCAACTAAGCCTGAAGTAAAAGGCCAGAACTCAATATGGCCTCTACCAGAACCATCCCACTTTAGATACTCAGTTTCTATCATATACCTTATTTTATTACGTGCTGCTTGGAACTCAAGAGACAAGAACATTGCATTGAGGTCTAAATCGAATTTGGTGATTTTGGCATAGCGGTAAGAGCCTTGCTTTCCATATGCCATCAGATCCAATTCCTGTCCTCTCAGTCCAAATACAATCCTTAAATGATCTCCATCTAATGCTATAAATCCATGATAATTATTTTGTGCGCCCCATGGATCCAAAGTTGTTTGCGATCTTTGTTCTGAACTTCGATACCAGTTATAGCGTTGTATGGTCACTTCCGCCTTAAATAATCCGATTTGGGGAGATGCGATCCATCCTTTAATCCCTTCATGCATTCCGTATAGAGTTATATTAGCTTGCTCATCTCGCCTTAAGAACTGAAACTCAGGTCTATTATACTCTCTTTGCCATAGTATGCCGATCGCCCCATTATTTTCTAAATCAATTCCCGCTGCAAAATACATTTCCGTAGGAGTCATCTTCCCAGTGTTGAGTCCACAACTAATAATTGCGGCATCTAATTTGGCTTTGCTTTCAATAAAAGTTGACCGGTTATTATAGCTTGCTGCTAAGACTTGGTCGTGGCTTTTGTGAGGGATTTTTAAACTCCATTTATTATTCCTGCTGTTGAGATGAACAAGCCAATGGAAAGGGTGATGTCCTTGAAATTGTACTTTACTCTCTAAACCACGTCTGAATGAAGCATCAGAAGTTTCCAGAGCCCCTTTCCTGTAATAATCAGCATATACTCCAGATAAAGAAACTTCTCCACTGGTAGATTCTTTAACATCTAAAGGATATCTAAGCTGTGGAGGTTTAATAGTTGTTAGGTTACCACCGATATCCCAGCAATCCTCATTGATTGATAATAGATATCCAATTAAAGGATCATGTTGTTGAGCATTCGTGGATCCAACAATACTCAACAACATGAATACTATTGTGATAAGTAAGATCATTTTTTTAAGGATTTAAATTACCACAATCTCCATGTTTGGATCTTTTCCCAATCATCTCCATCTATTTCAAATATACCTTTGAATATAGCATCAGTTGTTATATCGGGAAAAAGACCCCCAACAGTGGGATCAGGTAAAATCCATTCATCAAAAGTATCAGCTTCCCAAATGATTTTGGGGATATACCTAAATCGAACAGGAATATAATATGAATAATACAAATTCCCGATTATTAGATGATTACCTGGACTTAGAGAACCGTAGTAAGATATACGTAGATAAGCATAATCTCTATCAGACAGCTGGTCTCTCAGTTCACTCCAGGCAGATTCAAACTCGGACACATAGAAATCAATGTCTTCATAATAAGAAGTCTGATTTCCAAATTGGTAGCTGGCCGATCTATACCATTCATAGTAACCAGCTGTACTTATGTATACACTTGCCTGAATTGTGGAATCCCTCGAGAAATACTGCCATTCGACGTCCTGAGTGTCCGGATAAACAGTATATGGTGGGAATAACGCTTTTAAATCCTGTATTGGAGAATCATAAAATGATGATAAAGAAATGTTTATATTCTTTTGTGTGTCTCCAATTTTAAACGTAAATGTTTCTGATGAGTTAAGACTTTTTTCTACTTTATCAAGGTAAAATTTCAATGAATCCAGATCCCTGCTTTGATTAGCACTATCTTGAGGATCTGAATCATAATGGATAAAATCATCAAATTGAGGATCCGATTCATTCTCGAAAAAGTTTATACCTGATCTCAGATTTTGTGCGGCACCCTTCCATGAAACAAGTGCTGTTGACATCCGGGACTGGCCTTCAGGATGCAGGGTAGCAAATTGAGAACCTTGAGATAATGCTGCAACCATTTCTTGGTAGGTATAAGCATTTAAGTTCATATTATATGCGCAAAAATGAAGAATTAAGGCTTTAAGAGATTTAACTCCAGCCAGCATAGCATATATCTCCGTTAAATCAAGCTCAATTCTATCTTCGTTCTCATCACCTTGCATCTCGGGAGTTACATAAAAAGTAAAAGTATCACTATCTGTTACTTTATCTAATCTACCTATAGCATAATCAACACGAGGTAGGACATCATTAATTAATAAATTTTGTAATTCATTAATTGTTGGATCATCTTCCAAAGAAAACTGACAAAATCCTCTTGTTATGTTAAAGGGAAGGTTAACAGGAAGAGAGACTTCGTCTAAACGGAAAACCGGACCTTTTGTTGATGATAAGCTACTGGGACCTCCTTCAACTTCGAAATAATCTCCACGTTCTAAAAATTCCTTCCACTGATCAAAAACATCTTGAAACTCGGCATCTTGAGTCAGCATAATGATATCTAAGATACCTGCTCCAAAGTTTGCGCCCACATTGTTTCCGTCTAAACTCAATGCCTCCAAATAGAGAGCATAAACATCTGAAAAATCGATTTCATCAGGTTCTTCAATCTCTTCTAAATTAACAAGATCGAAGAGAATATCCTCCAATAAACCATTAGCTGTATCCACCTTCGCTTGAGCAGCAGTAATATCAGCGGGATCAGGAGTAACTCCAGTGTCCTCGCTACATCCGATAAATAGAAACAAAACGATTGATAATATTGGGAGAAAAACAAAAGTAAAACTACGCTTCATAAGACACTCCTTAGCAAAATGTTTATAATATTATTCTACTTCAATAAAGTCATCTTCCTAGCAAATGCTTCTTTATTAATTGTCAATCTATAGAAATAGATACCGGATGAATACTCCGAAGCATTCCAGTTTACATTATGATGGCCGGCTTTCAGCTTTTGATCAACTAAGGTAATTACTTTTTGACCCAAAAGATTATAAACATTGAGATTCACATCACACTTTTGTTCTAAGTTGAATGATATATTAGTTGAGGCGTTGAAAGGATTGGGATAATTCCAGAGTATCTTAGAATGATGGGGTATCTGAGTTTCAAGGATATTATCTATCCGTTCATATTCATTAATTAAAATTGATACACTGTCCGTACCAGTAATAGCCACAGCCAAATCAAATTTATTATCATTATTAAAATCAGCAGAGATGACTGATGATGGCTCAATACCTAAATCATAGTATACATTCTCCTCGAAACCACCCTCACCATTATTGAATAAAACAGTAACTCTATTATCCAAATGATTCGTTATTACTAAATCGATGAATTCACTTGAATCATAATCAGCTCCAAATATATCCCAACCACTGCCCTTAGAATCGTAACTACCGGTTGGACTTGGGAAAGATCCTGTGCGATCGTTAATAAAAACTGAGATGCTATCAATTTCGGAATACACTACTGCGATATCATTATAAGCATCATTATCCAAATCTTCACAGAATACAGAAATTGGTCCATTATAAACCGCACTATGAACAGCGGTTTGAAATGTCCCATCTCCATCATTTAATAGTACCGAGATATTGTTAGAAATAGAATTAGTAACAACTAAATCAATATTATTATCGTTGTTGAAGTCGGAAGCATAAACAGAAGAAGGCTCATCACCAACATCATAGTTCTCAATACTCGGAAAGTTTCCGTTACCGTCATTTAGAAGTATTGAGATATTATTTGAGCCAGTATTGGTTACGATCAAATCCATCCCATTGGTATCATCCAAATTAGCTGCAAATACTGACGAGGGTGAAACACCAATTTCATAAGTAGTATCAATTTCAAAGACTCCAGAGCCATTATTTAGCAGTATCGTTATACTACCAGAGCCTGAATTGGTGACGATTAGATCGTTATCATTATCATCATTTATAAAAGCAGCGAATATTGATGATGGATAGCTACCGACATTGTAAAATCGTGGTTCCTGAAATGTACCATCGCTGTTTCCCATTAAAATTGAAACATTATTCGATACTAAATTTGCAACCGCTAAATCTATTTCTTCGTCATCGTTAAGAAGCGCAGAGAAAACTGATGATGGCTGATCTCCAACAGCATATTCGACAGGTGTTTCAAAAACAATCTGAAACACTAAATCATCAACGTGAGTTGTATCATTTAGTTCTACTTCATTTCCAGGCAGTATCGTATCTAAATAATTAGGATGAGCAAAAGATACATCATAAGTACCAGGTTCGATGAGGGAAAGACAATAATAACCAGATGAATTGGTCATAGCATTGATCCCCGTACCTTCTAATCGAACATAAACGTCCTCAATATATACTTCTCCGTTGTTCTTAACATATCCATCTATAGTACCAAGATCATCTGCTTCGATATGTATTAAATCGATATACCAACCAGGAGCCACTGATCCAGGTTCTGAATAAAACCAAAAAGAAAATTCAATCTCCTGGCCGGCAAAATTGCTTAGGAGGAGGTATGGTTGAACCCAAATTCCACCACTTGTATAACCACCGGGACTACCATAACCATAATATCCATCCTCAAGTGTCTGCCATATAGTATCACCTACTACACGAACCTGTACCTTACCCCAATCACCGTAGTTAAAATGGTACCAATGCCAGAATCGTAATCGAGGATTTTGTTCGCTTCCATGAATAGTATAAGATTGGCTAATCAAACGGGAACTGATACCATCGCAGTAATCACCACCAAGGATCGTACCTGCGCAATAAGAACCTTCGTATGCTTCTCCCGGCCCGCTTGTCGGTTCTCCAATCTCCCAGGTGCCATAATTCGCATGCCAATCATCAATGCCAGATTCCCAATCCTCGGGATTGTTATAAGTTAATTCTCCAGTTTCAATTAAAACTTCATCAATATACCAACCAGGAGCCACAGAC
>JAAGZO010000220.1 GCA_024206195.1 bacterium | reverse complement strand
GTCCCCCTGCGGCTTCCCACCACTTTCAAACCTCCCCCCTCTACAATCCAACCTAAGAACATTTATTCTATTACCTATAGCTTTATACTTGTGCATCTAGCGTTTGCCTTATGCTTTTATAAGAGCGCCTAGAGTTATCACTAAATTACAATTATCTGTTATAGGTACACCATTAATAGTATCAACTACCATTCCACTCTCTCCACTTTGATCAAGTGCCCAATTATCTCCAGTGCTACTTTTAACTATTACAAACTCATCATTATCGACACATTCAACCAATACAATAGAGTTGCGATTATAAAACCCTGTCTTATTGCCTGGCGCTTGATCATTAAATACAACCTTTATAACGTCTGCTGTGCTTGTTACCACTATATTAGTCATCTCTTAATACTCCATCCCACCAGGCTGTGACCTCTGTATTATTATCAGAACAATCCATAGCGCGGAGATTCATATCGGTTAAAGCTTCAAACACCCACGGGTAAGCTCTTGTCTCTCCTGCTACACCTGAGTTAACAGACACACCAACGCTATGCTTTAAATTTATTGTTGGGTTAGTTGTTGCATTCTCTATAGCAATCATTTCAATATTACATCTGGCATTAGAAGGGTTATTTCTACCCAATGATGCATGATAAGACCTTATTAGTAGTTTTTTATTCCTTGGCACTCTGTACACACACATTAGAGTTTGGCCTGCCTCTTCAGTAATAACAGCGCTTATTGTTCCGTCTATGGATGCTGTTATTGTTATATCACCATCATTAACGTTTTGAGTGCCTGATGTTAATACTTTAGCTCTATAGATATAAGAGAATTCAACAATAGTGTCTACATCATTAGTCCCGTCCATTATTACATCATCAGTGATAGGGTCATTATTAACATCTAATCCATATATTCTTATTGTTCTTGCTCCTGTTCCTGTCTCATTATCACTTCCATCATCGCTAGTAACTGTATGTATTTGGGCTGCTGTAGGTGGAACATAAATCCTATCAATATAAGGAGTATTAGCACCATCCCAAATGGTTGTAGGTTGATTAGAGTCAATATTAGTGGTTCTTCCAAACTTACTAAAAGCTGTTCTACCAGGTACATTACCTAATGAAACCTCTTCTGTGATATCTCCCTGACTTACAACCTCACGCATCGATACTCGAGTGGTCTTATTAGGTGTATATTGATTTACATCTCTTGACGGCACAAAGTATCTACCCCATATGATAGATTCACCAGCATTAACCCTATATGGAGGGTCATATTGCTTAATTACTTCTCCGCGCTCTGTTGTTGGCTTTGTTGGGCCTATCCATAGCTCTAATAAGTCCTGATTATAGCCTATTACAACTTGTAATAGCACTTCAGTGCCTGACGGGATACCAAATAGAGTATTTAAGTCTGTCCACTCACTAGTAACACCCTTAGCATCTACACTATCTGCCATGCCTTTTCTCTACATTAGTTTTCTTTGTGTGGCAATTATCGCATATTGCTTGCAAATTGTCGCTATTGTCTGTACCACCTTGGGCCTTATTTATAATATGGTCTACCTGATTAGCCTTTGTTAATATGCCATCATGCCTACAAACCATACACAAATACCTATCTCGCTTAAGCACTTTTAACCTCAGCTTGTCCCATCTTGAGCCATATCCGCGCTCATGTCTTGATTTTCCTTTGTTACTTGCCCATGCTTCTGGTTGGTGATCTCCGCACCTTCCTCTTTTTTCTGCGTATTTTCTGCACCCTGGTTTGGCGCATGGCTTTGGTGCTGAAAATGGCATTTATTGCCTCCAAAGATTCTGTCATAATTATCATCAAATTTAGCCTTATCTGTTGGTCTTTGCTTGCTGCCTTTACCCGACATTTAAATTAACCTCCCAGGGTCTAGGTTTACCATGAAAATAAACTAATTTAGTATTTTTAGGTATACCACGCTTACAGTGTATTTTATAAGAATGTAAAGGCCCGAAATTAAAAGATTCTGGTTTACTCTCTAGATGATTCATTATAAAGCCCTGGTCACCCCAGTTTTGCCTAGTCTTGTATGTATTAATATACTTATATGGGTCTTTTACGAATATGTCATACAAATAAGAATAATCACCATGCCATGCCATAACTCCAGAGCCAAACCTAGTTAAATCATTCACATCCTTAAGCATAGTTAGGTTTTTCCTAAATAGCTCAGATATGTCACCTATCACAACTGTATCCAAATCTAGATACAAGACCCTTTGATGCGTAAACTCTCGAAATAGCTCTAATTTGCCCCACCATTTAGGCCAATCATACTGTAGCCTAATACACTTAACACCCTCTATATCTACATCTGATAAACAATAAAACTCTAATTGCTTATTGTGCTTTTTAACTGATTTATGAAGCATTTTCACATGTTCTGTAGTGAATTCGCCACCAGTTTTTAATACACAAGCAACAATCATATCAATTCTTACATGTGATTAAGTGGTGCTTAGTCTGTACATTAACATCAACTTTCTTAAAGTGCTTTTTAAGTATATCTGCCCACCAATCAGCACCCTTGACAGTCAAATGTAGACTTTCCCCAATCTTATCCCCTTCGTGACATTCAAAATTAGCAATCTGGAAATAAACCGTTTTACAGTGCTTTGCTATACACTCAATTGATAACTCCACCATCTCTGTAGGTAAATGCTCCATAACATCAAAGCATACACCGTAATCAAATAAGCCCGCCTCATCAGGAATAGACCAAATACTTGACTCTATGAAATCACCATTAAATTCAGTACAGGCATTTGACGCAATATCTAGAGCTGTGACTTTATAGCCCATATCGGATAATTTATTACTAGTTCTACCAGTTCCGCAACCTAAATCAATAATAGACTCACCGACTTTTGGAGCTAAAGCCCTTAAAGCTAAATCAAGAAACCTCATTCCTGGAGAACGCTCTCTATAAGAATCATAGCCCCACATTTTAGTGTATTTTTCGGCTTCCTTTTTCTCTATTTTATCCACTCTATAGCCTCTTTATGTGTCATTCTAGGGAAACAATCTATATTTGAATTTACACTAGCATTAACAACCTCTACACCAGCCTCATCTAATTGGCTTAAAGCAGTGGAAAATAATATAGGTAAATGTGATAAGTCCTTACTTCTACCACCCTCTACTCTATCACTCTTACCATCAAGCCCTACAATTACAATCTTTTTAGCGCCCATATTAAAAGCAAGTCCTAAAGCACCATAAGCACTGTTACCCGTATTTATTTTATTCTTATCCCTTGATAGCCCTGCAACACCAGCAAACCTTCCACCTATCCCCATAGTAGGGTATTCAATACGCTCTAGCATGGTTATATTTGGTATAGGCTCATTATATGCCGCGTAATACTTAACACCTTCACGCCTTGATAGCATACGTTCTCTATTAACTTCTGATGGGTCTAGTGTGAAAAAGTAATTAGCACTACAGAGCCAATCTATAGCGCCGTTAACAGCTATTACAGGGATGTTTCCAGGAGGTTTAAAGCCCTGAGCAGATAGCCCTGAGCAGACAATTATAATTTTATCGTGATTTTTCATTACTTCCCCAAGCCCCCAAGTAAATAAGATTGCGCGTCACCACTCGGGGTTAGCATAAAGAGGTAAAAGGAGTAAAACCTCACCGCGCAAAACTGCTTTAATCTTCTTGTCTTCTCTTTCTTTCTTTCTCTGCTTCCATTTGTTCCAGCTGGTAATCCATAACTGCTAAATTTCTCTCATGTTCCTTAATCTCTCTTTCATCCTTCTTTCTTTGATACCTTGCGTTAATTGCCGCTGTAAACATTGTGATAACGACACCAATGAAGGCGAAAAATAGTAAAAATATCTGTTGATGGTCTAGCATGAAGGCAAGCCAGCCTACTGTACCGCTTGCTGCTGTTGCTGTCCCCGCTACTTTAGTGGCAGTCCCCGTAACTGTTATTATTGTCTGCTCTGTTGCCTGATTCAACTGGACATCCTTCCCTTGGCTTGTAGTGGCAAACTTTGCAGAACGTCTCGCACTTGTGATACCCGTAACAGTTAATTGATATTAGTAACAGAAAAAACACCATCTTTTTCATTTTATCATCCTTAAAAGTGATTATAGCATTTTATATCACATTCTCAAAAGCTTGTAGCCTACATATACATGGAGTATTAAAATAGTCTGATTTATGATATATACTTACACTATGAAAGTAGTTGAGCTTAATAAAGAAACTGTCTTAAATCTCCTTCAGGAAGCCATTGAAGATATAGTAACTACTGGTGAAATACCCTCTCAATGTATAATCCTTACTGACGATTACCGCTATGTAATCGGGCTATCTGAAGATGAAATGATAGCTACTTTTCAACGGCAAATAGTTGATTTATGTACACCTGAATATGAATAACGGCCATAATTGATAAAAGTGGCCGTTAAAGCTGGCTGAAGTCTCTAGGAATAGAATACATATAACTCTCAATCATCCCTAAATCCTTGTGATATACCTCTAGCTCCATAGATCTATTTGACATATATCCAGAATTGAAGTGCCAGGAGTCACTAGCAGCTAATGTATTATAGGTTTTAGATACTACCCCATTATTCTCAACAACCTGCTTATGATGTACATGACCCTGAAAAGCATATCTAAATATAGTACCACCCCAAATTTTAGGGAAATGTGTAGCCATTAAACTAGGCATATCTTTAATTTTAACCATATCACCATGGCAACTGGCAATCATAACCCCGCCAAATTGATAGCAGAAAAACTCCTTTTCAGGCGGCCAAATTTCCACCCGACTGTTATTTTTATAAGCGTACATAAGAACAATAGATAATATCTTTGATGTTTCGCTATCATGGTTACCACGATTATTTCTGACTATTACTTTTTTATGCTTCTCTAGCGCCATATTTACCGCGCTAATCATTAACTCAATACCTATCCTTAATACCCTGCTATACCTGCTATCAACATCTACCCGGGTTCCCTTAGTGGTTGTATTATTTGTAGAGTCTGTATGGAAAAAATCACCTAGATTAAGGATTATTGCTGTTTCTGATGGTGGGGATTTATCAACCAAGTACCTCATAGCTGCCAATAAATCACGCTCCGCTATATCACAATCAAAATCCTCTCCAGTTTCCTTACACCATGAATACATCCCTATATGTGGGTCACCCATTGGGTATACTGTCAATAAATCCTTATTAGCTCTCTTTGGTGCGGGTATTTTTTTAAGTGGCTTGTAGGCTTCTATAGTCTCGCCTAAATGCTCAATCCATTCCCGCATTAACTCTTCTTGTCTTTCCTTATCTACATCAGTCTTAACCCACTGTATCTTTTTATTTCCCTCATCATCATACAGCGTAGAAGTGCCTCTAATCTTATACCCTTCAGGCACTGGCGTATTAATATCACAATTAGGCGCATAACCCTGTTTAGCCGCATTTGCCACTATTAGAGCTAATGAGCGCCTCACAACCCCTTCAGACCGCTTGGCTTTTTTTGCAACAATATTAGAGCTTCTCTCATCAGGTCTATTGCCTGATTCCAGATACAACTTTAGATACTCTTCTTGAATTTCAGAGCCGCAAAACTGGTAATACTCTTCCGTTAAATCTCTAATAGCCATTGTTATCTCCTATTCCTTTGAATTATAACATCTTTTTATTATTTTGTATAAATTATGAGCTATTACACACTTCTAATAGTTAATCCAGAGGCTCTTATTTTCTCTAGATTATGGTCTATTTGGCTATCTGTGAATTGTGTGGCCCTTGCAATATCTTTAGTTGACCTGTCTAGGAATGTATATTCGTTATCTATCCCTGGAAAGTGGCAACCGTTGTAATATCTTGTTTTATTCTCTTCTTTTTCATTTATTAAAATATACATGATTCTCTTCACTCTCTTTCCTTACTACTTGATGAATTATATTAACTACATTGTGAATTATATCTTATTAGCCTTAACTTCTCAGCCTCAACAACAGCATCATGCTTTGCTGTTTGTAGCTCTGCCTCTTGCCTGTCTGATTTCCTTTCAAGCTGTTTTATTTCTTCATCACGCGCAGCTATTCCGTCAATATGCGGGAATCTTTCATCTATCTCAAGCCTAGTTTTGAGTTTTACAAGCTCTGCTTTGGTGGTTGCGAGTTGTTGCTCATACTCAAGAAAATAGCGCCTAATTAAATGAGCATCACAACCAAATGCCATCAACTCTTCAAATAATTCATGTGCTTTTTCTGATGCTCTTTCTTCAACTTCAGTATTATCACCTTTCATATCTCTCTTACCCTCTATAACTGTTAACTAAAGTGGAACTACCGATTCCGTTATATTCTTTTCTGAGTCAAAGTAAAAAGTGACACCATCAATATCAAGCCATCCTGATCCTTCATCATCACATGAAATCTCTATATCAGATTCACCTTTCATTGCATCTAATATCTTTAATGCTTTTTTCTTGCTTTCTTCAATTTTCATCTACTCCACCTCTTCACTAATAACCCATTCGTGATTAGCATCAGGGACAAACGTCATAGCAACGCGCCAATCCCATCCTTCGCCACCTGAAGACATCCCGTTATCTAAATGAAACACATCTGTATAAGTCCTCACAAGCCACCCACCGGGTACTTTTGCTCTTTCAAGATTTGTTTCTATTTCTTCCCATTGCATATCTACACCTCTTCACTGTTTGATAGCTGTGTTTGTTTAGTCATTTTGGTTAATCCTTAATTAATAATCATAATCAAACGGATATGACGTATGAAATCTATCAATCCATTCCTGAAACTTACTTTTTGTTACCATGTAAGCTGTTGATTTTTTCTTAACTCCACCATCAGGATCAGTTAATTCAACGCAATAAATCACCCTGTCTTGGTATCTTCTCGGCATTTCAACTACTGCCAGAATTTCATACTCTATAAAACCCTCACCATCACATGAATATGAAACACCATGATAACCCTCAAAAGCTTCTTCCTCTTTATTACATCCACCCGACCAACCCTCATCAGTATCAACCTGTCCATCAAATGTATAGAAGTCATTCACCCAATGAATAAACGGATACGCCTTTTTATACTTCTCGCCTATATTCATAATCGCCTCTACTCTGTGCTGTTACTGTCTTGTATGGTTGATAGCTGTTCTTTTATGTTCATTGGTTAGCCCTCAATAATTTTCCATTCGCCGTCGTCGTCATCTTCTCCTGCAAAAACGTATTCTCTAGTTACTTCTTTGATGACTTTTCTTAAATTATCGCCAGTACCAAAAGAGTATTCGATTATTTCTAGTCTTTCCTGATCGCATACATCAGAATCCCAAGCGATAGATTCACCTGATTCTATTCCGATTTTTATATATGCCTCTACTTCTTCAAAAGTTTTAAATAAACCACATGAAAAATACATGTCATCAAAGTTTAAAAAAACTAACTCGTATACTTTATCCATAAAATCACCTCTTATCTTTTGTTTGTGTCATCTTTAAAAATACTATTGCAGCGGCTCGTTTGGGGCTGTCTTTTTCTATGGCATATATTTGAGAATCATGCCCGTCACAAGCTGACCAATGATTAGTACATGGTAAATAATTAATTGATATTTTATACTCTTTAATTATAGGGCCAATGTCATTCCATGAGTTGCAGTAATCAATCGTGCCATCATATTCTTCATTGGGGTCACTAAAACCTAAGCTTTCAGCCACCAATTTATTAATCTCAAAGTCTGTCATCTTGTTATAGTCAGTCATTGCCTTTATCCTTGTCTTCAACATAACCAGTCGGCTTGGCTGAACTCAACTCTATAGCCTGAAAAATAAAGTCTTTGTATTTACGCCAAAACTTCAAAGCTGTTTTACCATCCATCTCAAGAATGCGCGTATCGTCAAATTCTCCCCACTCTTCAATAGTATGTTTTTCACAGCCTATCTGCATGACTTCTGCTGTATATGTGATTGGGTATTCATCCAGAAATATTGAGTTTAGATAATTGCAATATGCGCCATTGGCAGAGCTGAGATTGGCAGAGCGGAGATTGGCAGAGCTGAGATTGGCATAGGGGAGATTGGCAGAGCTGAGATTGGCAGAGCGGAGATTGGCAGAGCTGAGATCGGCATAGCGGAGATTGGCAGAGCTGAGATTGGCATAGGGGAGATTGGCAGAGCTGAGATTGGCATAGGGGAGATTGGCAGAGCTGAGATCGGCATAGCGGAGATTGGCATAGCTGAGATCGGCATAGCGGAGATTGGCATAGCTGAGATCGGCATAGCGGAGATTGGCATAGCTGAGATCGGCTTTCTCGCCACCCTCTTCATCATTTAACCAAAGTTCATGTTTTTCTAAAATTTCAGATAGGTTTTCGATTGTTCTATACATGGTAATACCTCGATGTTTTAAAAATTTATTAACCGCCTTGATTTTTTAATTCGGTGCTGGATAAGTAATCAAGGTAACTTATTTTGGGCTTTCACCATGCCAGCAATTTCATTGTAGCACAGGTTTGTTATTTATCCTTGTCTTTGGTTGAATCAATTTCCCTACCTAAATATGACAAGCTTTTCATGGTCATAATTTCCCACTTATCAAATTCAATTAATTGTTTTAGTTTGTGCAAATCACTTTGATCAACAATTCTATTAACAAGCTTTGCTACGCCATCCCAATTAACTACTTTCCCATCCATTTCATAACTTGCATGATAATGATACAAATATCTATTTTCTTCACTCATATCTATTCCCCTTCTTTTGGTGGTGATGGGATATTAAGCCAATGCGTAATACCGTTATCATAAAATCCACTTGAATGCTGCCATTTAGATTCACCATCTTTTGCTTCAGCATCAAAAGCACACATGAATTCAAAGATATTTTCAGGATAACTTCTTCCATCTTTTGTAGAGCAAGCAAGATATATCCCGCTTTCTTCAGGCAATCTATCATCAACACTCACCCAAGGATTAACACGCGCCTCTAGTGCTTCTTTTTCCTTGGTTAGCTGGCTTATATAATCATTTATGGCATTAATCCAATTGTTATATTTATTGTGCCCAAATGTTACAGATGAGCCGCATTCATAAGCAGCACCTATAAATACCAGTGGCGCTCCATCTTCGCTAAAATCTTCAAATAGCTTTAGCGTTTCGCTGTTGTCTGTTTTCATCATTTACCCCTTATAGGTTATCTGCCCAATCTCTACTCATATGCTGCTCGATAAAACCAGGTTCAATTGCTTGTTGTTGGTTAATAGGTGCTATCTCATCATTCCATCTCTGTCCGTTTATATACGTAGCAGGGTTTGGGATAAATTTAACCTCAGTTGATAGATAAGCAGTTGTTAAGTGTTTCTCAATAAGCAACCAAGCCTCTGTTTCTACCTTTGCCTTTTTCCATGCTTTCTCAGCATCTTTCTTAGCTGTCTTTTTTGGCCATATATTCCAGAAGTCTTCAAAAGGTATATAATCACAAGTTCCTTTCCTTTCCATTCCTTCCTTTCCATTCCTTTCCTTCCTTCCTTCCGCTTTCTCGCCTCTTTCACGCGTCACACACGCGTCATCATTAAATGGCGTGATGCTACTTTGACGTTCCCTGTTATTAACCACTTGATGCTTATCAAATCCTGTTACCTGACAATAATCATCATCATCATGCGTGTATAAAATAATTAAATCTTGCTCTATAAGACTATCAGCAATTGATTCTATATTGACATTATCAGCAGGAAGGTATCTATATTTTAACGTCTTTGGCTTCCATGCTAACCTGCCCTCTCTATCAGCCTCACACCAAAGCGCAATAAAAAAGAGTCTGGCTAAAGGCTCAAGCTCTATAATACTCTCAGAGGTGAAAAATTCAGGTTTTATTGTGCGGATTCTAGCCATAAGTTATACTATTCCTGTTCATGTGTGTTATGCCCCTAGACCTGCAAGTCGATAATGGGGCTTATTTTAAACGCTCTGCTCAAGTACTCTGCATACATAATCACTTACTGATCTACCGTCTTTTTCAGCAGCAGCTTGAACTCTAGCCTTAAGGCTGTCAGTCATTGCTACACCAACAGGCTTTTTAACATCTTTCTTTTTAGTATCTTTTTTCATAATCTGATTATACTCCCTTTCTTAAGTCTTAACAATCATTAATAAGTAGTATCGTTTATATCAGCTATTTAATCAACTATTAATAGTGCTTTCCTGTTGTATATGGCGTTTGCCAATATGGGTTGTCTATAACGCTTGGCGCATCAACTGGTCTAGCAGCTTCATCATAAGCTACCTCACCCTCATCAGCTAAAACACATGCTCCTGTTTTACCTATGTAAGCATGATCTATTGTAGACCTCAAAGCGCCATCCCATAAACAATAAACTTCAGCTTCACTATCTATTTCTTTTAATTTTTCTATCAATTCTTTTACAATCATCTCTTTCTCCTTTATTTAATCAACTCTTAACATTAAAAATTTCTACTCGAAAAAACAACCTCAGACCCTCCCAACCATACTGGCTTCATTCGGTCTATGCTATTCAAAGAATACCTGCGAAATGGCCGCTCAGATTCATATTTCCAATGGTTAAAAGGCTCCCAGTATTGAGTGGGTCTGCGCTCAGGTAGCCTATTGCGCTC
>JAAGZO010000219.1 GCA_024206195.1 bacterium | reverse complement strand
GCTCCATCTTGGTTCCAATAACCATCATCATTGGAGCCTTTGACTTTAAATATATATTCGCCATGAGAGAGGTCAGTATATGTCACCCGACGGTGCCGATAATCTGTTTCTACCCAGTCTTTATCAAATCCTTCCAGTTTATAGGCGAATTGATTTTTATCCGATTGTCTGTAATTAAGAACTGAAAATTCAAAGGCAAAAATGTAGTCAGTATAATCCAAAGTGATTTCTTTAGTGAAATTGACGTGTTGCTTAAGTTGTAATTCTTCGGATTCTGCGTTTGTTTTAGATATTTTCACAGGTTTGTTGAACAATAGAAAATCAGTGATTACTACAGGCGGTATATATGTGTTATCCCGAATATCATCGGGGTGGAATTCATCGACACCGTTTGTTCCTCCAAAATACATTCTACCGAATCTGTCTTTAAAATGTGACCCGCTACCAAATTCACTGTTTAGCAGGCCGTCTCTTTTGTCATAGTTGGTAAATGTTAGTGTTTTAGGGTTCAATTTGCTTAAACCATTATTGGTACTCATCCACAGGTTACCTTTATTATCTTCTAAAATACCATATATCGAATCACTGGACAGACCGTCCTTTTCCCTGTAGCGAGTGAAGGTCTCTGTTTTTCGATCAAATTTGTTAAGGCCGCCGCCGTAGGTCCCAATCCACATGTCGCCGCTGGTATCTTCTAGTATTGTAAAGACACTGTTGTGACTTATGCTCTTTGGATTATCGGCCTGGTTTAAATACCTAGTAAAGGTTTGTGTTTTTCTGTCAAATATGTTTAATCCTCTGTCAGTGCCAATCCACAAAGTGCCTTTGCTATCTTCATAGATCTTTGGGATAGTGTTATCGCTTATGCTCTTGGGGTTATTGGCATCGTTTGTGTAACGAGTAAAGGTTCGGGTTTCTGGATTGAATTTATTAAGTCCGCCCCCGTAAGTACCAATCCACAGGTTATCGCTTGAATCTTTAAGAAGCCATAAGATAAAGCTGCTACCGATGCTCTTTGGGTTATCGGCCTGCTTTGTGTAACAGGTGAAGGTTTGTGTTTTCCTGTCAAATTTATTTAGTCCTTTCGAGGTAGCAATCCATAAATCTTTTGCGGAATCCTCAACAATAGATGTTACAAAGTTGTTACTGAGACTCTTTGGATTATTAGCTTCATTTGCATAAAGGGTGGAAGTTCCTGTCTTTTTGTCAAATTTAATTAGTCCACCCTCAGTCCCAACCCAGAGATAGTCCATGCTGTCTTTAAAAATCGAAAAGACGATGTTGTTACCTATGGTCTTTGATTGATTGGTGTGTTTCCTAAAACGAGTGAAGCCTTCTGCTTTTCGATCGAATTTGCTTATCCCACCCGACGTACCTATCCATAAGTTGCCGCCATTATCCTCGAAAGTAGATGTGATTTTATTATGACTGATGCTCTGCGGCTTGTCAGCCTTGTTTAAATAGTAGGTGAAGGTTTTTGCCTTCTGGCTGAATCTGTTTAGTCACTTGTTTGTCCCTATCCATAGATTGCCACTTGTATCTTCAGAAATAGACATGATTGTGTTGTCGCTGATGCTCTTTGGGTTATCGGCATTGTTTAAGTAGCGAGTGAATGTCTTCCCTTTTCTATCGAATATATTTAGTCCCCCTTCAGTGCCAATCCACAAATGTCCCTCGGAATCTTCATATATCGACCTTACATCATTGTGACTTATGCTTCTTGGGTTATCGACATGATTTAGGTAACGAGTGAAGGTTTTCTCCCTCCTATCGAAATTGTTTAATCCTCCCTCTGTGCCAATCCATAAGTTGCCCATGGTATCTTCAAAAATAGATCTGACTTTATTGTTGCTGAGACTCTTGGGATTATCGGCCAGATTCAAATATCGGGTAAATGTTCCTGCCTTTCGATCAAATTCATTAAGCCCGCCATCATAAGTTCCAATCCACAAAGTGCCGCTTTTATCTTCAAAAATAGAATAGACGAAGTTGTTGCTTATGCTCATTGGGTCATCTTCTTTATTTAAAAAATGAGTAAAGGTCTCAGTCTTTCTATCAAATTTACTCAGCCCGCCGCCGTGTGTTCCAATCCACAGAGTGCCGCTTCTGTCCTCAAAAAACGACCTGATGTAATTATTGTTTAAGCTGGTGCTGTCATCCGGAATATTGCGATATACGGTAAATTTGTAACCGTCGTATTTGTTGAGCCCGTCCGCTGT
>JAAGZO010000218.1 GCA_024206195.1 bacterium | reverse complement strand
GTTTTCTTCCTCAAAGCATAATAAGGTTAGAAACCAGATATGGAAAAGGGGAATATGTTTTCTTCCTCGAAGCATAATAAAGTTAGAAACCAGACATGGAAAAGGAAAATATGTTTTGTTCCTCAAAAGGGGAAAGGGAAGAGGTAGGAAAAACATATTCTGCGCCCCGCTAAAACCCCCTCAACCCCCACCAGCCCCCCCCCACACTGTATGCAGAACTAGAATTGATTTAAGTTTGGAACTGTTTTTCACTGATTGTTAGTAAATTCTTCCAGTGTTCATATTTTGGACTAAACTACACCCCCAAGCAACCGAATCCCAATGTCTTCATCAAATGGACTCAAAACTATGACAATCCCGCTCACATAGTGCACCATAAACAAAATAACCTAATGCTACCCATCGCGACCTCAACCAAACCCACCTAACCCTCCCCATCTGACCTGAACCTGACATACCTGCCCTGCCCCACCTTACCTTCGAATCTGTGCTTGAATTGTGCAATGGCTTGTTGTTTATTTTGTCCTATATAATAAAGAACATTCAAGAACTGCACACTTCATCCAATCCCACCAGACTCAAAAACTGAACTCACCGACCCTATCTCACCCTATGCGAATCAAACCCACCTCACCCTACTCACTAGAACCCACCTAACCCTACCCCACCTCACCATAGTCACTTGCGTATCCCTCCCTCACTTACTTACCCATCCAACATTTTCCCAGCCATACATCTCTGATTGATTTACAACATTCAGTAGTATTGCACACATGAGATACTGGTCGGGGGTTTTAGCATGGCATGGAATATGTTTTTCCTACCCCTTCCCTTTCCCCTTTTGAGGAACAAAACATATTTTCCTTTTCCATGTCTGGTTTCTAACTTTATTACGCTTCGAGGAAGAAAACATATTCCCCTTTTCCATGTCTTGTTTCTGACTTTGTTGCACTTTGATGAAAAAACATATTTCCTTTTTCCATGTCTGGTTTCTGCCTTTGTTACATGTCTGGTTTCATCATGTAAGTAAAGATGGAACATATTTCACTTTTTCATGCTCCCGCAGGGAGCATTTTTCACTGGTTTCTAATTTTTTCATAAACAAATTTGTGCCTCATTGTCAACTATGAACTTATGGGCTACGAATTTTCCAATTATGGGCTACAAACTCACAGAAACTTTATTACTTATGGGCTATGACCTTTTATTACGATTTGCCTCCAAAACTTCCTCAATCTCTGACTGTCTTCCAATGCAATTACATACTGATATTCATAAAGCAACCAAAGAAAACAAAGCAAAAAAATATCTACAGTGAATTTAGCCATCTTACAAATTTCAATGTGGCTACTACAGACTGCTCCATGTACATCACATTACATTTACATCACATGGTACACCACATTTGACATTTAACATCACATTTAACATTTTACATCACATTTCACCTAATACATCACATTTAACATATACATTTAAGGTGTACATATACAGTTACTGTAAAGCAACAATGCAAACCTAAACAAATCCAAACAACCTTCCCCCTCCACCCTACACCCTACACAACAAGAACATATCAAGCAATAAAAGTAAAGTCGTTGTTTCGTACATTTCACTGCTAACCATCACGATCATGATGAAGGTGGAAGAAGCTCCATCACCTTATCAAAAATCGTGAGCTTCGTCTGATCACTGAGTCTTTTGAATTCTTCATGAGAATAAATCTTCTTCACTTCCCCGGGATTTCTAAATGATTTGAGGCAGATATTGAGCCAAGGCAAAGAAGGAGTTAGAGGACTGAAAAGCCTCTAAGCCTATTGAACCAAGGCAAAGAAGGAACAGCAGTCAGAAGAAGCATCTGAGGCTACAACCAGGTCTTGACTGGAGGTCTTGTGGAGACTACATAATGGCGAAGTCATGTTTGAACAGAGGTATCCATGGGCAGAATTCTGGACAAGTCAATGAAGACTTATCCGCCCAGGTTATTACCCAATTTGCTCAATAAAAACAACCTAGTTCACACAACCTGGCCTATATCAAGTGTTTTTTGCTTTACACCTACAT
>JAAGZO010000217.1 GCA_024206195.1 bacterium | reverse complement strand
TTATCTTCACTGATTCCGATGGTCATTATGTATTTCCAACTCCAGGTCTTGGAGAATATTCAATTAAATTTACCAAACAGCATTATATAGAATCAAAGAAAAGCTTAAGTATTCTCGAAGGACACGGCGATGTCTTTGTTGATGATGCTTATTTATCCTTAAAGGATATTGTTGTCACCAGAGTTACTTATCAGGGCGGAGTTGCCATTAATTACGATGGAAGTGTTGAACTTTCATTCCCGCAGGATATTCTCGATGATGATATCAATACTTGTATTACTAATTTCAATGACCCGGAAGACTTACCTGCAGATTTGCCGAGTGATGCAGCATTTACCTACTGCACTGATGTTGAACCTTACGGTACGACGCTTTCGGATTCAGCATTCGTTGATCAACTGAACAATAGAGGTTTTGCTCCGGGAACGCCAATCCCGTTAGGATCTTACAATAAGCAAACATTCGAATGGGAAAGTGAGGGATTAGGTAATATAAGCCCGGATGGTAA
>JAAGZO010000216.1 GCA_024206195.1 bacterium | reverse complement strand
TGCAAATAAGTTTCGAGCAGAAGATATTGCTCTTCTAGGTTCGTCAGATGAGTAATCTTCTACTCCCATAATTATTGAATTAATAGCATTGTCAAGTAAGCTCATTCCTTGCACCTACTAATAGAACTAACTAACCCAAGTTGCGACCTTGAGTTGATAGTCTAGCAAAATCCATGAGTTTCTTGTAAATTGGTTGTAACCAAATACCCAATAGACAGGAGAAACTCATGGATACACAAATTATAGTCATTTTTTGCCTTTGCGAAGATATGTTGAAATCCTTACATCACTATGAAGATTCCCAACGCAAGATGAGCGATGCGGAAGTGATGACAACGGCATTAGTTGCCGCTCTCTATTTCAAGGGAAATTTCGCAATGGCAAGCCGCTTTATGTGCGATATGGGTTATGTACCCAACATGTTAAGCAAGAGCCGTTTCAATCGCCGTCTACATGCAATCAGTGAACTCTTTTTGACGCTCTTCCTGCGCCTTGGTGAAACATGGAAAAAACTGAATGAGCGTTCGACCTATGTTCTGGATAGTTTTCCAATCCAGGTTTGTGATAACTACCGTATCCGCCGGTCAAAAATCGTCCAAGGTGAAGAGTGGCGAGGCTATATTCCAAGTAAAAAACGCTACTTTTACGGTGTGCGTGTTCATATTTTAGTAACAGAACATGGCGAACCGGTCGAGTTTTTCCTGATGCCGGGATCTTTCAGCGACACAAGCGCATTGCGCCTTTATGACTTTGACTTGCCTGAAAAATCTTGGGGCACTGGAGACAAAGCCTACAATGACTACTCGATTGAAGATGTGATGCGTGAAGCCGGGCTTGAACTTGTGCCTCTACGCAAGAAAAACTCTCGGCGAAAAGTACCACCATACTTC
Organism: bacterium; assembly: GCA_024206195.1. The sequence goes on along the minus strand of JAAGZO010000216.1, from coordinate 533 downwards.
TATTATCTTCAATCTACGATTAGAAAGACTGTTGAAACAACTGGCAGCCTGATTGAACGTTTATTGCCAAAGTCTATTCATGCGGTTACCGCCAAAGGCTTTGAATTGAAGGTCGCACTTTTTGTCGTAGCTGTATCCATCAACCACCTTTGGTAGCAACTTGAGTTATTTAAGATTAGGTGATTGGGGATCAGGTAATTAGGAAACAGGAAAAAGAGACGCTTTCGGTTGAGAGCGTCTCTCTTCTTTTTTGTGAAAGATTTTGGTCGAGCCATCGTTTTGTCTACAGGAGATTAACGAACCATCAGATGAGCAATATATGCTGCGGATATAGGGCAAAGATCTGCTGTTAGAGAACTTTGATAATAAAAAGACCTCCATTTTGCTTGGGAAATATTCTCAAGAACATCGTATCCAAGGCTCTTCAAATCGACGCTTAATGTCTTTATATCAAACTGCGTGATCAAAGGTTCTCCACGGCGTTCTGCAAATTTCATCAATTTCTCAACAACAGGTTGATCATCTGGCGAAAT
>JAAGZO010000215.1 GCA_024206195.1 bacterium | reverse complement strand
TACTAAGCATTCTCTATTAGATATGATAGTAGCATTAGTTCCTAGACAACTAGAGACTTGACTGAAACTATTATTCTTTTGTTTTATTTCTATCTTGTATTCTGATATGGTTTCACCTCCGTCATATGCAACTCCCCAAGAGATTTTGACATTAGTGTTATCATTAGTAGTTGTAGGGGGAAGACTAAGCTTAGAGGGTATCGTTGAGGCTTTTATGGTAACATCTGAGGAATATGGACCCCATCCATATATGTTCTTAGCTCTGTATTTGAATATGTAGTTCTGACCACTTGTTAGACCTATCTTGGTATATGTTAAATTTAATGAGTCTGATGAGTAACCAACTAGAGGAGTAAAAGATAATCCATTGCTTCCTGAGTCCCACTCAAGAGAGTAAGACGTTACTGAGCTATATCCGGTATTAGGACTGACTAATGCAGTATAATCTACTTCAATCTGAGAGTCGTTAGTGTTTGTTCCTTCAGTAGGAATAGAAGGTGGCGAAAGAGGTTTTCCTTGGACTTTTATTCCTGTCGTATTAGGAGATGAACTCGTCGAAGTTCCTATGATATTTGTTGCAGAAACTTTACCTACTAAAAGAGTATCAAGTGGTAAAGATAAAGGAGAACTTGCTAGAGAAAGCATAGGAATTAGACAGTATTTTTGAGAAATGATCGAGGATTGCGTTCCATCACAGTTTGTCGTTTCTAGCTTATAAGCACTTGTGTTATCTTGGAATTTTATTTCGTATTTAGTAATTGGTAATCCTCCATCGTCTGATAAATCCCAGGATACTTTTACGTCAGTTCCTACTAGTGAAGTTGTAACAGTTGTAGGTTGAGAAGGAGTAACTGCTGCATATACAGATAAAATTGGTGAGAAAGATGATGACCATCCATGAACATTTTTTACTCTGTATCTGAATTTATACTGAGAACCAGTAGATAGACCTGTCTTTGTGAAAGTAAGATTCGTTGAGTCGGGACTGTAGCCAACTAGATCTGTCCATGTTACGCCATTAGTTGCATTGTCATACTGTAAGTTATAAGAAGTAACAGAACTTCCACCGTCGTTAGGAGAACTTACAGCTGTCATAGCTATAACTACCTGAGTTTTAGTCACAGAAGATGTAGAAGGAGCATTCGAAGGAGTGTCAGGAATTTTTTTCATTATAGCAGCATTAGAACTAGTATTAAGAATCGAGTAAGCTCCCTTGCCATATGAATTCTCTGCTGCTGCTTTAACATACACATAATCGTCCTTGAGAAGATTGAACGGAGATTTTAATAGCTCACTCATACTAAATGAGCAGTTCAGATTTGTGATTAAATTACCCATACCAGGATTTGCTGAGTTGCATCCTGAAATACTCGAAAATCCTCCGTCTTTTTGCTGAATTAAAATATATACTGATGTAATACTATCTCCTTTATTATCTGGTAAGCCAAATGTTATCTTCACATTTGGACCATTGTTTAACGATACTAGAGGACTCATCTGATCTGGTATAGTCGCTGTTTTATATGCAGTTGATGAAGAATATGGTGATGAACCATATACATTTATTGCTTTGTACTTGCAGTTATATGTAGATCCTTTTGAAAGACCAGTGTATGTATAAGAAGTACCTAAAAATGTAGAAGCAGGATGGTTACCAGTAACAACTGAAAAAGCATTATTTCCTGCAGAATCACATTCTATTTGATAAGAAAGTATAGCAGAGTTGCCTGTGCTGATACCTGTTAAGTGTGTAATCGTAATTTCAGCTTGATTATCCTTTGTATTAGACCCTACACCAGGAGCAACAGGAGTTGATGGAAGAGATTGAACAGAGAATGGAGTACTAGGGTCCGAATAAGAGCCTTGACCATTCGAATTTACTGCAGACACCTGACTTACAATATCATTTGATGTAGTTAGAGAGAATGGAGTGCTCAACATATCACTCATAGAGAAAGTACACTTGAAAGTGACAAGATCAATTGAGCAGTTAGAGACTGTATTGAAAACATTGATACTATCTTTTATTTGGAAGATGTAACTCGTAATACTAGATCCTCTTTCATTAGGTTTTAGTACTGTAACTTCGATATTTTTTCCTATTACAGTAAGAGTAGGTATGGACATTTTATCAGGAATAGTTGATGCTAAAATCGAAACAACTGGTGATTCTAAGCTTGTTCCAACTATGTTGGTTAGAGTATATTTGTATTGACACGTGACACCAGAGGTTATAGAAGAATCAGTGTGAAGGATGTTCTGATTGAGATTTGGATATGTAATACTTGTTACTGGAGTAAATGTAGAACCAGAACAGGAATTCCATTGGAGATTATAACTTGTGATAGGACTTCCACCATCATTAGAAGGATTAGGAATATTCAGATCGATTTGAGTTTCGTTAGTACTTGAACCGTCAGTTATAGGTGATGTAGGCGTTGGTGGAGCTATCATGATTTTAGGACTTGTGGTATTGATATCTGAGAAGGGACCTGTGCCTATGCTGTTTGTTGCAGAAGCTTTTACTATAATATAGTCTCCCTGGAGTAGGTTGTAAGGAGTAGAAGATAAGATACTTTGATCGAAAGTGCAGCTGAAAGTGGTGACTAGATTGTTAGGAATCGAAGTATCGCAGCTTGCGGTGGGAGAGAAAAAGCCATCTTTTTGTTGAATCCTGATTGAATAAGCTGTAATATCGGAACCATTAGCAGATGGTTTGAGCCAATTGAGTGTGAGCTGAGTACCAGTGATCGAAAATGTGATAGTAGACATTTTATTAGGAGGAGAAGCTGCCAATATAGATCCAGGACTGGAGTAGTCGCCCCATCCATGAATATTTTTCGCTCTATATTTGAAAGCATATGTAACTCCAACAGAGATACCTGATGTGATTAAGTAAGAAGTTTTAGTGAAGTTTGTAGATAATCCAATTAAAGAAAGGTATGATGATTTTCCTTGGTCCCAACTTATTTCATAACCTGTTATTGTAGAGTACCCTGTCTCTGAACCTGTGCTTAGTGGAGCTATATCAACTTCTACCTGACTCATAGATGTGCTTACTCCTTTACTTGGAACACTACTAGGAATCGAAGGAACTGTCTGACATAAAGATCCAGTAGTGTTAGGAGTCGACTCAGCTGACCAACCAATACTATTTTCGGCTTTTATTTTTGCTCTTATAAGCTGACCAGGAGTACAGCTGTAAGGAGAAGAATTCAGAAGTGACATCGGAACAGTACAGAATAACTGAAGTTTGATTGTACTATCTGTTCCATCACAGTTAGATAAAATCTCAGCATAGCTTGAACCATTGTCTGTGGATATTGTGATCTTGTAGTTAGAAATTGTATTTCCTCCTGAGTTAGGAGCTGTCCAAGAGAATTTGACATCTGAACCTGAGTCTGTAACTGAAACTGCGGAGGGAGTGGAAGAAATAGTAGCAGCTATTATTGAGGTAACACTAGAAAAAGCACCCCATCCGTATATATTCTTGGCTCTGTATTTGAAAGAATAAGTTTTACCTGAAATGATACCTGAAGAAATATTGAAATTAAGATTAGTATTATCATTATCATATCCGGCATAATTAGTATAATATCCAGGAACACCCTGATCCCATTGTAGATTATACGATAAAATAGGTGATAGACCAGTTTGGGTAGAAGTTAGTGAAGTTATATCGACAAAGATATTAGTTTGAGAAGTGCTTGAGTTTCTAATTGGAGGAGTAGTTGGAGTTTGAGGAAGAGATTTAGTCGAAGCATTAGTAGAACTTGCAGAAGAATATGAACCCCATCCTAAGACATTTCTTGCTTTTACTTCTGCTACTATATCATTTCCTAGGACTAAATTATATGGAGACTTGAAGAAAGTGCTCATAGAAATACTACAACTTGTACTCGAAATGTTACCACATGATGCTAAGCTGTAGTAGTTATTGTCTGATGCTTTTACTTGTGCTTGATATTCTAGGATTGATACATTTGAAGTAGCACCGATATTCGAGGGAGCATTCCATGAGATTTTTACAGATCCATCTGACTCATTAGAAGTTACTACTGACTGTGGCTGTGTAGGAATTACTGCGGCTAGAATAGATGTTTCACCAGAGAAACTACTGTCTCCATAAATGTTACTAGCACTATATTTGAAGTAGTATGTGGTACCTGAGTTGATTGTGAAACTTGGGCTTTTTAGTGTTAAAGAAGTCGAAGTGAAATTTGAAGGAGTAACTTTAGTCCATGTTGACTTAGTTGTGCCATTATCCCATTCTATAGTATAATTGTTGATAGGACTTCCACCATTTTCAGGTGAAGATGAAATAGGAGTAATGTTAAGTTCAATCTGAGACTCAGTTGTTGTGCTTCCATTTGTAGGAGATGAGGAAGGAGTAGTTGGTTTCAGAAGAGTAACTATATTAGTGTTACTGTCATTTGATTGAGCTGACCATCCGAGACTATTTTCTACTTCCACTTTTGCTACTACTGCATCATTAAGCTTAAACGAATAAGGAGTAGTCCAGAACACTGACATAGGTATATCACAGTACTTGTTTGTTTTTATTGTAGAATCTGTACCATCGCAGTTCGTCGTGTCTTCTTTGTAACTTCCGTCTGTTAGTTTCACCTTTACTCTGTATTTTGTAGCACTCAACCCGCCCATATCTGACGAGTCTGTCCATGTTATCTTAATATCTGATGACGAATAAGAAACCGTTGGAGAACTTGGTTGAGAAGGAATATTTCCAGCGACGATAGTAGTAGGGTTAGAGAATACACCATCTCCATATATGTTTATTCCTCTATACTTGAACATATAAGACTTGCCTGAGATAAGAGAAGAAAGTGTATATTGCAAAGCCATTGATGGAGTAGCTGAGGCACCTACTAATGTTGTATAAGTAATTCCACCTGAATTGTTATCGTACTGTAGCTCGTAAGATATGATAGGAGATCCTCCATTTGTAGGACTCGAAATGGCAGTCATATCTACTACTATTTGATTTTTGTTTGTTAGACTGTTCTTGATAGGAGCAGAAACAGGTTGTAGAGGTTTTACTTGAACGAGT
>JAAGZO010000214.1 GCA_024206195.1 bacterium | reverse complement strand
ATATCTTCATTGTCAATATTTGATAATAATTTTGAACCTGTCATTTCAGCAATTTCTAGTTCTCTTCTGCATTCTTCCACCATTGGAAGGCCCATAGCCTCCATTCTATCCAGTAATTCTAATATCTCTTTTTTACCTATATTATCAGCTTCCATTTTATCCCTTTCTGTTTAATCATTTCGCTTCGCTTTTAAAATAATACGTAGTATAGACCAAAACCCCCCAGCCCCCAAGATCACACAATCTTAGGTAATGCCGGGAAGAACCCCCCAATGAACGTGTCCACCGCCCATTGCGCACCCTCTCAAGCTCCATCCGAGTTGACAATAACGTGTTCACTCGCTCGCTCTTGTTGAGGAAAGCTCAGACCAGAGAAAAACTCTGGGTTTTTGGTCTCGGAAAATTTCATGTTAGATTCCGACATCCTTGTTTCCCGACTTTTAGAGAAGTGCTCAACCCGATGTCGGGAGGGCTTTCGGTTTGGCCATGACACCAACCTAGAGCACTTCTCCCAAGATAATATACTTAAACCCATAATACAAGTATTATTTTGAAATATTTTGCAGGGCATCTGCTATCCTCATAATTTGAATGAAAAAGGGTACTAGTATCCATGCTAGGCCTATTCCTTTCCAGCATTTGTCGGGGGCCCATATGAAAACCATGCAGGCTATGAATATTACTGTTGTTGGAATGCCAATTCTTAGTAATTCAATCATTTCTGTCTCCTTTCGTGTTCTTCATCTTCTTCGACGTAGCTTATTTCTTTTCTATTTCAATGCGTTCTATCCATCTATTTGCTAGTCTAACGGATTCTGATATTGCGGCGTCATCCTCATATCCATCTTCCTTATGTCGAAGCATCAACCCTTTTAATATTTCAAGAGAGGCGTATTCAAGCATGGTCATGCCTGTCTGACCACAATAATATTCAGGGTTTCGATAATCTTCAGGATCACAGGACATTGGTCTTGGAAATGCTGGTTTACTCATGATTCCTCCGCCTTTTTAATAGCTTTTAAGGCAGCTGGTCTGGCAACTGCATCCAGGTAGATAGCATTTCCTCTTTTTGGAGGGTTTTCCCAGTCAGTGGCTATAATCATTTCTTTCAGGGCTTCCAGTAAATCAGGAGCCGCGACGATTAGGTCCAAATTGGCTTTTTGAGTTTTTCCATCGATAGAATGAGGAGCCCATATTTCTGCCCATCTTTTATCGGGAGAAAGCATCTTTCTTTCGCCAGGAAGACCATATACCGTTGCAATACCTCCAACATGACAATTTCCATAATCAATATTCCATGGTTTTGGTGTGTGTTTCATAATCATTTCTCCTTATATCATGGTTAATTGTTCATTATCTTTCATATAGACATAATCAGCTAGTTTACCGGCATCATTTAAACCGGCTGCACGGAATTGTTTGTCAATTAGCACCCATTTTCTGAGATAACAGACCTGGTTAGGTGTTCCCAGCTCTTTGGTTTCATCATGCCTGGACCCATAGGCAAGGAATAGTTCACCTATTTTGTGTAGGTCTTCTTTGTTGGCTGATAGTATCATTTTTCCCCCAGTAATTTAATTCCATAGTTTAATATTTTCTGTCTCATTTCTTCTCTCGCATCAGCAGCAGCATAAGCAGCATCAGCAGCAGCATAAGCAGCATCAGCAGCATAAGCAGCATCAGCAGCAGCATAAGCAGCATCAGCAGCATCAGCAGCAGCAGCATAAGCAGCAGCAGCAGCAGCAGCAGCAGCAGCATAAGCAGCAGCAGCAGCAGCAGCATAAGCAGCAGCAGCAGCAGCAGCAGCATAAGCATCAGCAGCAGCAGCAGCAGCAGCAGCCTTATTTTTCATAGACGGATCTTCTATACATTTTTTAGCCGCTTCAATAACTTTTCGAGGTTTTTCATTACATGGACATTTTTTCTCATAAATATCTATGACCTGTTCAGCGCCAAAGACAGCGTATGAGACATATTGTTTATATGTCATCACCCTGACAACCAGCCAATTTGCCCTGTCGCTATGGCCATCTTCCATTAAGGCCTTGAGTACTTTTACTGGTTTGACCTCTTTTTGTCGTTTGAACCAGCGCACACCAGAACCACAAGCGGTTTTCTTTTTCAGGAAATCCAAAGTAATTTTCTTGATCATGCTGTCCTCCTTTGATAACGTTCATCTATATACCTTCTCAGAGCCTCAGAGAAGAGCTTGTCAGCTTTTAAACAGTCTCCTCCTACATAGTGGCACAAATCAGTCATTAGCTCTATCACGCCCTCCTGTGGGCCTGTGTGGATAGATTCCCCTTTAGCTATTTTATGGGCATAGATAGCGGCTTGTGCTCCGTCAATATTTGTAGTTTGTCTCATTTCTCTATTTCCTCCGCTTTTTTAATGGCTTTTTCGAGTTCTGGAATTATTCCGCTTAATTGACTGTCTTTAGCTCCTAATGCGAGTAAATCTTCAAGAGCGTTTTTGCAGGTTTTTGCTAAATCAGAAATCACTTTCTTGTAATACAAGGCCTGTTCACAATTACATTGGTCCATATTTTCCTCCAGTTCTTTCAACCATTCATCAGGTATAGGTTCCCAGCCGTACTGAGCATCGTTGATATTCCATTGAAGCCCTTTTTCATCAATGACTACATTATGCTTTTTCTCTAGTATTTCTGCCTGTTCTCTGTTCATTTCTCTTCTTCCTCCATGAAAAATTCACTTTCTTTACCATTCAGGGTTACACCATCTTTCCAAGTGAGTCCAATGCAGTTTTCATTATGGGAGCACATTATCAGATACTCGTCTATACCATCCTTTATCACTTCATAGGCTGAATTGCCCCAATGAACCTTTTTTCCTTCTTCTATGGCTGTTTTGATTTGTGTTAAAGTCATTTCTCTTTGCTCCTATTTGTCTGAATATTTAAAAATCTGACCAACTTTACCGTCCGTAGCCCTTGCGTATTCCAAGGCCTCATCAACTTCGTTTTCCTTATAATATTTAGTTCCGGCGCTGTTTTTAACAAAGCAAACATACCCCTGTTTGTAGTGGCTGTTTACTGGTTTGTGTGAGTTGGTATTTATGAAAGTGCGCGGGCAATACCCGGCCTCTAATTTTTCTTGGCTCATTTCTCTTTGCTCCTTAGTTGTGCCGTCCCTGGCTGTTGTTATTTGGTTGTGGGTACTTATTCATAGGTGTTCACCCTTTTACCTTTGTCCGGATAACCGGGCTATTAAGTTTAACTATTCATATATTCTGGATAATCATACTGTTTGATTCTTTTGGTTATAGCTGGTTTAAGAATGGGTGAAAGCTTTTTTCTATAGTTCACATATAGAGAATAGCCATAAAAAACTTCACTTTTCACCCACAGAATATTTTTGCAATCGGGCTTTTTGTCTATTTTTCCCTCTGCTATATATTTACAGACAAAGTATTTTACTGCTTGACTGACTGTTAAGCCGTTTTTTATTCCATATGGTGCCAGTATGCGGTGATCTCGCTCGCCCTTCTTTACTTGATTGACAAATTGCTTAAAGTGGCGTGTACTTTCGAGGGCTCTTGCTAATTTGTAAAACAATTCTTCTATGAAAGTGATTTGCTGTTTTTTCGTGTATTCGGTCATTTCACGCCCCTTTACAGTTTAAACAATTGCATTTTACGCCGTTCATTTTCATCTGGTATCCTGTTTGATAGGCTTTATCCGCGACTTGTCTACTTATTCTATTTTCACAGTAGACTCTTACCCAGTCACCATCCTGGTGATATCCAGATATTTTGATTAATTCAATTGCTGTTTTTCTAGACATTTCTCTATTCTCCTACTGGTTAAATGTTTTGTTAATATTTGTGTGAGTAAATAGCTTGTTTTGTCTATCCGTTTTACTCCCAAATTATCCCGGCCAAAAAAACCAGGGTTAAAAGTCCAACTAAGTACCATAGTATCCAAGTCATTTCTCTATTCTCCTTTAGCTTTCCATTAAATAAGGGTTAAAAGAACCAGATGCATATTCTTTTGTATAGGTTTTATTTTTGTATTTAAACCAGCCATTAACTAGACCGTCTATATAATAGGCTGTTATTTTCGCTCCAAAGGGAGTTGTTACCTTTTTTCCTGTTTGATGGTGCAGAGTGATAAATCCTTCCTTTTCGAAAAACGTTAATAATGATATATCTCGTACTGTTTTCATTTCTCTATTCTCCTTTATTAGTTTAATTCTCTGCCTTTTGAAATTTTTACAGGATATGGGCAATTTTCTCTGTACGCTTTCCTATTTTCAACCATACCCTTGTAGGTAGTTTCGAAACACTCATACTCCCAGCCTTGCCCATAGTTGGCGTAAAACTTCCAGCCATACAAATATTTATTCTTTTTCATTTCTCTTTACTCCTATTGGTTAAATGTTTTGTTAAGATTTGTGTGAGTAAATCGCTTGTCTTGTCTATCCGTTTTACTCTTAAACCTGCATTCAAAACCCGGTTAAACCTATTGCGTACTTTAACAAAGCCCGGTGTATCCCCACATTCAACATGCGAGTGTAGTACGACACCACCGATAAAGCTGTGATGGTTTACTTTTTGGTTTACTATGGGCAATACGTATTTCCCGCAGTTATCACAAATTACTCCGTGTGAATTTTGGCTCATTTCTCTTTACTCCTATTGGTTAGCAAGCTTCTATTAAGATTATTCCTAAAAACGCTTCATTAAAATAACTATATCGTTGTGCTGTTTTTTTGTAATCAAAGCCTATCTTTTCTATTAGCTGTAGCCTTGTAATATAGATTTGGTCTTTTTCGTAGTTTTTTGCATAAAATGAATACATTTCTCTAGTCTCCTGTTTGTTAACAAATCTCTTCTAACATGAAACCCTGTGGATCTGCATTTTCTGTAATATAGTCGTGACGTGCAGCAAAGATATTGCCATTTGCCTCATTGATTAGCTCTATTCTTTCGGATATATCTAGGCTGGACCAATATTCATTTCTAGCTTCAATTTCCATTTCAGAGCATTTGCTATCATCTAAAACAGGGTAATCAGCAAGCGAGCGGAGTATTTCTTCAGCCCTTTCGAGGGTTTTTTTATTGGAATTGGCGGGTACTATTATATATTCTATCCATCCACAAGCCCAATGGCCAGCGCGAAAATCATATACTTTCTTATCTAATATTGACAGTTCCTCAAGGATTATGTCATAATTACAGTTTTCGAGTATACTACTACCTCTGTTTCGAGAATAGACACAATAGTCTCCATCAGGAGAATGTCCCCCGTAATCACTCGGATGTGTCCATTTGCATTCTTTTAGTGTTTCTAAATCTGATAAGTGGCTCATTTCTCTAGTCTCCTGTTTGATTGTGTTGTAAAAGTTTTTACTGGCATATCCCAAAGATAGCAGAAAAGAGAAAGAATTGTAGCCTTTTTCGATTGAATAGATAGCAAAAACGATTAGAAAGTAAAGAAAGTTTGCAGTAGTGCACAAGCGGGCAGTAATAGTATTAATACGTGAAAGGGCATAGAAAAAGCCTTGCCGGTTATGACAAGGCTATAATATCTAATTAATTATATATTATCGTGTATCTCTGTTGAGAATGGTTGTTTATTTAATCCGCATAATTAGCCCCTATTGTTAAGTGATTAAAATTAATAGTTCTTTATCAATTCAAATATTAAGCTGTATCTAATATAGGGCGGCATAGACCAAAAGTCAAATTTTATTTTAAGAAAGAGCCCATATCTTGAACGAAGTGAGAGCCCTACACTCACGATAGTGGGGTGTCCCCATAATTTCTAAGAGAATCGAAGTGAAAGGATAGAACAGTATGACAATAGCTCAGTACGCTAAAAACGTCTCCAGAAAAGATATTAACGATATAAGAAGAGAATCCAATGAAAAGGTTATTAAAGGCTATCTACAAAAGCTTATTGGTACTAAGTCCAAACTAAGTAAGCTTAGAATGAGAAAAATGATAAACTTCTATCAAAACTATGAGTTCTACTATGAAATGCCCGTCGATAAGCAGGATAAACAAGGCAACGTCACTACTGAAATGAAAATGGTCCCTAACAAACTTCCGACAGCTACCCAACTAGCCAAAGCAATTGGGGTTACACTAGCCACCCTTTGGAATTGGAAGGCTGAATACCCATATCTATTTGAAACGCTTAATAAGTATAGAGGGATTTTAACAGAGGAGATGGTAGTACAATTCGGCTTAACTGGCCAATATAACGCAAGTTTTGCGAAATTCTATGCAATTAACAAGCTAGGATATCAAGACAAAATAGACATAAATACTTCAAAAACTGAGCGAAATGAACAAGTAAACATCCAAATAAACAACTATTTGTCGAAACCTGCCAAAACGGGCGATAAACAGCTATTACCCCAGTCAGAGACACCCGGCGAGTTACCGGCATTTAAGATAGACTAGCCTACAATAGTACATTATCCGCATACCCCTCTCAACACCCCTTACCCACTAACTGGCCATTCTAGGTCGTATGTGTCAATTACTCCCGGTGGAGTACCCATATACCATATAGTATATTATAAGCATAGCCTTATGACTTACTATTGGTATAGCATGATATAAATGGCTTAAATTGGCTGTTTTGAGCACTATAGTGAGTAGTGAACACTAGGGCACTGCACAAGTGAGTACTAAGGGGTGGGGTATCCCCGAAGCTGGGCGGCTGGGCGGGAGCGGTTTAGGAGAATAATACCTCTCTACTCCTGAACGCTCCTCTCTCCCTGTGAGCTACTCTCTTAAAAAATAGGATTATAGCTTAAAAAAATATAGAATTTCTAAAATTTAAACGGGTATACTGCAAATGTGTTTAGGGGTTGTTACTTGGTATATGTATTACTGGGACCTATGGAACACTTACCTTCGGTTCCGTGTAAGTTTAAGCGGACTGGCTGTCCTGCACCTGCCTATCCTCATACTCCAATAGAGGGTGATTTATGGGTAATTGTGACCAAATGAATCGCAATATCCTAAGATTTACCCAGTAGTCCCATTCTTCTTGCCCTTCTTCGTCAAGGAGATCGTATAAAGAATAGCCAACCATTATAACTCCTTGGTGTAGTCGTAGACATGATGGATGAAGCCACGGATATCTCTTAGCATTTGGTTTGGTAGATTTTTTGAGTATTCTCCCCAGGTTCCGAAAAGGAACTCTCTGTCGATGAAGTCTACTGATTCTTCTGATGTGCAGCCTATTTCTCTTAGGAGGACGTATTCCTGGACTAAATCTCCTAGGGTTATTCTTTTTTTTTGGGAGTCCTGGGCATATTTGACAGGGAATCTCTTGGCTAGGGCTTTTGGGGAATAATCAGTCATCTACAGCTCCTTAGCTTCCATAGCCCTACCCATATCCATGCTTCTTTCATGACTTTCTAGTATTTGTAGTGCTGCATCCATTATTATTTTCCTTTTGCTGGGAGTGTATAATTTCTATTAAGTAAGTTATTAAGAGGAGGTTTTATGCCTGGTAAGTTAACTGGTAAAGAAAAAGAGAAGCATGAAAAACAAGCTTTGAAAATGAATCTGGGGAAGATGACGAAAGCACAGCGCGATTCTCTTGGGAGTGTGATTAGTGACGTTCTCAAGCATCATGGCGGTGAATATGAGAAGGTGAAGAAAGATAGACCTAGCCCTGTTTTCAGTCCCTTAAAGGCAGCAAGAAGTAAGGGAGTTCGGGATATGCTTAAAGAATTAAAGGTTAAGCATGAAGCTTTAATTAAGTCCGGTAAACTCAAACGTCCCCCTTCTACAGTGAAAACCAAGAAACAGGCTCAAAAACGTAAATAGCCTACCATGGTGAAAAACCAGTAGTTTACCAATAAGGACCAAACCGTCCAGGCGCCAAAGGCTGTCCATAATACTCTCTTTGTCCATTTATTCATATCTCCTCCTCCTGGGGCCCCATCTCTGTGAAAGGGACAGTGGCTAATTTTGTGTATTCTTCCGTCTTCTTAAACGCTCTGTAAGCCCACCTACGTAGTTCTCTCCCGGATAAACCCTGTCTACGGCCTCCTGAGAGGACTTCCTTGTACTTCTCCAATACCTCTTTAGGTATCCGCTTCTTTCCGTTTACTTCGCCCATCTTTCCCTAATTTCCTTTACTTTTGCATCAATCACCATACGAATCTTCTTTTTACCCGGGAGATAAACATGCCCGGTGAGATTGGCCCAGGAGTCTGATATCATTGATTCACTTCTCAGCCTATTTTCCCAGTTCTCCATTTGCTTTCTTTGGTTCTTAAGAATAAGGGACTTCATAGAATCTGTTCCAACATCATAAGTCCCCTGCAAATCACCAGCACTTATGTCATAGATACCTGGCTCCTGAATCTCAAATTCTTTCAACTCCTTAGCCAGAGAAGGCGCTGCTGCAGCCCCCAGGCCCAACCATTGAAGAAAGTTTCTACGCTTCATTCGCTTCCCCTAATTGAAATACACCCAGAAGGAATAGCCTTATACCAGACCTTCATATAAAAACCTATACTGTAGGGCTCCTTAGAAAAGCTTCCGGACTCTATGTTAACAACCTCTATGGTAGCATCCTCATTCAACTGCTCCAGGCAGGAATAATAGCTGTCTCCTGTTATCTCCTTTAATCGTATCATTTCCCTCGCCTCTTTAAGTTTAAAAAACTATCCAGCCCCCGTTCAAGCATGTCTAAGGCTGCTTTCATCGTTGTAAGACTCTCGTGAGCTGAATCCGCCCTGGTCTTTAAATGCCTGCAAAGTCTCACTATCTCATCCACCTTTTGACTCGTATCTTCCTTTTTTGCCGGTTTCCACTTGTTTATTACCGCTATCGCTACAGCCGCAACTGAAACGGTTATTGTGGCATAGGCAATAGCATTCGCGTCTGCTGGGTACATTTCTTCTCTCCTTTTTACTATATCCTACGAAAAGAAATTACCGTTTACCACCTTCCCCCAACATTTTTAACCGTAATGATACCGCCTTTTCCATAAATTTAGTCCGGTCCTCAAATGGACGCAGATGCTTGAGACGATAATCGTCCAATCGTTTCGTTAATTTCTCGTCCATGTTAAAGCAAATTGCCTTAGAATTCTTCCTTTTCGGCATTTACTGACTCCTTTTGCTTAGTGTGTATATCCAATATATACCGCATATACCCGTTTGTCAAGAATTCTTTTCAATAAACTCTCGAACAGCCTGTTTGATTAAGTCTGCCCTTGAAAATCCGTACTCCTTTCTCAGGAGTTCTAAACGCTCAATTTCACTTTTTCGCAGTTTTATCTGCAATACTTTCTGGTCCATCAATAATCCTCTCGTAAACCTTTAATCCATAGTTTTTAGCGGCATAGAACATGTTGAGGCTCCCTTTGCTTTTACCGTCCCAGAGAAGGATGAGGGCACTAGAGGCTACTGCCATCTCCTTATTCCTTATAGGACCCGCCTTCCGCCCCCACTTCTTCCACTCGGCCGGGAAAAACTTCACAGGTATCTGGTTCTGACGAGCCCATCTTCTGCCTAGTTCGTCTACTCCACTACAACATCCACAGGAGATAGATGTTATGTCAAATTTAGACTTAACTATACAATCCAATAGGATGCAATAGTCATGTATATTACGCCCTCCGGCAATGATTACCTGCATCACTCCTCCAATCTATGTCAACATGATAATTAGGGTACTTCGCATGTATACGACAGACAGCTTCTTCCAGTGTATCAACGTCTAACGAAACTTTTATTATGGAGAACTTAGTGTTTCCGCTGTTGTTTTTCCATGTCTGTTTGGTAATTAAAAATTTATATGTCATACAATCCAATCCTCATGGCCGTCTCTTTTTAGGTCTGCATGGAAGCATTTATCATCATACAAATGTTTTTCCATCATAGATTTTACACCGTATTTGATACTCTCATAGAGGAGCGCCCGAAGCTTTTTTTCGAAATAATCCCCGCTTACAGTACTGTTATTTACAACCAAATCTACTAAATAATTTGTCTGTTCATCCAGCGGGTGAGCCTTAGCCTTATACTCATGCTTGCAGTTCTCACACCGGGACAGTCTTTCAAGTTCAGCACTGGCTCTCTCTGCTTCTTCCTTAGCTGCTGCTTTGCACTGGTCCATACCGCCTTTCTTGGAAATGTCCAGTTTGTCAAATCCCAATCTAGTATAACAATCATGACAATACAGCGCACCATTGCACGTCACTGTAGCGAGATTCCCGCATCGGCAATGATCACTCATTGCAGTACCCCCGCAAAGTTAAGGGCTAACAGAAATAGGCAGATTAAAATACAGCCTATGCACACGTATTCGACTTTGTTTAGATCTTTCATAGTTTCCTCCGGTTAAAATATGGGCCACTATAAGGGCAGACCCGCTCCCCCAGAATAATTGTAATCCTGGGCTGTATAGTTTAACGCTTCTGGATTTCGTACTCAAGCCCATTTTATACCGTTCATTTCCCCTTCAAAAGCTTATCTCTCATTTTACAAAAATATTCGTGTTTGCAAAAATCATACCCGCATCCAGTAAGCCAGACACAGAAATCTTTCAATTCCTCAATTTCCTTTCGGTAGTTTGCACAAGCACAATCCATTGCACCCTCAGAGACTAAATGTAGGGGGCGACCATCATTTTCCCTAAAATGGAACACACCAGTTTTTGGGTCTAGTTTTACAAATTCCATCTCAATCCTCCTTTCCAAACCAGTAAATTTCGTCACCCTCTTCTATACCATCACCAATGTAATCACCATGTATCGCACGATTGTAAGGTAATTTTGCCCCTACTCCTATTGATATGGCAAATTCCATTAAATCCTCTCCGTCAATGCTGCCACAGTCCCACGGCTCTGCATTACAAATAAATTGGCGTATTCCTTCTTTCAATTCCTCATTTTCCTTTTGTAGTTTTTCTTTTTCGCAATCACAGAGGTAGTTCTCTGCTTCACATTCTGGACATGTCCATTCTTTTTCCACCTCAATACCTCCCTATCCTGAATTGAATATTTCTCCATATTAAAAACAATACCCTGGAATCATATCTCTCATGATAGCGCCACCAGTCAATGGAGAGGTTATTTTCTGTTTCCATTATAACCCTCTTCGGCTTTGGCTTTGGCTTTGGCTTCGGCTTCGGCTTTGGCTTTGGCTTCGGCTTAGGCTTAGGCTTCGCCTTCGGCTTTGGCTTTGGCTTTGGCTTCGGCTTCGGCTTTGGCTTCGGCTTTGGCTTTGGCTTTGGCTTAGGCTTCGGCTTTGGCTTCGGCTTTGGCTTAGGCTTTGGCTTAGGCTTTGGCTTCGGCTTTGGCTTCCAACATATAGCCACCAAGGCTTATATCTTGTAATTATATTCATTTCTGCTCCGTGGGCAATGAATGCTCATAAGGCATAAAATCAGTACAAGATTCAATATTTATCCACATTCTCCCTATAGGCTCAACCTCATTCACCGTTCCTTTTTTTAAAAAATCATTTAAACGGGGCTCGTAGGCTTGCCATGCTGCATCCTCCAACTCCCAAAATGAACCTACTATTTTTTTCACCCTACCCGTAAAATGGTAAGTGACAGTTCGAAAAAACATCTTTGCCCCAAGCAGATCACTCCATTGATCCACATCTTTTATCTCAGACTCTTTTATCTGGTCTTTGATTTTATTGTATGTTTCTTCTGAAATATTTAATGTTCTCATTCTTTCTCCTTTGTTTGTGTTGGTTATTCTCCATCACTCCACATTTTTTAAGGTTCTTAGCGCCACCAGTCAATGGAGAGGTTATTTTCTGTTTCCATTACCAGCCCCCTCTGTATCTCTCCATTCTAAACCGTAATCCTTTGTTTATAAAAAATTCCCTTTCGATTAATTTATCTCTCACAATCATCCACATAATCCACCAATCCTGGAAAGACCAGTCAAACGCCATATTATTTTCAGTTTCCATTCTTTTCCTTGTGGTTGGTTCCATTTTGGAACTTACTGTCCTTCTGTTCAGTTGCCATTTTCTTAGCCATCTCATCCATTAATATCATAGTACGTCTAGCACCCTCCTGGGAGCCACAAGCCAAAGCCAGTTCAGTCTGTAGTAGTTCCCGGTAAGCCAGGGCTAGTTGTCTGTAGTCTTCTAGGTCCATGCGTCTTTCTTCTCCTCTTTTTCTTCCGGCTCGGTAGGTAGGCACTCAGAGAATTTTGAGGTTCTTGGATCGAATTTGAAATAACACTCACCCATCTTTCCATAAAAACGATTCTTTATTTTTTCTATGGAGCATTTGACAATTCCGCTGTCGTTTAGTTTTGACTGCCGGTCTCGGGTGAATATAAAGCCATTATCCACCATATTGTAAAAATGGGCAGAATCAGCCACATCATACAAGGTTAAATTTGGGTAATCTCCATTTTTCATTTTCACTGGTTTAGCAGGGTGCGCGACCACCCAGAAACTGATACCAAATTGTCTGGCAAATATTTGAATCTCTGTTAGCCGCTTTCCAATTAATTCAGTACGAGACTCACCCTTGTTTACCATACTGTGTTCCAGCTTATTCCATGGATCCAATATCACCATGTCAACTTTTTTATGGAAATTCTCACATCTGATAGTTTGGAGGATGTTTTTAATTTCCGGTACTTTCCGATTAGTGTCTATGGATACAAAATTTTCCTTAAAAACAGCCTTGCACATATGCAGCTCTTCTTTTGTCATTCTCTCATACCCAGTAAATTCTCCGCTAAAATGTTTATCGGAAATTTTCTCACATAACTTTCGGAAGTGAAACTCCAAGGGATGGCTCTCTGGACTATACGAAAGAACTTTCCAGCTATAGTTTACCATCATATTGATAGCTAGGGAATCCACCCACTCACTTTTTCCCGCAGAAGGGGCGCCTGTTGCCACATTGAGCTGCCCTTCTGGGGTGAACTGAAAGAACTTGTCAAATCCTGGCCAGCCTGTGCTTCTACCAGGAGGAAGACCTTTATCGTAATGCTCCTCCAGCTTATTAAAAGCCTCATCCAGGTCTACTGTTCTGGCTGCACCCTTGGTTAGTTCTCCGACTGTTGGCATTAGAATGGCCTCTCAAATTCAGTGACAAGATTCATGGTCTGCTCGTGGACATCCCAGTGTTTCAGAAGAGCCTCAGGCCCAAACGGTTTCTTTCCCCAGAGATCGAAGCAATATTTCTGGTGAGAGCGGATCCCATCAGGGGAAGCACCTTTCTGTTTAAGGTCCCTTACCAGTTTCCCTAACCGAGCCAAATCCCCCTTAGCCGGATTGCCTCCAAAGAAAAGGGAAGAGACGGTGTCCCATACTACGTCTGGCTCTCTTGGCTTCTTGGGAGCTTTCTTCGGAGAAGAAGTAATAGTATCTTTATCCTTATCCTTATCCTTATCGGCATTTTTGGCATTGCGAATTTTGCGACCGCATGCGACCGCATTATTTTTATTCCACCGCATATTTGCATTTTCCTTGTTTTTTTGGCAGATTTCCTCCCATTTACGCAAATCCCGCTTTAGCTTTGCCTTGATGGGTTCGAAAGCAATATTCAAAATAAGGTCTTCAGTCTCAGGATTTTGATCATTTACGTACTGAAAAATGTGTTTGATTAATTGACCTGCTTTGTCATCTGGCAACTTCTCAAACACACCAATCATGTCGGCATAAAGCATAAAAGTATTTTTTCCTTCAGCCATCTGATTTATCCCTTGACTTTGTGGGCTTATAAAAACTGGAAATAAAACGTTCATCTTTACACCAAAGCGTCTCCTCCTCATACCACACACAGTTATTTTTAGATTTTACGTCAAAGTAGGTGCATCCACTTATAGTGCAAATAGGGTCTTTAATATGGGTTGTGTTTTCACTCATTTTAGCCAAAAACGAGTTAGCCTGTCCGGGTAGAATGTCGAAAACGACCCGGCAAACAGGAGACCAGACTAACTCTTAAACTTTTCCTTTGTGAATTTCGACATTCATACTTCCAAATCTATACTCTCCAACCACAAAAAGCAAATTTTATTTTAAAAAAGATTTAGGAGTTGAAAGAGTCTATAATTTCCTTAGCTTCCTCAAAGCCATAGACGACAGCCACGTTCAGACCCTTGTGCCAATTCTTCTGTCCCTGCGAAAGTCGGCCGCCCTTTTTTTTCAGTTCCAGTAGCAACGTCTGGTTGAAGTCACCATCTTTCTTCAGAACCACCAAGTCTGGCACCCCTCGAATATTTTGCATAATACGTGCTTTCACATAGGAAGGTTGGTGAGAGGTCTTCACCGTCATATACAGGTTATCTGGAAGTCGAATGTACCTTAGTCCCACATAGTCCAGGTAATCCTCAGTCTTTCTCTGGATGGAGGCTTCTGACTCTCCTTTGGCTGCACGAGCTTTCACTCTATCTGTCCGGGGTATCGCCCAGGGATT
>JAAGZO010000213.1 GCA_024206195.1 bacterium | reverse complement strand
TATAATATATGGTGGGGCATGAAATACGCAGAACCGAAACCCGAAGATGTTATCGCATGGCTTGACGCTGATGACGAACTGTATGAGTTTGCACTAAAGGTAGTGGCTAAGAAGTATGAGAAGCGATCTAATCTACGTGCCACTTACGGAAGCTACTACCGCCCCGACCTGAAGCGCCGGACAAAGATAAGTAAGCCGTACAACAAAGATAAATCGGTGAGGAAGCAACCATGGAGAGGCAGTCATTTAAAGACATTCAAGTACAAGCTGATGCGTCACTTCCCACAGGACTATTTGAGAGACAAGAAAAGCAAATGGTATCAAGGCGCTTCTGACATAGCATTGATGATACCTATACTTGAATTAGCCGGATTAGACAGGACAAAGCACATTAGCAGATGTATCTATAAATGGAGAATGACACCTGGAGCGCTATACAAGGATAAAAAAGGATACAGGATACAGCAGGCGAACAAGAAAGAGATATACGCTAAGAAACCTTTAAAGAGGGTGGAGATGTGAAAATTGACGAAATGTATATTTTTGTTATAATGGTGGTGATGTTTGCTATGTTTGTTGGTATCTTTGTTGTGAATGTGTGGCCTGAAAAATGAAAATAATGAGAAAAATTGATGTGAGTTATGAAAAAGCGATAGAGTTATTAAGAAACATTGTACTTATGTATGAAGGAAGATATGTAAAGGATATCCCCAAAACAATAAGAGAAGCGGGTATATTTTTAAATGACGTTCATGTTAAGCAAACAGAAGATGACAACAAATGAACCTCCTAGCAAGAACACACGGATGCGAATGGGGCTGGCTTGTCGCTACCTTCATCCCTTACCTTAGACGCATATCTCATAAGTATGATAAGATAGTCATAGTATGCAATGAGGGAGAAGAGTACCTGTGTGAATTTGCGACATCGTTTGAATACATGGATAAGAAGGGTCGTTCATCCGGTTGGCTGTTCAAGGACAAGGCTATCGGAATGCCGTCAAAGTTCAAAAGGATGTATCCGGGTTACAAGATAGTTACTCCTACTAAGAAGAACTGTACCACAAAGAAGCGTGAATATGTGAAATACGGTACGTTCTATGAGTATTTAAGGTATGATATAGTGCTACATAGCAGGAGCGAGGCGAAATACGGCAGAGGAAACAGGAATTGGCCTGTAGCGAGATATTCCAAGTTGTTAAAGAAGCTGAGACTGGATAGAGAACTGTCAGTATGCTCAATAGGGACGTTTGCAGGAAGCTATCATATTCCCGGGACGTTGGACATGCGAGGCGCTGATTTGGAATACCTCTGCAACGTCATGGCGAGTAGTAGAGTGTGTGTGGGCTGTTCCAGTGGTCCTATGCACCTCGCTCAGTTATGTGGATGTCGTGTAGTAGTGTGGACGGATAACGAGTATCAGAAGTGGGTGGGAGGAACGAACAAAGACCGTTACAAGCGTTTGTGGAATCCTCACAAGACAAAAGCAAAGGTAATCGAGGACTACGGTTGGCAACCACCGGCTGATGTAGTGGCAAAAGCAGTTAATAAGATGCTGAGGAAAGTATGAAAATAACCTTCTTCGCAGACGACAAGAAATGGAGCCAACTAAGCAATGGGGGCGGTACACGTACTATCATCCTCTCTGCTGAGACTCTGCGTGGATTAGGTCACAAAGTATCCATAGTAGCGCACAAGGACACGTTCAATTGGATAGAGCATCCTAAACCTATTCGGACAGTACCGAGCAACACTGACATTCTCATAGCGGTGACTATTTCAGACGTTAAGCACGTTATGAAGTACAAGGGGATGCGTCTTGCTTACTGGAGTAGGCCTGTAGAGACATGGCAGGTTAAGAAGGACAAAGCCCTACACACATTAAAGAAGTTCCGTGACATTGGTGGAATAGTGATGTCGAACAGTTCTTGGCAGGTAGAGTGGCTGAAGAAGCATGGTATAAAGAGTCGGTTAGTCTACTCCGGCATTGACCTGGATTTCTGGAAGGATACGGGTGGTATTCACAGAGACATTGGTGGATTGATTAACAAGCGTCACAAGTCGAAACGGTCTGACATTGTTAAAAAGTGCGCAACGGTGCATTTAAAAGGCAATTTAAAACCTCATGCGGTGAGAGACCTGTATAATCAGTGTAGTGTCTGGTTAGCAACAAGCACCAAAGAAGGTTTCCATAATTGTCCGGCTGAAGCGGCACTAGCAGGCTGTTACATTATAGGAGTTGATTGTAAGCGTAACGGAACATCTGACTATTTAACAGAAGAAACAGGCGCATTGTACAAGACAGAAGAAGAACTAATGCACCATATAGGCAATCCGGATTTTAGCAAGATTCCGGTAATGCAGAAGTTAATTAGAAACAAAATTGGTTCACGCAGGAAAAATATGAAGAGGATGGTGGAGGTGTTGGGTGGGTGATTGTAGGTTTTGCAAGCATTGGTCTACAACTAAGCGCGAGTCTGACCGCCATGCTGAATGTGTGTTGGTAGAAGATACGCAAAAATCTAAAGTTTGGGTTATGGGATATGACTGTGGAATAGAAACAGAATTTGATTTCGGCTGTCACCAATTTGAAATATATTTACCACCTCTTCCTAATAAGGCAAAGAGTGAAAGTTCTAATTCTCCCCACTAAAGCAGTAACCGGCAAAGGCAAGTTTCAGGACCGTTTAGCTCTTGAACTGCACAAGCAGGGTGTAACGGTAACTCGTAATGTGACTGATGCTGTGGACATTGTTCTCCATGTGGGAAGGGTACACTTCAAGGCTAATGCTAAGAAGAGTGTTTTAAGAGTAGGTCCTACCTGTGTCGATTCAAGCAGGAACTACAAGAAGATTAATAAAGAAAAGTGGAAGTCGATTAAGAAAGCAGATGCAATTATATATCAGTCAAAGTATTCCAAGAAGGTGTATCGGACGTTTGTGGGTAGAGAGAAATGTCCTTCTACTGTGATATTCAACGGTGCTGATCCTGCATATTACGAGAACATACCGCCCCAACAAAGCCCGTTTAAGTACAACTTCCTCACCTCAACACGGAAATGGTTGCCTCAAAAGAGACTGAAACAGACTATTAAAGCATTTAAAGAAGCAAATGTGCCTGATTCATGTCTGTGGATAGCAGGAAAAGTTTTAGGCGGTGAGAAGAAGTATAAGTGTGACAATATAAGATTTGTCGGGCTTTTAACTGATGATGTTTTAGGGAGTTATTACAAGCTGTGTGACGCTATGATACACATGGTGTATCTTGATGCAAGCCCGAATAGCGTTGTTGAAGCAATGGTAGCAGGGTGTCCGGTTATCTGTACTGACCAGGGAGGGACGATTGAACTTACAGGATGGGGGATAAAGGACAAGAAGTTTAAGTTCAAGCCTATCAACCTGAATAAACCTCCTGATTTTAACAGAGGTGCTTTGTCTAATCTACTGCTATTAACAGGACAGAAAGAACCGGTAGAGAACGCTGAAAAGCTTTATATATCAAACATAACGAGAGAATATATCAATTTCTTTGAAAGGGTGTTAGGTGTCTGAAATAATCCAAAAAGCATGGAGAGAAGTAAAACTATCTGACTTATCCGTGAGGTATATTCCTATAGTCACTCCCATAGAGTTGTGGAGTCACGACATGAGCCTTACAAACAGTCCTCATGTAGAATTAATGAGACTATTCGCTGAACACGGTCTGGATATGGAGAAGGTTAAGGACACTCGCTACTACGAAGAAAGAAAACGCAGGCACGATATAGGCATGAAGAAATGGACACGGACAAAGCTTAAAGAGCATATAAAGAAACGGTACGCCATCTACAAGAGTATTAAGAAGCGTGGCTTCAGAGAGAAGCTAGGACTGCCTATACGAGTGCTGAAGAAGCCTTTCTGGACAACACGCTTTGGAGTGAATGAAGAATGGATGGGTGGATACGAACTTTGGAATGGGTCGGGTAGGGCTTCCGCTCTCATGGCTCTTGGTGAGAAGAAAGTCAGGGTAATGATGTGCAAGGATAAACACCCGGGAACCAAGAAAAAAGGCAAGTTCAAGGATAAATTGAGAGACGTTAAGGGAGTGTTCGATGAAAATTGAAGGCACGGTAAAGGAAATAGTGAGAGTAATCAAAGCTTGTCCAGTAGATGGGGTACACAGGCTATCACAGAAGGATGGTAAGAAGCAGATGAAAGGGTGCAGAAGTGTTATCCTCAACGGTAAGACTCTTATGCCTCGCGGGATGTCCGGATTTTATCTCCGGTACAAGGACAAGTACGGTGTTAAAGTATTCTACTCCATGGGTAACAACGTATGCTCCAAGATGAAAACACTCAAAAAGCAATTCAAGAAGCAGAACAAGCTGTATAAGCTAGGCGTGGCTACTCAGCCTCATAAGATAGTCACGGTTAAACTGGACTTCAAATACTACGGCAAGGATGGTAAATACGTCCGGCATGTTAAAAAGACCGCTCTGGGTATTAAGGTAACTCACATAAACTACCCAGAAAAGGCGTGGAAAAGGTATGCTAAGGGACACCCATACGACTGGAAAGCGGATAGCCACAAAGATCATTGCCCAAAGGGATATCTACGTTTTTGTAAGAAAATGAAGAAAATTCTATTAAAGAATAAAATATACGTTTGTGGTGGTTGGCCTGTTAAAGAAAAGCAGAACCCTAAACTAGGTGACATAGTTTTTGATACAAAGAAAAAGCGGTATTATCTCGTTGATGTCGGAGATTAAATGAAACCTCTTGTCTCAATAATCATTACTCTGTTTAATTACGAAGAATACGTTGCAGAATGTATCATGTCCTGCATAGAACAGACTTATGAGAACATTGAGATAATCGTAGTAGATGACTGTTCGACTGACCGGAGTTATGAGGTTGCAGAGAAGTTTCACCGGCACACAAGGCTATTTAAGACCGACAAGAACCGTGGATACTCTCACTGTAAGAATGTGGGCAT
>JAAGZO010000212.1 GCA_024206195.1 bacterium | reverse complement strand
GGTTAGGGTACTTTCTAGGGAGGGAAAGACTCCTATACTCATATGTTATAGGGATATACCAAGGGATTCATACTATGAGTTGAAGGAGTCCTACGAGAGAAATGATCAAGAGTATATCAACACAATCTTAAGGCAACTAACCTTCATATGCTTAGTAGCACTAAAGGATGAACTCAAGCCTGATGTAAGTAAATACATTACCGATTGCAAGAAAGCAGGTATTGATGTTCGCATGATGACATCCTTTGATAAGGAATGCTCCAAGCTCTTTGCTGAGAATTGCAGCATCATTGAAAACGAGAATTTTAATGAAGATGGGAAACCCCCTTCAAACTACCATAGCGCCAGTAGCAAGGCTCAATCAGATGAAAATACCAACTTAATACTTGACGCTCAAGAAGAGTTTAAGAAGTTTGTTGGGATTAAGAACCTGCAAAACCTTATAACCTCCAACCAACAAAATTCCTTAATGTCAGTAGAATGGGTGGTCTCTGATCTTTCAGACCTTACAATTCTAATAAAAAATAATTCAGTTATCTCTCGAGCGAGAGCGCGTGACAAGTTTATTTTAGTATCTGTGCTGAGTAAGGCTGGTTACATTGTAGCAGTAACAGGTGATGGCATGACAGATTTCATGGCGCTTAAAACCGCCCATGTTGGAATTTCAACTGGCCAAAACAGCTCTGATATTTCAAAGGAATCTGCGGAAATTCTTCTAATGGACAATAACTTCAAAAGCATTATCACTGCAATATTATATGGACGAAATATTTATGACTCTGTGAGAAAGTATCTGCAGTTTAAACTAACAGGAAGTATCACAATAGTATGCTTGGTTCTTATCGCCTCGATCCCAAGGGTAGACTTTTACTTCCACCCCAACCAGCTCCTTTGGATAAATTTGATCATATTCTCTTTCGGCACCTTATCCCTTGTTTCAGAGCAGCCAGATCGAGCCTCAGTCTTGAGTAAAGCTCCTTATAAAGTCAAGGCTAAGATCGTCACACCTTCAATGCGAGTAAAAATCGCAGTAATGTGTTGCATTCAGATAATGGTTATAATTTTCTTAATCTTCTTCGGGCCTATCGTGTTTAAATGTCCTAATGATAGAGGATACTTCTACTTTAAATGGAGTAAGGAGCAAGGGATCCATACTACTGTTACCTTTAATGTCCTAGTAATGCAACAGGTGTTTAATGCTTTGATATCCCGAAGCTTAGACATCAGCG
>JAAGZO010000003.1 GCA_024206195.1 bacterium | reverse complement strand
TTCCCACAATGCTGTAGCATAGAGGCACTGCCATCAAAAAAGGCCCCAATGGGCGCCTACTGCTGCTCCAGATAAGAATAAGTGACCAAAAGTGTGCACTATAAACTATAAACTGGAAAAATTTATTTGTGAATGTTTCGGGCTGAGAGAGAACAATTAAACAGAGTCAGAGCAATACAAGCAACACAAAGAGATGATCATCATAACAATAGGGATTGGTTATTAGGAAATCCGTTACCGGTAGTTGATGCTCCTGACGAAACTCTCGAACAGGAACCCGAGGATAACGTCATAGTCGATGAGCTAGAAGGGGAAGTTGCAGAACAAGAAATAGTGTTAGTACCTGAGGAAGAATTAGAAGAAAATCCTATAGGTGCTGATAACGAAGATCTTATTTTAGATTTTGATTTAGACGACAACCAAGAAGAAGCTCCAATGGACCAACTAAATCTGGTTAACGTTATTCAAGGTCTTCAGGCTGATATGGATGCTCTTAGGAATGAACATACTCGCATAGGAATGATAATACCGCGCATGTAGCAAACATTGAGAATCCCGTTCAAACTCTTGAAAGAG
>JAAGZO010000211.1 GCA_024206195.1 bacterium | reverse complement strand
ATCTAGGATCAGTACAAGTTACTGTAACATTGCTACCATATCTAGGATCATTACAAGTTACTGTAACATTGTTACCATATCTAGGATCAGTATGAGTTATCATAACATTGTTACCATGCCTAGGACAGTATGAATTACTGTAACAATGTTACTGTACCTAGGCTCTTTATGAATTACTGTAACATTGTTACCATATCTAGGGTCAGTATTAGCTACTGTAACATTGTTACCATACCTAGGGCCAGTACGAATTACTGTAACAAAAGGTTACCATATGATCATGCCAACTTACTATAACAAGATTACAGCTACAAATTGGAGTTTCAGTTCCATTCTTAGTTATTGCTCATAGTTTCATTTCTGCGTTGCCTCACCAGAAAAATCAAAAATTATTTCTTATCCTGACTTATTGGATCGAAAACTGATTCATATTACTGCATTCTAAGTGTCATCATGTCACATTTATGTGAAGATTGTGGAATGTGCTTTAAGAGACTTTGCGGACTCAACAGACATGCCAGAAAACATAAGGCACCACCTTATTATGTTTGTCCAGAGGTGGATTGCAATATGGAATTTAATAGGAAAGTGGAATTTGAACGTCATCTTATAACTCATAAACCTGATTACAAACCTGCTTCTGTTCGAACTCCTCTAAAACTTTCTTACAATGATCCAAATGTAGTTCCATATCCAGAGCTCATGAAATACTATGAAGTGAAGAAGCTCATTAATAAACATGAACCCTCCACAGGAGCACATTTTGTGGACCTCTTAATTTTAATAAAAACATCAGATGAGGAGCTACTGCCAAAGATCTGGGATAATGTTCTGAAAGGCATCACAAACACGCTTCCAGCAGAAGACACTGTCAGATTCATTATTCATCAGAGACTCGATGAAAATCAGGCACCGGCAACTCTAGCTACAGTATTTACACCAATTAGAGATTTTTCTGGAAAGCAGTTGGTGAATTTTATCACCTATAACAATGATATTAGGGGACAAAAAATTTGATTGCTAAATAAATGGTTTTATGTGAGCTTCATACATGAAACTGAGACTGTCTAGTATATCTTTATT
>JAAGZO010000210.1 GCA_024206195.1 bacterium | reverse complement strand
TCTTGGAGCAGGAGGATTGAATAATTGTAACACTATAAAACCAGGAGAGTTCTCACATGCTTCAAATCCTAATCCCAGATCTGCTCTAGGAATTAAGGCAGATGGAACAACATTGCTAGTTACGGTACAGGGACGAGGTACAAACGCAGCAGGCATGGACTTAGAACAACTAGCACAACTTATGGTAGGCCTTGGATGCCATTGGGCTATCAATCTTGACGGAGGTCGCAGTTCTCGCATGGCATGGAGAAACCCAGGAGAGACATTAGTCCGATTATCCGCTGGTGCACAGGAGGGTATGAGTGCCGCTGAAGCGTATCCCGTAGGAAGTGTGATTGCATTTGTGAAAGCACCTTAAAAGGGGATACATCATCCCACTTACATGAATTATTTTACTAGTGTTAACAATAATCTTTCATAGTTTCTTATATTTTCTGAGGTCTACAATACATTTTGTTAGTGGTACTACTAGAAAAGGTTAACTCCTTGCATTATAAGGATCAGAATAAATTTGATTTTATGGATATAAAATAAGTAATTTAACAAAATGAAATATATTATTGTACTGGGTAATCGAACCCGAGATATTATGGAGAAGCGCGTCAATCGTGCTCTCAAAGAATTCTACAGTAGCCCTAACGAGTATGTATATGATAGTGTTAGAAGTATTCCCACTAAAATGTTGCTTTTTTCTGGAGGTAGTAGCGATGGGATTTCGAAACCAGAAGGAGCTATCATGATGAATGACTTCGCTTTAAGTAAGGGTGTAGATAAGAAGTTCATGACCATTGAAGATAAGTCTCGTACTACTGTAGAGAATCTTATCAACTGTAAAATGATATTAGATAGAAACTATCGTAAACGTGAATGCTTTAGTTCAGGATGCTTACCAAAGCTCACAATATGCACTTCAACATTCCACATAAGGAGAGTTATAGTACTAGCCAAG
>JAAGZO010000209.1 GCA_024206195.1 bacterium | reverse complement strand
CCGCAGAAAGCTCAATGTTATTGTTAATAGGGCCTTTTTGTTTCAAGGGGAGAACCTTTTGGAACAGATAAGACATTACTTACCAGTTAGGAAAGTAAATGGATATGTGTCCATTAATTTTGGACCATAATCCTCTTATCGGGTTATAGGTTTATGTCCAGGTTATATAAATGATAAATATAGTAATCATAATCTACCGGACATGGGGGCATTGCCCATTTCCAGTAGAAAATTGCGAGTTTAAATGTCAACAACAGTTGGTGCTGACCTTGCCAGAAACTCGGCAGGTCCAGAAGCCTAGGATGGCGCGGCAAGGTGGGAAAAATACCCGAAAGGGTCCGCATCGTCGAATTCGCCATCCAACAGGCGAAGGATCTAAAGAGAATGGGCAAGGGGGCAAGAAGAAAGGAACGATGTTACACACAACGCATTCATTTCCTTTTGATGCAGAGAGCACTCTGAGTGTGTTAGGTATTATGCCCATGTATGTGTGATTGCCACAAGGTATGTCATGCATAAAGAGAAATAATT
>JAAGZO010000208.1 GCA_024206195.1 bacterium | reverse complement strand
TTATAATATTATAATATTATTAATTATTATAAATAAAAGAGTTATACTTGTAGTTTTTCTTTGGTATTAATATTTATTTAGTTAAAGGTTTATTCTTCATCTTCATCAGTATCAGCATCTCCTGGCTCTGCGGCTCCAAAGTTGTTATGCCATTCTCTTAGCTTCGTCCAGTTCGAACATACTTTTGTAGGTAAGCATTGTCCTAAAAGATTGCTATAACCAGCGGAGCATTGAATACAAGTAGTTTTTGTTTCTCCTGGAAGTATAACACATTTAGCACATGAAGTTTCACCTGGCTCATTGCAAAGGTTAGAAGGTTGAACTAAATTCCAGTTGTTTCTATTTCTTACATACTTATCAAGAACAACGTCAAATCTTGGATCATAGCATTGGCATTTTAACTCTTTAACAGCTGGATGATAATAGAATCCAGTATCAGAATTAACCTTTTCTGGGGATGTAGGTAGGATGAAATCCTTAAGGATGTTCAAATCATCAGCGAAGAAGTTCAATTTAAGAGTCTTAGCGTCGTGATCAATAATAGCAGCAATGAGGAGTTGTGTAATTTGCTTAAGTTTGAATGCTCCTAAGGATACAGTGAATTCTCCTACAACGCTGTTTTGTGGGTTAGATCCTGCATAGAAGACTAAATCGTCACCCTTGTTGACAATGGAAAGAATAGCGTTTTTAATGACACTTTGAGGTAAAGCTTGGCCTCTGTTATAGTATTTAACGTGGTAGTCATTGGAAACAACAAGAAGCACATCTTTATTAACGTTGATATTGTAACCCAACCAGGTCTGAACATTGACGTTTACGAAGACAAGGAATTTGTTGAGCTCAGACTTATAGCTGTAGTGAGAAAGTACATCTCTCATAGACTGGAAGGCTGGTAATTTCTGGATTTCGGTGGGTGGTATTACCGCCATTTTCTTAAAAGAAACATCGAAGACTCTGTCAGCTATAGGACAAATATTATCTTCTCCACAGTCTTTTTTACAAGGTTGATTGCACCCAGTTGGTTCGATTGTCATGAATCTGAAGATTTCTTGTTGGTGAGTGAAGTGGTTTTGAAGGAACACGAAGTTGGAAATAGCGAATTTGAAGTAGGAGTCATCTCCAAACATTAATTTAAGAGCCTTGCTCTTGATATTAACCTTGAATCCAGTGTTACCCTTGTTTTCGTGGAAGTTGGTTCTGTTAGTTTCCTCAATGAAGGTGTGAAGTGAGTTAACATTTTGTACGAAATTATATGTAACAGTGCAATGGATCCATTCTTTGGTGAGTTCTCTGGTGTCGATCAAATTAGATAAGATTACTCTGTTGACCTTGTCATTAGCATATCCTTTACCAACAAGAGTGTCCTTATCAACTTTTAAATGGTAAAGAAGGTTATCTCCAACTTTAACCTTGAGGATGGTGAAGGTTGATAATACTTCATTTGCAGTTTTTTTGAACCATAACATAATTGATAATGAAGAAAGATGGTCACCGGTCATGTTGTGGCTTTGGGTTACAACTTGTCTGTTACTAGTTTGATCAAAATCATGGATTCTGTTAGGAGTTAAGTGTGTGATGGTCTTCTCAAGTTTAATTACACAAATACTACTTTGGATAAATCCAGTTCTGCAGTTATCACATTTTCTGCTTGTTCCATATCTGCAGTCATATTGGATGGGTTTTATGGATTTAACAGCCATATCCCATAATCTGTAGATAGTTAAGATATGCTCATAGAAGAATTTGACTTGTCTAAAGTAAGCTACAGGCATATTCTTATCAGATAAGTGCAAGTAGGCGTGATTGGTAAGGAAATCCATATTTCCAATGGAAGTGAAACCGAATTTGTTGAAGGCATTGGAGTGGTTGTAGATTAAACCTCCGAATTTGTTATTAGCACCGTTGAATGAAACAGCAATGAAGAACTCGGGGTTATTTGGTTCTCCGTTAAGAGTAATATTGATTTCTTTAGGTGAACCACCTGAAAGTAAAGCTCTGTTGTAATATCTGATGATGAAGGTCTTGGGTGCTTCATAGTAAATGACTAAGTAGTTATGAGCAACTCCATCTTCAGCTCCTCCACTGTGGTCTAAGTTGTTAAGTCTTAAAACAGTTCTTCTTGCAGTTTGGCTTCTATCAGGTTGATACTTAAGAGTGAAAGTGAATGTTCTTGTTCTAAGGGGATTCTTCTTGGAGGTGTAGTCATCGATAGGGAAGTGATCAGGAGCTTTTGATCCAAGGACTTCGGTGTTGAAGAAATTAACTGGGTTTTCAGGGCAGCTACCATCAACATTTGAAGGACCAGTCATGCATTGCTTGCAGTATCCTCTATCAGTGCACTTTTCGCAATCAATTGAACAGTCGTATGTGGGTTGTGGTTCTATTCTTGCTCCTAAGAAGCTAGTAGCGAAGAGATTAACTGAGTACAATCCAATCATGTGATCGAGATGATCAAGTACGATATTGTTAATCTTGTTCCAGTTAGTGAATGTTATTGAGTGTTGACTAACAATTTCACTATTAATTCCGATAAGTTGTCCGGTAACCTTATTCTTGGTGAGTCTGAAGCTGAGATAGTTCCATAATCCAGATCCATTGAAGTTTTCTAATTTCATTTCTTTTCCTGCAATCTTAAAGACAATTTCATCGACCGATGTACTTGACCTAATTCCTATAGTGAACCCTCCCCATGTGAAGAAGTTTCTTAAAGTTGCTGCGTTTTCGGGGTGGTAGTTCTTTCTGATATACATACCAACGGTAGCTCTCTTATGGCCAAGGAAGCAATTATCTTTAATTTCGTATTTTCTGTTTTGTCTTAAGTGACCATCAGTGAAGGAATAATATCCGTATTCCAATATATCATTTTTTGCGATACACTTATCATCATCATTTAGAGTGTAGTTAGTTTTGCAAGCCGCACAAATGTTTCTGCCTTTAAAGTACGGATTAACTCCTACACATAAAATACAGTTGGCGAAACATATAGGATTTGCTGGTTTAGGTACATTTTGTACGTATTTATTAAAGAAGTTAATGTCAAATCCGAATTGAATGTTCAAGTAGAAGTTATGGAATTGTCCATTTGGAACCTTATTTCCACTACCTATAGCAGAGTCAACTCCGAATAATTTCAAAGAGCCCTTTTCTTGTAAAGGTTGAGGTCTGAAAGATAAAGTATCTTCTGAATTGGTAGTAGTTTGGTATTTGCTATTAAAAATTCTATAGGTGAACTTCTTGTTTTTGACATCAATAGCAGCATAAATTACATACCAGTCTTGTGAGGTGAGAACAAAGCTACTGACACCGATTTTATGATTAGCATTTATTCCATTTGATACAACGAAGTAGAAAATAACTCCTGTGGGGGTTACATCAGCTTGGAATGAAATAAGACTGTTGTCTGGGTTACTAAGAGGGCTTCCAGGAACATTACTATTTCCAACTCTGAAGAAGACATAAGTTCCAGCATTTTTTATCATAGCTTGGTAGTCATACACCTTGAAGTATCCAATAACTGAGTAGTTAAGGGAGTTGACGTCCTTCTTGAATTGGTCATTAACATTATAAACCCAGTTGGAAGGATTAGGAAGCTTGCTTAAGTCATCGACTCCGTAGAGGTAAGAGAACTTGAATCCTTTCATGAAGTTATTGCATTTTCCGTATGCAACAAAGCCATTTGCACAGTTTCTGCAGTTTCCACTGTGATAGTCACAGTCTAAACAAGAAGGATCACAATCTTTAGGAGTTTTTGAGTGAAGTGCAGCAATTGTAGCTAAAGTAAGGTGTCTTGAGTAATAGTTAACCCAAGCGATTTCGATATTATAATTATAAGCCAAGCCGCTTCCGAACTTAATCTCAGCGGGTTTGGCAATGGCAAGAGAAGTATTGGTAGTTTTGGTTGAGTTTTCATATCTGAAGGAGATTGCTACGGTGTTATCCTTTAAGTTGAATTTAACAACGAAGAAGACCCACTTTCCGCTTATTTCGCCATCATTAAGGACTAAAACTGGAGTAGTAGATCCTTTGAATAAGTACTCAGTCTTGAAGTTAGTAAGGAATTTCATTGAAACAATAGGTTCAAAGGTTCCAGAAGGTGTCTTGATTGAGAATAGTGGAACTATTGCAGCTGAAGGCACGTAGGAATGAGCCTTTTTTCTCAAGAAGAATGAGAATGTACTTTCATCTGACATAATGCTATTAGCAACAGGGAAGGTGAAACTATCTTTAAACCATAATGAGAATTTAGATTGAATGTTGAAGGTTTGTCCAAGTGTTTCACTTACGCAAAGACCAGCAGAAGTCTTACTAAATCCTTCTTTACATTCGTAACATTTAAGGTCTTTAGCATATTTGACACAGTCAGTTGGAAGTGATTGTTGGGGGTTAAAGCCTAAAAGATCACCAGCTCTATTAGGATAGAAGTTAAAGTTATAGATTGAACCATTACTGAAGTCAGCGGGAGTGAAGAATCTAGTGAATTTCAGTCCAATAAAAATTTGAACATCATCGTAAATTCTTATGATTTCATCAGTAACATTAGTCTTAGCTTCACCCTTTTCAGTGTTATCGTCTTGTCTTTCTACATAAAGTACTTGTTCTTTAGGAGAAACTTTGTAGCTAATTCCGTACCAGTGGTTGTTTTTAATTCTAATGTTATCTTGTTTCTTTCCATTAATGCTGATGTATCCGTCATGTACTGTAAAGACCAGAAGAGATCTAGAATATGCTTTAAGAGGAAAGAAAGCGTCATGGTGAATAGCAAGTAAGTTAACAACGTTACTTGTATATCCTTCTTGTTTATTGTCCAAGTATACCCAAACATCAAAGCCCCATTCATCAGAAGTGAAGTGTTTGCCCGCACTTCTTGCATCGTGAAGGCTATATTTAAGTCCAGCATTGAAAGACTCAAGTCCCTTCATTAATGGAATGAGGGCAGGTTGACATTTATTATCTTTTACAGGGGGTCCTAGACACTTGGTACAAGTGCAGCCCTTGCAAGTTTCACAGAGGTAATCACAATCAGGAGGAAGTAATTTCCAGATTTCGTTAACATTATCAGCAGATGGAACGTAATCGTAAACATAGGCATTGTATATTTCAAAGGCATCTCCAAGTAATTGGTTGTTAAATTCGACCCGAGTGTCTTTAGTAATGATGCTGTAGTTGAATGGAATAGTGGTTTTGAATTTCTTATCAGTGTACTTAGGGATAGTTCCTGGCTTATTAGCTTGTCTTACTGTTACATTAAGATTTGCCTTTCCGGAAACTTTCTTTTCAATGCTGACAACGAATAAGGTCCAATCGTGTAAATCTTTCTCGTTGCATGGGATGGTACTTAATACAAAGATCTCACCTTCAGGTGTTTTTGATCTTAACTCACAAGTTGATGTTTGTCCATCATAGCTCCTGATGACGAATTTTACCTTTTGAATAGGAGGTGTAGTATTGGGAGGATTTAATGTTCTCCAAAATGCAGTTTCGAAGGCTCCAGAGTGTGCTAAATCACTCTTCATTGTTCTAAGCCAGAAAGAGAAGGAAACGTAAGCAGAATTAACTGCCTTTGCGGGTTTAATGCCTGCGAATGCAAAAATTTCGCTTGAGTGTCTTTTAAAATAAGTGTAATGAGAGAAGTATTGAGGACCCTCCAAGATTCTAGCAGGGATTCTCTCTTCGGCACACTTTGTCTTCTCGGTATTTAGAATAAATGTTGGGAAACAATCAGTACAAGTGTCCTTGGAATTACATTCCTTACAGAAGTCTACAGTACACTCCTCACAAGATTTGGTTGTACTATCCGCATAGTAACCACTTCCGCACATGTTTGCGGCAACGCATTCAGAGTGATTCTTTCTGAAGAAGTTTGCAGAGCAAGTGACGCAATCATCAGCTCCAGTTCCATTACAAGTAGCACATGCTGAGTTACACATTTTGCAAACGTTATCTGTACAATCTCCGAAATAACCATCAGGGCAAGTTTTCTTACATTCACTTCCATGTAAGAAATAACCGTTGTTACATTTAGAACAGTTATTAGAACTTCCAGTGCAAACGGCACAAGCGAAGTTACATTCCTCACATTCCTTACCCTTGAGATAGAATTTTCCTGTGCAGCTTGATACACACTTTCCGTCAAGAAGAGGCTTATTGTTCTTACAAGTAAGACAAGTTCTTAAGGTATTATCACAAAGGTCACAATCAGAAACTAGACAGGTTAAGCATTTTTCTCTGTATAAACCATTACCAGCTGGGCAAGTAGTGTTACAATTTCCGTTTAAGAAGACTAAACCAGCCGCACAAGTGTCACATTTATGTGTTGTTGCGTTTCCACCTTCAGAGCAAGTAGCGCAAGTACTGTAACAAGTTTTACATGATTTCACTCCGTTTGATACTTCTAAGTATAAACTACCACTACATTTGGGAATACAGTTGCCAGTATGGACCACCATGTTAGCAACGCAAATTTCGCAGGTTCCTGGATTTTCAGCAGCGCATCTAAGACAGTTAGTCTTGTCAGTGCAGTCAACGCAAATTCCGTTAAGATTAGTCATGTGGTTAGGACAAGTAGGAATACACTTATTATTATGTAAGAATAAGTTTGAAGGACATGTCTTACATATATCAAAGGCAGAGCAAGTCTTACATGAAGCACTGCATCTTCTACAGAATCCACTAGCAAGGTCACCGTAGAATCCATCAGGACAACTATCTGGAGAAATACACTTTCCAGCATCTTTATTGAGGACCAAGCTACTTTTACATATTTTACAAACTCCTTGAGGACAAACTTTACATCCTGATCCTGGACAGTCCTCACACTTTCCGTTTTTGAGGTAAGATCCATCACCGCATTCTTTAACACAAGCTCCTCCCTTGATTACTAATCCTGCTTTACAACTTGTACATCTAGAAGCTTCGCATTTAAGACAGTCTTTAGAGCACGCAGTACAATTCTTCTGGTCAATACTGAAGGTTCCAACTGGGCAGTAATTAACGCAAATTCCACCGTAAAGCATTAAACCACTTCCACACTCAAAGCAGTTGAGAGTATTGTTTGGATCACATCTTGAACATCCGTTTTGTAAGCAAGGTTTACACTTTCTCTCCATAGTAACTTTAACATATCCAGATCCACATTCACCTTGAATACAAACTTTATTCTTTAAGAACCAGCCATCCTTACAGTATGTACATATTATTCTATGATTATAAACGTGACAGTCTTCACAATTTTTATACACTGATGGATGTTTTATGCAAGAATGACACACATTTCTCCATCTGTAGAATCCTTTAGGACATCTTACAATACATTGTCCCAAATGTAAGACATAACCTTCATCACACCTAGCACACTTATTGTCATCAGGTGCAGGGGTTTTCACACATCCTAAGCAGTTTGCAGGCTTACATTTCTTACAGATATTGTTGATAACTATAAAGTCGCATCTGTTGCAAGGGATACAAAGTTGTGTTGGGTCGTTTTCTTTGAAGTAGTATCCACTTTTACATTGGTTACATTTTGTTGAGTCACACTTAGCACAGTTATTGGTACAAGGAAGACATTTTCTTTTGGGATCAGTGGTTGAGTAAGTTCCATCAGGGCAGTCTTGGCATCTCAGTAAATATAAGAATTTATTCTTGCATTCTAAACAGTCATTGAGGTTTGTCTTACAAATCTTACAGTTGTCTTTATCAGTACAAGGAATACATACTCCGTTAACCTTAACATAACCGTCTGGACAAGTTGGTTTACATTTTCCTAAAGTGTCGCTGGGTCCTTCATAGTGAAGTGTAGAAACAGGTTGTTTACATTCCTTACAATTAAGTTGATCAGTACAGTCAAGACAGTTGGTAGGGCAATCCTTACACTTTTTATTGCCTTGTAGATCATCATACACGTGCATTCCCTTAGGACATTCTTTTATACAGTCATTATTATGTAAGATTGGATATGTTCCATTTTTATCGCATTTGTTGCAATCATTACTTGTAGAATTAGGACAACCCTGACATTTAGTGTTTTTACATGGCTTGCAAACTCCTCCTTCATCAACTTCGCCATCTTTACACTTAGCATCGCATGATTTTCCGTCTGAACTAACTACTAAACCTGCTTTACATTTTTGACATTTAGTAGGATCCGTGCATTGAATACAATTGTCTAAGCAAGGATGACAATCATTTCTACAACTATTTGGGTCTGGTCTGGCTTTCTTATAAAAACCAGATGGACAGGTAGGTAGACATTTGCCTGCGTTGGTTGTATCGGAAGGATGAGCTAGGGTATGAGTATTAACACAGTTAATACAATCATCTTTGTTTTCCTTACATTTCTGACAATTTGTGGAATCGGTACATGGTTTGCACACACTACTGATTGCAACATGACCATCATCACATTCGTCTTGACATTTATTTCCTTGTAAAACTGCAGGAGGAACGCAACTATTACATTTAGCAGTAGAATCGCAAGTAGCGCACTTTTCTGGGCAGTCGTAACATTTCTTTTCATCAGAGTATTGTTTTGAAGTACACATTACACATTTCCCCTTGTATAACTTCGTTGGAGGCTTACAATCAGTAGAAACTATAGGATCATCAGGTTCGCAACTTGTAGCATTTGTGTCCTGACACTTAATACATCTATAAGGAGTATCATTTGATTGAACATAACCGCTTTCACACTTATCTATACAAACTACATCGCCATTAGATTGGGTATGGAGATTATATTGGACTTCTCCAACCTTCTTACATTTATCACATTTTTTAATATTGTTACACTTAGCACAGTGGAGTGAGCATGGTTTACATATTCCATTTTCTGCATAGTGGTCATTAGGGCAGTCAACGCATTTATTTAGGTGGAGATCCTTACTAGAGCATTCATCGCATATCATTTTGCTACTTGCATCTCTGTGACACTTCTTACAATCATAAATACCACACTTTTCGCACTTAGCAGGTTCAGTATTAGTAGCAGCGACTTCCGTAGTTCCTTCGGGGCAAGGTTTATAGCATTTTTCTTCATATACAAAATAACCTTGTTCACATTTATTGCAATTAGTAGGGACTGAGCATTTTACACATTTAGCATCTGTACATTTCTCACAAGTGTTAGTTGCAACTATTAGAATATATCCAACCCCACAATCTGTTACACAAGTATCTAACTTATGATGATAGCCATCTTCACATATTTTACATTTATTTGTACGAGTTGGATATTCGCATTCTTTACATTTATCAACGGAGCACTTTTCACACTTTCTGCTAGGATTGGCAACGTATCCATCATCACATTCTCCTTGACACTTATATGTTCCATTAGTTAAGATCATAAGTACATATTTGCCACCTCCGATGTCCTTACATTTTTGACAATCAGTTGCATTTGTACAATCATCACATCCTGTAATACAAGGTTTACACTCTCCATTATTTTTAGCTGCGTTATTAACAACCTTGTAATATCCATCATCAATACATTTAGTACAATTATCATTTAATAAGAAGTAATCATTCTTACATTCAGTACACTTATTCTTGTTATTAGGGCAAGTATGGCAGTTGCTGTCTGTGCATGGTACACATTCTCTATTAATTGAATCTGATCTAAATCCCGAACCACAGTTTTGAGTACAGGTTCCATCTGGCTTCTTAAACCATCCAGATTTACATTTATCACATTTCGTTGGAGTTAATTTATTACATTCTTCACAGTTATCGATACAACTTTTACATTCGTTATTTGTATCTTCATAGTAGAATAAACCACAATCATCTACACAAGTAGTGACTAATTTGCCAGATGCCATTTTTTCCATGAGGAATTTACCATCTTTACAGATCTTACAGTGCTTTTTGTCATTTTCACAGCAAACATTGCAGTGAACAACTTCACATTTCTCGCAAACATTGTTAACCTCAACATATCCTGGATCACATTTAGGTTGACATTTATTTCCTTGTAAAGCAGCTTCAGCGATACAAGAGGTACAATTGGTTTTTGTATCTTTACAAGTTTTACATGAGGAGTCGCATTGTTCACATTTTTTAGTACCGGGAGGTAAGAACCACTTCTCCCCACAATCTTTTTCACATTGATCTTGTTTGAGAAGTGGTTCTACTGAATCACATAATGTGCATACACCAATATTTCCAGGGCAGAGAAGACAGTTAGGATCAGTACAATGTGTACAAACTTGGCTGACTGGAGTGTACCTTTGTGGGCAAGTTAGTTCGCATTTATCTTTTTGAGGCCATAAACTAGTTGGTTGGTTGGAGGAGTTGGAACCACATTGTTCACAAGTAGTAGCATTTGTACATTTGTCACAATTAAGAATGCATGGGCTACAAACTTTACCGTTTTCGTAGTATCCAGCAGGGCAAGGCTTTACACACTTGATTGAACCAGATGTTAGTACAAACTTACCATCTTTACATTCAGTACAGTTGTTAGTGGTAGGGCATTCTTTACAGCCAGAAACAGTACATGGTTCACATGTCATGTCTGAAGTATTCTCATTATAACCATCGCTACAAGGCTTGATACAAGATCCATTTTCCAAGAAATAAGTAGCTTTGCAACTTTCACAGTTAGTAAGGCTTTTACATGTTTTACAAGTATTAGGACATTGCTTACATTTTCCGTTTTCTTCATACCAACCTGGGTCACAATTAAGCTGACATTTGTTTACTCCTTGCAAAACATATTTGATAGGAAAGGTTTCGCAATTATTGCAAGAGTTTCCATCATTACAATCAGCACAATGAGGAGAACAGTCGATACACTTTCCACTGTCTTCATACGTATCATTTGGACAGGTAGGAATACACTTGTTTTCATATAACTTGTTAGGAGGAGTACATCCTTGGCAAGTTTGGTTGTTATCACAGTGATTACAAAATGGAGTAACGCTAGTACAAGGATTACACTTATGTCCAATTTGATAAAAGGCTTTTCCGCAATTTGGCTCGCATTTGTTAAGAAGTACAACCTCATTGTTTAAGCACTTCTCGCAAGTTTTTTTGTCAGCTAAGCATATTTCACATTCAGGGTCTTCACATTTTTCACATTTTCCGTTGATACTTACGTAGTTAGAAGGACAGTCATCAACGCAAGTTCCGTCATGATTGACATGCCAACCATCGTCACACTTAGTACAAGTGTTGCAGTCCGTGCATTTTATGCACTTATTTCCACATGGTTCACAGATTCTTTCATTACTGAAATTTCTATCTCCACAATCGTCTTCACAGTTACCTCCCTTTAATACTTTAGGGTCGATACAGTTATCACACTTAGTAACATCGCTCTTACATTCATTGCAATGAGCGGTATCACATTTCTCGCATTTTCCGTTGAAGGGACTATATCCTGCAGGACATGAGTCTATACATATATCGTTGTGTAAAACTTTACTAGAATTACATTTAGTACATTTAGTGTTATCAATACACTTTTCACAATATTGTGAGCAAGGTTTGCACTCTCCATTCACAGGATACTTACCAACAGGGCAAGTATTCTTACATTCCTTCTTTATGGTGGTGTCTTGAATAAAGTAGTCTTTAACACATGCATTACAAATGTAATCTGATCCACTCTTTACACAAATCTGACAGTTAGGAATGTTATGGGTGTCACATAAATCTCCATTTAGACAATATCCTGGGTTACAGTTAGGACCATCAATACACTTTCCATTTTCAAGTAATTTAGGACTTTGACATTTAGTACAAGGAAATCCTGGTTTATTACATTGTAAGCAATAATCTGCGTCATTACAAGGCTTACATTCTTGCTGAGGAGTTGCGGCTGGGTCTTCGTAGGTTTTATCTGGGCAATCAGAAAGACATTTATGATTATGTAACCACTTGCCAGGTGGGCATCTTGTACATTTGGAAGTGTCAGTATTAAGACACTTTTTGCAACCTTGACCTGTACAAGGAATACAATTGATTCCAAGAGTATCAACTACAAATCCATCTCCACAGTCATTTGTACAACTTCCATTTTTAACATACATACCACTTTTACATTTGTCACATGAAGTACCATTTTCGCATTCGTCACAATTGTCAATACATTTCTTACATTTTTTAATCCCAGCTTCTATTATGTCATAGTAACCCACAGAACATTTGGGCTTACACTGATTCAATTCAAGCCATTTAAATCCTTCCTCATCTTTACATTCAAGACACGTATTTACGGGACTACACTTCTTGCACTTATTAACTGTGCAAGGATCACAAGTGTTAGCAGGGTCATTTGCAAAGTAACCATCTGGACATTTGCTATCACAATCTCCCTCATCATCAGTTTCTTGTACCTTCTTTAAGAAATGAGAAGCAATACAAGTTTGACATTTTGTACCCCTTTTGCAGGTAGCGCATTCAGGACGACATTCGCTGCACTGTTCTCCGCAAATGTAATATTTATCACCACAATCTGAAACACAACTATCATCTTTAAGATACTGATTGTTTGGGCAGCTTGTGCACTTGCTTGGATCATTTTTACATTGTTTACAAGTTTTATTAGTACATTCTTCACATTTTCTTGTTCCATTATCTCTCCATCCATCTTTACAAACTGGAACGCAGTCATTTTCTTGAGTTGCTGAGTTGTATTGTAAGACTTTAGGATCTTTACATTCAGAGCAATTAGTTCCATTAATACAAGTCCAGCAATGAAGCTTGCATGGGTTACACTTCCTGTCAGCTGTTGGGTAGTACTCATCTCCACAACCACTTTTACATTCATTGTTAAGAAGAAATTTAGGATCTTTACATTCAGTACAAGTGTCGCGATTTACGGGGCATTTATGACAAAAATCTTTGGTACATGCCTCGCATATTCCGTTAACTTCTTGATATCCAGATCCACAATCCTTTGTACAAGCTCCATTCTTCATGTACCAGTTATTAGCTTTATCACATTCTTTACAAGTAGCGAGGACATCACAAAGCTTGCAACCATTCATACAATCACTACAAGTTGTATCTGAAGACTTGTAGGTTCCATCAGGACATTTTTGATAACAGTCTCCATTATAAAGCAAATCATTTCCAAGACATTCAGTACAATAATCATTATCAGTTTTCTTGCATTTTTTGCAATTTGTGTCAGTACATTTTACGCAATCTCCATCAACAGCAATATAACCATCAGGACAATCCTTTGGACAAGTCTTTCCGTTCAAGAGGTTGTAAGAATCAACACATTCTGAGCATGAAGTAGAAGTACAGGTCTTACATTTATCTACACAAGGAATACAATCCTTTTGGGCGTTATAGTAGTATCCGTCACCGCATTCATCTACGCACTTCCATTTTCCACTTATTTCTTTTCTGAAGAATGCAGGTTTACATTTGATACAGTTATCCAATAAGAGAGCAAGGCAGGTAATACATTTATCTCCCTGAGTACATGGGAGACATGCTGCAGTTGGCTCATGTTTAACTGTTCCGTCAGGGCATTTAGTGTCACACTTTTTCTTTTCAGGTAATAAGTAGAAGCTATCTACACATTTATCACAAGTGACAGAGTTGTCGCAAGTTTTACAATTGTCAATACATTTCTTACAGGTCTTGGTCAAATTATCCTTGTAATAACCATCTGGACAGTCAATTTTACAGAGAACTTTATTGTTGAAAATGGGGTTCAAGTAGTATTTGCTAGCCGCAGGGTTGGTTACATCAATACACTCAGTACAAGTATCGCCATTTGAACAAAGTTTACATCCAGTAGGACACTTTGTACAGTTAGGACTGTTTTCCCACCATCCTGGGTCACAAGGCTTCTTACATTGTCCTTCTTGGTTGAAATACCCAATGTTACATATCTTGCAAGAGGTAGCATCCTTACAAGTAGTACAATTGGTAGTACATACCTTACAAACTCCATTTACTGGCCAGTAACCATTTGAGCAAGCATCTTGACAGTTTCCATTAGGATTTCCTTGTAAGACTTTGTTTCCATTACATTCTTGACATTTATTGTTGGTATTTCCTGCTCCAGTACATTTTTTACAATCTCCATGACAAGGTTTACACTCATCACCATCAGTGTAAGTTCCATCAGGGCAAGGTTTGACGCAACCCCCATTGTGTTTGAAGTAACCTGAATCACACTTCGTACAAATCTTATCAACTTTGTATTTACAGTTAGGAATAGGAGTATTACAGCTTTTGGTCATTGTGATAAGTTGATTGATCTTTTCTTGAGTGATAGTGTTTTTGAAGATCGAATCGTGGAGTTCTTTTGAGAATTTTGTGTTTTTGTAGAGCTTAGGAGTTTGGGCTGGGGGTGAGAATTTGAGTTGCACATTCTCAACCTCATCTTTGTTAAGCTCTGGTCCTTGCCAAGCTTTATCTTTTTCTTCTCCTACAATATTAAGTTGTTCATCAGTAACGATGTTGAATCTGATTGAGAACCACATTCGGTATTTGTGACAGTCCTTGAAGACTGCAAAGACTACGAAAGCCAAGTCAGCACAATTGGATGTAGAAATTGTCTTTTGAGTGATTGATCCAAATCTAATTAAGTGACCAACCCTGCTGTTATTATCAGCTCTGTATAACCTGACTGAGTATACTGATTTGTTGTTGACATATCCAGACAAGATTTCAGTTCCCTTTTCAGGGGTGGCATCAAGAGCGTCTTGAGGGAGAAGTTCTTTGTTTTCAAAAACCCAAAAGGCTGCAATAAATCCTCCTCTTTGAATTCCAGCTTGATCAATTTTAAAGTTGTCACTATCAGTACAGTCCACATCGAAGTCTGACCACCATAAGGTGTTGTCACTTCCATCAGCAGACTCAATATAATTGAGTTTCAGGATTAAATACTTGTCGAAAAGAATGCAACCTAGGTCACCAACTCCATAAACAGTATAGTAGATGTTGTGTTGTCTGATAAACTTGACATAGATGAGAAGGTTATTTTTGTAATAAGCGGGCCAGTTTCTAGAGGAATCGTAAGCATAAGCCGCAAGATCTTCGTCAATGGTCTTCCATAAGCTGTTTCTAGTCTCAAGATCAAAATCACCGTTTTCCTGTCTTACGTAGGCGACGAAACTTTTCACCTTCTTGAGTGAGGGCCATTTTACTTGGTTGGCTGGGTCATCTGCATAAGTTAAGACATTATTAGCTAAGTTGACTGAGGTTCTAGGTCCGAAACCTTCTAATCTCGCCAGGTAGGGGAGGAACCCGAAGATAAAACGCTTAAAATCATCTGTCTGCTTATCAAACTCACAAATCTTCTTGTATTCTTTTATCCATTTATCCAACTTCCTCATTACATTGGCTGAGCATCCAATGGCACAAGAGCCACATCCGTCGAGTAACTTCTGTGTAAGTCCATTATAGATTAAACCATTTAAATCCATAGTACCAATCTAAAAGTTAAAGAAAAGCTTACAGAAATACTAGGTGTATTATCGACAGGTAAGGTGCCCGTCGCAGTAGCAAGAGATAAACTAGGGGAAAGCAAGGCATAAATCATCAATGCTAAAAACAAAA
Organism: bacterium; assembly: GCA_024206195.1. The sequence continues at coordinate 860 of JAAGZO010000208.1, read as the reverse complement.
CGTTTTTACAATTTTTCAATTTAGACATATTTAATTAAGTTCTTAAATTTTGGTTGTTTATATAATGCGTCGATTAATTATATCCGTTTATTTTTTAGCAGAATTAATGGCGGTAGATTTTGTTTTTAAGGATTGCGAAAAGTCTATAATAGAGAATTCAATAAAAGTGGTATATTATTGTTATACGTGATGAGAGCTTTCATTTGAACTGTTTTTCAATAAATTGGGATCTTTATTTGAAGTTTGTATCCGTTTATTAATGGATAAAATTGCTCAAAATTAATAATCGGATATAATTAATACACGAGACTTTATTATATTTAAGTGTGAAAGCTAAAAAATTGTTTATATAAATTAATGAAAGGGAAAGGAGTAAAATTTTGAAGTTAAGTGCTACAGAGGAGGGACATTTTTAAGACGAAAGATGGAGAAGAGTGTTTTACACCTGAAAAATTGATTTATGCACTAAAATCGCCATTTTACTATGAAACTAAATCTGATGAAGTGGGATGCCATTGTTTAAATTCAAACTCTCAAAGAGGATTTTCTCTTGTTTACTTCTGTATAGTTAATTTCCTTCTTCAAAAAACGAGATATGACAAGCTTATACCTCAAAAAATTCTTTTCTTTTAACGCTAAAACTTGATAAAGAAGAGAAAAACAAGTTCAAGTGGTAAGGTGAAAGTAGTTTTCTTACTTAATAGATTATCATCACCTCATTTTAATCTCATTCATAGACTTAAACAAACAAAGAAAAGAAGAATATAAGTAAAATTCATAATTTATTTACTAATTAGGATAAGTTTCATACAGTTAGATTTAGTTACATTAAGTTATTTAAGATTTATATTGACTTCTTG
>JAAGZO010000207.1 GCA_024206195.1 bacterium | reverse complement strand
GGAAAATGAAATTCTTTCTCTGGACGATTAGTCTTTTTAACAACAGCACAAATAGGGATCTCGGAATCAAATGATCCCGAAAGTAAAGCTCTAGAAGCGACCCATAGTTCCTCTTCTGCTTGTGAAAGTTCCGGAGGATCTTCGGCACCTCTAGATAATGCATCCGCAACATGATTTTGAGCTCCTTTATTGTAGACAAAATGCGATGAACCTCCAAGAGTCTCAAAATCAGCGATTTCAACTCTCCAACGCAACATTCAATTGCTCTTAATAACTTTTCGATCCATAATATGCTTCAAGGCAGAGTGATCGGTGATGACCACTATATCACATCCCTGAATCATATACTTGAAATATTGTAAGCCATAAATGATAGCAAGGCCTTCCAACTCAGTAGGAGTATACCTCATTTCTCATTCTTGAAGCATTCTCGAAGCAAAACCCACAGGTCGGAGTGGTTTCTTAGGTAGCTTCTGATCTTCTTGCATTAAACAAGCACCGAGTC
>JAAGZO010000206.1 GCA_024206195.1 bacterium | reverse complement strand
GTTTGGTGAAACAAAAACTCGATTGGATGGTTACTTTGACATGGTAGCGAATGGTGGAGTCACCTACACCTTGAACTTTTCCAGGCCAGGGTACCTCACTTCTCAACGTAAGATTAAGGCTTATTGGGAAGAATTCTCAACAATCGATAATATTGCCATGATGCCTGTAGATACTCAGGTCACTAAAATCAACATGAATGATCCCAATTACCAAGTTCACCAAAGTAGTGTTTCCTCTGACAACCATGGACAAAGACAATTTACTGTAGCAGTTCCTTCGAATACCACGGCTCAAATGATTCTTAAAGATGGAAGTCAGCAAAGTCTTTCAGAAACCATCCGAAAAGAGGAACACATATTTCTCCCTTATCTATTGGAAATAACTCACTTATCATTGAAATAGCAACTATATTAAGGAGTCATTTCAATGAGAGCCAAGGAATATCCATCAGATTTATCGCCACGAGAGTGGCAAATCATTCAACCACTATTTCCACGCCAAAAGAAAAAGGGACGAAAAATAGTAAAATCAAAAAAGTCGATCTTCAATGGCATCCTTTACGTTGTCAAAACTGGCTGTCAGTGGAATCACTTGCCCAATGATTTTCCTTCCTATAAAACTGTCCATGATTATTTCATGAAGTGGAAAAGATCAGGACTGATTGAAAAGATTAATCACACTCTAGCTAAAAAAATAAGAATTAGAGCTGATAGAGAATCCACTCCAAGTGCTGCTATCGTTGATAGTCAGTCGGTGAAATCAACCAGATCAAGCCGAAACAATGGTTATGACGGAGGAAAAAAGATCAAAGGGAAGAAACGTCACCTCATGGTTGATGTTTTGGGATTAATCATTGCGGTTAATGTTACTGCAGCAAATAGTGACGATAGACTTGGAGCTTTTGAAAACTTTATTAGTTCCGTTGATAGACTTCCAAGGTTAGAACTCATATGGGCTGATGGAAGCTATACAGGTCCATTGATTAATTTTACAAAAAAGGTATTTAATTGGACGATTGATGTTATCAAGCCGGTAACTAATAAAGGTCCAGGATTTCATGTTCGTCCGTGGTATTGGATCGTTGAAAGAACCTTCAGTTGGCTTGATACAAACAGACGTCTTAGTAAAAATTATGAAACTCTAGATTGCACTGCTGAAGCGCTAATTTATGTGGCAATGACTCAATTGATGCTCAAGAGGCTAGTTTCAAGCTGAGTGTTGGAAATCTTTTCCGGATGGTTTCTAAAACTCAACTAATTGATTGTTTGGAGGGCTAGATTTTAAAATAGGCTTGTTTGATCGCTCAACTCCGAAACATCACCAAGTCGAGTCAGCCAAAGGAACCTCCCCTTCAGCTGCTCACAGAACCGGACGTGACAGTCTCCCGTCATCCGGCTCCTGTTAGTACATCGGTATCCATTTCCAGTGAGCAAATAATCTAGGGTTCAATTTGATAACACGTTTTATTAAATCGATGGCTCGCCCTTTTTTCTTCCGAAGTTTAGAGAACTTTCTTTGAGCCCAAATCCTCAACCTATCATTGATATATTTGAGAATCGGGACAAAAGAACTTTTACTAAATTTACTATAATAGTTTATCCAGCCTTGAAT
>JAAGZO010000020.1 GCA_024206195.1 bacterium | reverse complement strand
GACTGTACCATGGAGAAATTACCGTCTGAATTTTGCCAGTTCTTAGACCGAGTTCCTATACAAATTATAGGTAGTACATATTTCTTCTTGTTAACAATAGCAGTTCTTGTTTCTCATTTTTCCATTCATGCTGCTCTTTTTGCTGTTATTGGGTCGATTATAACTGGCGCTCAACCTCCCGATAGTCCACCTGTCTGTGCTTTAGAAGGTCAAGCTTACACCAAGTTAACGATTATGGATAAGGTTCTAGTAGCATTGATAGATACAGGATCTGCTTTGACTTTGATTTCTCAAGCAGTCCTTCCCCTTATTGGAAATCCTCCTATGTATCCCAGTCCTGTACCCAATGCACAATCAATGTCCGGAATCTTTTCTTTACTTGGAGTTATTTATGTTGATCTAATTTTACCTGCGAACGTTATTCGGAAACGAATATACGTAATTCAAAAGACTCCCTATGATTTGGTACTTGGTACTGATTTGCTATCACAACCAGCTTTACGCCCGATAAAACTTGATTTTCAATTAGGTGTTTT
>JAAGZO010000205.1 GCA_024206195.1 bacterium | reverse complement strand
TCAATTATAACTGATCAATTATTGACTGAACTCAATTATACCCAGTACATTCAAATAAACTAGAAAGTAAGGCTATTTTATTGCCTCATATATCATCCTTCTCTGCTTTACAGTTGCTAAGAATAGGCTAAAACATAACCTAGCAATTCATCGATTTACTGTCATCAACTTATCAATCTCATTGGGACAAATCTCTGCTAGGAACAACAGCGAATGATAAGCTTTGGGATGGGCCGTTTGCCACCTCAGTCTGTTGCTTCTTCAGGGCGATGTGCTTATGTAAGGTTACCGATGAAAGGAAGCATGTGAAATGGCTTGCTGAAGCTAGTATTCTTTGCACATGGAAACATGGACCTACGGACCTTCGAAAATTTGTCGATTTATATGGCGAGAAATGGAAAATAAAAGATTGTAGACTAATCAGGAAATTGGACAAAAAATGCCAGCCGCTATCTGATAGCTATGCTAACGCGGCATATAACGTGGTAGGTGATGTTTTATTTGGT
>JAAGZO010000204.1 GCA_024206195.1 bacterium | reverse complement strand
CCTTCCAATGGGCGCCATTCAATTAACCCGTGATGGCATGCGGCTAAGGCAGTTATGTGAGAGAGATAGCAGCTGACCTTCGAACTGACCTATTCAGATGGGGGTGTGCGAGAAGATACTGATTTCTCCCTGAAGGGTTGCTGTTGCTAATTAGATGCTGATGCTCTTCTTAAAAATGAGAACAGAAGTGGGGCCCATACGCGAACTTTTGCAGGAGGCGCCTCTATGCTTTAGCATTATGGGGAAAAACGCAGCTCCTTTGATTTTTGGACATTTTTTATATCCCAAAGTCCATCACTCTAAGTCGCAACAAAATCTAATGTATGAATGCCCATTGTTTGCACGGTTCTGGAATGCTACTTATATTAGCCTGCGCCACTGCCGCCAATTCCGGAACTGAACAAATGATGGATGCTATGAGTATCCATTATTTCTCTGCTCAATTCTGAAATGATGCTTATGGTACACCTGTTTGACGCCTCTATGTATGTAGTATGTACGTATGCAGTATGTAAAAAATCTTCTCAATGTCACTTCGAAAAAATAAAAACTTACTACATGAGAAATGTTCAATAAAACTCAATTACAGTACAACTGACGCAGCTTGCTATATTCTAAACAGTCATTTCAAATAAACCCCACTTAATCTAGCAATTCTCGT
>JAAGZO010000203.1 GCA_024206195.1 bacterium | reverse complement strand
ATCCCAGGTGGGTCAACTGGTGAAGCTTTTAGTAGTTTGAAAAGTTTCAATAGTTCTAAAGCAGTTATTGCTGAATATGCCGCTGGTAATATTCAATTTCTAGAATTTCAAGTAAAATTGGATTTATTACCTCTTGGTGCAGCAGGAGGTGGCACTCCAGGAGCATGGGCTTCTGTAGAATGTGGAAGGCTTCCGTTAAATTGCTTTGTGAAAAGTGTAGTTTGGTCTGATTTAGATGGGGGCTTAACTAGAGATGATGGTGAGAATCTTGCAGCATTGGTTCAAACCGGAGGAATGCTTTCTAATGTATCTTCTTCTGATTATTTATCTGGACAAGTTGGTCCTAAAGTATTTACTGCCAGTGATATTCATAGTTATAACTATCAATTTAATAGAATTATGACACCCTTTACCCAAACTATCGCTAAAGAAGTACCTTTCTGTAATAGAGAATTTCCAGGTGATGCACCGCGTTATGTTAACATGAGTTTTCGTACGAAACCCGGAGTAGCAGCCACCAACATTTCTGGAACATTTAAAGCACTTGTAACTATTGTACAAGGAGATACGCAGAATTCAGTTGGTGATGGATATCCTACTGGAGGAATCCCAGCTGGTCCTCTTATCTAAATTATCTTTTTGTATTCACTATTTGTGCGAAGGAAACGCAAAATAACCACACCCGATACGGGTGTGGTTATATGATAGACGAAGCCCCAACCATCGCTTCATCCTGTGATGAACTAAATTCACCTCCATTGCCTAATTTTTTGCTTTATTTAAATAATAGTAATAGTTATCTTAGTGGCCCCAGCTGCAAGTGCTACCTCAAGGGTAGCCATAGCGATAGCTTTAGGAACTGTATAGCAAACATGATCTTCTTCTTCATTCTCTTCATTCTCTTCAACTTCTTCCTCATCCTTCTCTGATTCCTCTTCAACTTCTTCCTCTTCAACTTCTTCCTCATCCTTCTCTGATTCCTCACCTTGGTCTTGTTTGGATTCTTGCTTGATAGTATCTGAATTTTTCTTGTTTAAGAGATCTTTGTACTCAAAACCCAACTTTGGTCGACGAGTTCCCCAAGATTTAATCTTGAGATGAGTAGGTACAATTGCTACGTTTTTTTTGTTCTTGACTTGAGTAGGTATCATATCTGTCACCTTGTTTGTAGATTTTTTTGGGATATGAACTTTATCTAAACCCGTACGCTTTTCCCAGTTTTCACGACTCTCTTCTGGATGATTATACGGGCACTGTCGATGATTCGACTTATTGCAATAAGCTGAACCATCCCATTCCACAAAACGACAGCGCTCTCCAAAGAGACACGGCGCCATGCGCACGTCTTTCTTTGTATGAGCAAATTTACACTTGTCTTCACCATGCGGACAAGGGACTCCTTTCTCTACAGACCAGCAGAGCCGAGTTTTCGTAAGACGCTTAGCCATTTCATCTCTGTCTTGGAGTTTCTCGTATGCAGCTGTTCTGGTGGTACCATGATCATGTCCAGAATAGCAGTGAGCTTTGAGCTTATCCATACGCGTAACGAATCCCAGATCATTTGGGGACATCTTAACTCTTTTTTTGTTTGTTAAGCTGATGCGTAGATAACGTTTTGGTTTCATAGGAGCCATTGCCCCAAGTTTTGGAAAGTCAGTAGACATATATGTTTTAGTTGGTGTAATAGTAGTCATAATTTCATTAAATATTTATATACTTCCAGATAAAATTCAAATTTATTTTCATTATGTTTAAACAAATTTATTTTCATTATGTTTAAACAAATTTATTTGTTTTTGGTTCTTCTTTTCAAATAGAAGAATAAAGCAGCTCCTATAAATCCTACTCCAATAATAGCAACTATAACACCAATTATAATAGAAAGATCTGATTTTTTTTGCGAATATTGCAGACAAATTGCTTTATCATCCACTAAGTCACACTTAGTACCAGAAGGACAGTTCACATCTGTACAACTAGGACTAGATGATACACAATTTCCCATTTTATCCATTTTGTATTCGATATTACATATGCAATCTGGTTTACCATCCACCATTTTACATGTAGAATTGGGTGGACAAGATTTCTGCGCACACCCATGTATTTTCATACACAATTTACCATCAGATGATTTCTGGTATCCACTCGTACAATCGCAATCTGGTTTACCATCCACCATTTTACATGTAGAATTGGGTGGACATTTAATAGTTGTACAATTAGATGAAGGTCGCAACTGGTCTATATTGGGTACTCCATAATAGTTGTGTTGGTCTCTAGGAGCAAAAATATGCTGTTTAGGATCTGCTATGCAGCATTTTCCTGTAATAGTAGATGATTTAGGACACATTGCTCCAGAATTTGCGAAATCCTTGTAAAAACTATTCCCTCCTATCTGTTTTTCTAAGTATGTGTTTGCAGTATTTTTGTACCATGGGAAGAAACAGCAATAATTCCACATAGAATTCCAGTGATTGTTCATCCAATTAACAAGATTAGAGCTATTTCCTATTTGTAACCAGTAGTTATATGCTCTTCCCATGTGAAAACCTGTATCAGGATGACCAGTTGCAAGAATTAATGCGTTATCGCTAACCCAAAATTTGTCATGGGTATTTCCAAAACCATAACCTTTGATAGCAAAATTCTTTTTAATTTCAGGATCACATGCAAAATTCCAAGCCAGAGAATTTGTAGTTAAACATCCATCACCCCCACTAGCCCCATAATCACCGTCATCTCCTCCTTCTATAGCTAAGTAAGGTTTTCCTGCTTTCATACTAGTTTTAAGAGCATCTACAAGTCCTTTGGGTACTTGATCCTGGTTACAATTCATATTATCGTCTCTTGCTACTGAAATTCCCATATACTGAGTCATTTCTGACGACTTGACGTATTGTTTACTGTTCTTTATGAAATTTTCTAATAGAGTTAATGCATCCATTAGTGTATCGCCTTTACCTCCCCAACCCTTAGCCCATTTGTCAAAATCATTACCAACACAAAAAGGTGTATGATGTAGTAAGGATGGTGCCACACCCAAAGTTATCTCAACATCATGGTCTATTAATGTCACATAGTTTTGAGAACCTGTACACGATTTCGAATCTCTACTGAGTTGGGCCCACTGGTTTTTCATGTTACAACCAAAATTATGATCACAATAATCTGGTCCGTAAAAGAATAGTATTGGTACCTTTACTGGAATAGCAGGTAAATCTTGTGGATCTTTAATCCAATCTTGTAGTTTAGTGAAGTTAGCTTGTTGAGAATGGTTGGTTATATTCTTCACAACAGTCAAGAAACTATACATCCAATGATTGCAAAGACGTCCTAGATCTTCATTTAGTTTACCGACCACACCAAACCCTGTTTCTTTTAAGGGCCAATCACGTATTACTGGATTCCATGCTCCGAAGAATTGAGAGAACTCATTCCTAGAAAAGTAATAACACGCTACGAATTTACTATGACTCGTAGGACCTCCGTTAGGCGCTGTATTTCGTAAGTCAATAATGCCTTGTGGCTTACCAGCACTTTTAGCTGCAGCCTTTAGATATTTTAGAACACAACATGCGCTGTTACACGTAGACAGTTTTGGATTTCCACAATCAGTGCAATTTTGTATTCCAGTTTGTCCCCAATTGGAATGATCTAAAGCTGATGGAGCCGTAACATTACAATTATCAGGATTTCCTGTATAATAGTAGGAGGTGAGCATCGCAATAGTGGCTCCTCGTTGTATAGCAGCTACCCAAAGTTCAACAGGTAAATAACTAGTTCCGTCTTTCCACCCTACATACTCAATTGCATTCCAATCTTGCATAATCCAGTTACCTCCTATTATCATTAGATCACCGTCGCCAAGTTTTTTAATACTTTGAAAATACCATGTTAAATCAGTGGCCACATTGTTCCCTCTGCAATTGTATGCCTGTTCAGTAAGTCTCATGTACACCTCACCGTTGTTTATATTTGGCATATCTGGTACCCTATCAGTCATTTTTATTTTTATTAACACAAATATATATTCTATTTTTCTAATATAAATGTTATCCAAAAATGTTATTCTACTACTTGCAATAATTGGTACAGCAATATTTGCTATAGGGATAATACTCATTGTGATTGCCAAAACTCAAGATAAGTACTATCAGTGTAAAAATGGCAAGTGTGTGGAAGGTGGTAATACTAACAAGAATGATTCAACATGCGGAGGATATTGCTCACCAGCTCCTTCTCAAGATAAGTACTATCAGTGTAAAAATGGCAAGTGTGTGGAAGGTGGTAATACTAACAAGAATGATTCAACATGTGGAGGATATTGTTCACAACTACCACAGTGGACAAAAGTTCAAGGTTTAGAGGGTAATGGATATTGTTACGGACCTAGAAATTCATATCCTGCTACTAAGGTCATATCTGATGGTACCATTAATTGTAGATTAGAATGTGCCAAAGATTCAAATTGTTCATCCTATTCAGCAAGTGATGATAATTCAGTATGTGTATTATACTCTACAGATACACCATCATCAGGGTGGAACAAACCTAGTTCAGGGTGGAAATCATCATTACCGTTCCCAACATACTCGTCTCCGTATTATGATTGTAGTGATACTAAAAGAGTTGGGTGTATGTACCAAAACCCATCTGAAGTATGTAAGGGTGACCCTTCTAACAATAACGTGAGCTGTTGGGTAAAACATAAACATACTTCAATGTTATCATCAACTAATTATGATTATGATGACGATCCTAAAATATCTAGTCCAGATTCTCTTGGAGCTCAGGTAGTTGTATCCAACCCTTATATACCAGAATATAAACTCTTAACTACTAAAAATACATTTTACTGGTGGTATTTAGATTTAATCAAGAGCGCTAAGAAATTTATTACTATTTGTAATGCTTATATCACGCTTGGTAAATGGCAGTCTGACGACCCGACAGACTACCAAAGTGCTATATATTACGCATGGAAAGATGCGTTGGAAAGAGGTATAACCGTAACTTGGGTAAGGATACCTACCGACCAAACAGACTGTCAAAACCAGGTAGCTAAACAATTCCAATACCTAAAAAATCACCCCAATTTTACAATAGTAGATTGGAATTATTATAATAACGTAGGTTGTTCTGGTAAGAATATATGTGCTTTTTTTCATGACAAAATATACATATCAGATAAAAAGGCCTATATCGGAGGACAGAATACATCTGGTTCTTCGTCGGTTGATTTTGGTATATCTTTCCCATTCACTTCTCCTTTGTATCAAGATATCTTACAAAAAGCTACATGGTTTACCAGTAAATCAAAAACTACCATAAAATTCACATATACTTCAAAGAACCCTTATAAAACTACTGATGGAACAGAGTACTTTATAACAGTATCTCCAACATGGCCTATGTGCACACCTCAATCCAATCAATACCCCAAAACACAAATAAATGATACTCTAGTGCCTCAAGGTCCATATGTAATGAATACATATACTGAGAAAGGAGGGGAGAGTAGAACTGCATTGGGAATAGTATCATACGAGAGAGATCATCTTATAAATCTAATAAAGAACGCAAGATCATTCTTAAAGATAACAAATTTTGATTTTTCTGTTTTCGCTAGTGCACTAAGTGGTTGTGGATGGGACCAGAAGCTACAAATGGCTTTTGAAAGTGCAGCTAAGAATGGGGTTGATATTGATCTTTGGGTTTATAATACCCCGTTTACTGATAACGTACAGTATTACCCTAATCCTACATGTGATTTAATTAGATGTCCAGAAGGTAAAGCATTTGTTAACAAATTAGAATTCTATAATAATGTTCATATTCATTGGTGGTATCAGAACCCTGCTCCCAAACCAGGAGAGTGGAGTGACTGTAAAGTCCTGCACGCAAAGATCTACTACTCAGACTGGGGATTATTGGTTTCGTCCTCTAATCTTACCCCAGATTACTTTAGTCATACATCAAACACTGGATTAGCCGCACGTTTTACTAATAAAATCCCTAATTGGATATCCACAGGTGTAGAAAATACATTCTCTATTCTGAAGAATCAATCCAATTTGGGAAGCCAAGGATCGTGTGATAATTCATCCCCTAACTTTCAACTTCATAGCAATGATCCGCGATGCTCAGGAGTCGGTAATTGTCAAAATACTTGTGCAATATGTGGTAATCTTACCAGTGGATCGTGTGGAACTAACTGTACTAACATGAGAAATACAAAATGATTAAGTCATATGTCTTATTCTCCTAATATATATTTTGGGTGTTGTTTTATTGCCAATTATACCCACTTAGGAAAATTATTTTATTTTTCTATATTTCAAACCACACCCTTATTAGGTGTGGTTTTATTATTATATCCCCGTATGGATTTGGTTACGTGGAATGATATTCAATATTATAATATATCTTTATATACTTAACTCCCGTCTCTCCCTATACTACTTCAATTTTGAAGTTCTTTAGCCCTGATTTAATAGCATGTTGCATTGCCTGAAGAGCAAGACTAGCTGGTACCCTTATGACAATAGGATCATCATTGTGACGAAAGCGACACTTCTTCCCATGTGGGCATGGCTTACCAGTACCAACAGATCTACACATAGGGCGTACTTTAACAACTTGCTTCTTCTCTTTCTTGACCGCTACAACTTGCTTCTTCTCTTTCTTGACCGCTACAACTTGCTTCTTCTCTTTCTTGTCCTCAACAACTTTCTTCTTCTCTTTCTTGTCCTCAACAACTTGCTTCTTCTCTTTCTTGTCCTCAACAACTTGCTTCTTCTCTTTCTTGTCCTCAACAACTTGCTTCTTCTCTTTCTTGACCGCTACAACTTTCTTCTTCTCTTTCTTTGAGCAGACCTCTATCCACCCAGAATTGTTATTCTCCTGCACTTTCTTGTTCGCAACAACTTTCTTCTTCTCTTTCTTTGAGCAGACCTCTATCCACCCAGAATTGTTATTCTCCTGCACTTTCTTGTCCTCAACAACTTTCTTCTTCTCTTTCTTTGAGCAGACCTCTATCCACCCAGAATTGTTATTCTCATGCGCTTTCTTGTCCTCAACAACTTTCTTACGCTGTTGAGCCCATCTATTCCAGAAGATGAAACTACTAGATGCTTTCTCAGCTTGTTTAGTCGTGTTAACACGCATGATGGAAATCTCTATCTTAGTGACCTTCTTCTTAGCAATCGTGCGACAAAAAGCATTGGTCTTCTTCAAGCCCATACGTCGATAATAGTTTTCATTGGTCTCTTCGGGATGTCGAAAGTAGCAGCACTTTTTACCTGAATTGTGATACCCGGTGCATGTCTTTTTCACGCAACGACATCCATTTCCAAAGAAGCATTCTCGGATCTGAAGCTCTTGGGCAGTATGAGCAAATCTGCAATGTTTTCCATGCCTGCAAGTTTTTCCGTTATGAACAGACTCGCATATGCGAGTCTTTAAGAGAGTGGTCTTCATTTCCTGTTTATTAAAAATCTTTTTCTGACCTGCCATTCGAGGTGTAACAAACTGAAACGGACAGACCTCCTTATTCTTTTTCTTCTTCTGCTTTGACGATCGTTGCTTCTTCTCGGTAGTTGGCTTAAACTTTGGCTTAAACTTTGGCTTAAACTTATTTACAGTGATCCATGATCCGTTCTCGCGTTCATCTAGTAGGAGTGCTTCATGATGAGCGAATACAGCATTAGCATGCTCCTCCTCCAATTTCTGCTTCTTCAGCTCTATCGCTTTCTCTTGAGCTTCCTTGCGTAGTTGGATGTTATGAATCATTAATGTCTGCTGTTTCTTAATCTCCTGTTCAAGCATTTTTGTCTCCAAATCTTCTTCCTCTTCATCCTTAATGTAATTGATCTCTATCACCTTCGTATCTTTGTTCTCTACATTGTTTCTAAAGAGAACACTTCTCTTTTCTTCTGCCTTCTTTTTTTCTGCTTTCTTCAACTTCCTTCTCAAAGCTCTGCGCTTCTTGATGACCTCTAGCTGTATCTTCTCTTCCTTGCTTCCAACTGCCGAAGTCGACTTCTTTGCTCGCGACTTTCCTCCTCCATTACGCCGATGACCAAAAGGTAAAGATTTCATGGAGTTTTTCTTCTTCTTTTTTCGTGCCAACCATGCGGCATGTTTCTCTTCTTGCTTTTTCTTCATTCTCTTATATCTTCCTAACTTGGTTTCTGTTGGAAGGGTTGATAGAATCCTTGCTTTTTCAAGGATTTCCTGCTTCTCTTTGATACTTTTCGCTTTCTTCTTCTCTTCTTCTAACCTTTCTTCTTCTTCTTTTTTCTTGCGCAAAGTTTCCTCATGTTCTTTCTGCATCTTCTCTTTCCACTCTATCCATGTCTCGCAACCAGTCTGTTCTGAGGTTGTCATACTAAGTAGTACAATGACAGGTGGTGTATTGATCCTCCTCCTATGTCTTAACCGTGTCTCAGACCGCAACGTTTCTAGAGAAACCACAAAGGTCTCATCAGAGTTTGAATTGGGATCGTCATAGTTGCCTTGGTCATCAGAGTCATACTCATCAGACCATTGCTGGGTTTCCTCATAGGTTTGCT
>JAAGZO010000202.1 GCA_024206195.1 bacterium | reverse complement strand
TAAAACAGCATCTACTTCTTGGGGTACTGGTGGTGCTGCTTCTATTATGGTCATTGAAGGGGATGGGGGCATTTCTTTTTCTACTAATGAAACTAATACTTTTAAAATTTGCGGACTTTCTTCTGTCAACTCTGACGCGAATTATGACACTATTGATTTCGGTATTCTTCTTTGGAACAATGGTTCTGTTAGTGTATTTGAAGGCGGAGTTGATATTGGTATTCTTGCATCTTACTCAACTTCTGATTCTTTTACTATTGAACGTATCGGTGCTTCTATTCTCTATAAAAAGAATGATACACTATTTTACACCAGTGCTTTATCTAGCTCCGGTAACCTCTTAGCTGATTGTGCTATTTACAATCATAATGGATCGATTAGTGATGCGCTTATCTTCGGTTCTTCTCCTATGTCTAATACTTTACCTGTTGCTCTTGATCAAAGCATTTCTACTAATCTAAACACTCCTGTTGCAGTTACTCTTGAAGCAACTGATGCTGATTCTGATCCTTTAACTTTTACTGTAATGGATCCTCCTGCTCATGGAACTCTTACTGGATCTGCTCCTGATTTAACTTATACTCCTGATACTGAATTTAACGGTGTCGATTCTTTTACTTTTGTCGCCAATGATGCTGAAGGACCTAGTAATACTGCTACTGTATCTATCGCAGTGATTTCCCCTATTGTTTGGACTGATCTTGTTGGCGTTTCTGCTTCTAGTAATACTGTAACTAAAACAGCATCTACTTCTTGGGGTACTGGTGGTGCTGCTTCTATTATGGTCATTGAAGGGGATGGGGGCATTTCTTTTTCTACTAATGAAACTAATACTTTTAAAATTTGCGGACTTTC
>JAAGZO010000201.1 GCA_024206195.1 bacterium | reverse complement strand
ATGTTCTGTAATACGAATTGCTTTTTCCCATTCAATCCTAGCCGTTTCATATTCACCCTTTTCAAAAAGCTCAACAGCCTTTTCATAATGTTCACGCGCTTGCTGTTCTCTTTTTACATTACGCCTTTTTACAGCTTGCTCCTGCAATCTTTTATTAACACGTTCAATATTTGTTTTTGATTTATTAATGAGTCGTTTCAAATCAATCATGTAGCCTTTTTCAACATGCGGGTCAGAAGGCACAGTCTCTCCGTCTTCTAATAAGGACCCTGCAAAAAGAGGCTGAGATTCAAGATGAAAGATTATGGGTATGAGTAAAATTGTGAGGAAACAAAAAGTCTTTTTCATAATTTACAAACGTTATTTAAAATAAGCACTCGCTTTCGCTCGCGCTCTATTTTTTTACGTGTTGGAAACTCTTTGAGTTTCCTATACTACTAGCACATCATTGTAGAATTATGCTACCACTTTTCGCGCTAAATTTCTATTATTAATAATGTTATTGTTAATAATATGACTAAACTAAAATTAACCTAATTAATAAAAAAAGTAAAGAAAACGTTTTCTTTTTTTTCAAAACCCCTCCGTATTAAAGCTGCCTTCCCTATATATATACAGCATGTGAAAAGTCAGATTTGAGCCCATTTTTCATGTGGGTATGTAGCTATCCCTCTCCCTAACTTTGTAGATGCGATTACTTGGAAGCGCACCTACAATCATTACACTTCTTACACCTCCTACACTTCTTGCACCTCCTACACTCCTTGCACTCTCTACACTCCCTGCACTAATTGCTTTTTCTGCACTTTATGCAACCTAACCATCTTACACTTCCTTGGCAGTGCGTACACGAAATACATGTTCATTATTATTCACTCTAACCCTACTGCAAAACGCATCAATAACATACTCGGTTTATCCATTCGCAAAACGCATTCGCTTTCGATCCTAGTTACACTTCACCCTAACGGCTACCAGAACGAATTATTCAACTTCATTTTCATTACTACTCCTTTCAAACAACAACATTTTATTTTTTTTCAAATCATAAACACACGTTCTAAAACTACAATAAAGCAATCGTTTGTTTACAATTTTTCATGCACTCTTTTTATTAAACAGCTCTCCGGTTGCGCAACCTTTTAAAAACATCAACACAATCACACAACTCATCTAGCCCTCAACCATATCCATGATGTCATTATCTTAAGCTGCGTTGAGTACATGAATTCTTAAATCCCCTTTCAAACAACCCTTGCTTATTTCTGCCATACTTTTAAACCATTCAACTAAACGCATTCGCTTTCGATCCTATTATTTCGCAATTACCTAGGTGGCGATAAAATACGAACTTCTTTTAAGCTCATTTTTTTCTCCTGTTTTTGTTCATCTTTTTTTACCTGCATAATTACATCCTCCTTTTTTAAAGACAAAACTCCCCCTTATCCAACAAGCGTTCTGTTGGACTCTTTTTCAATTCATCAATTATTGTTTCCCAGATTTTCCTTGCTTCTAGATAGTCGCCTTCTTTGTAAGCTTTAAGCGCTCTTCCATGACATTCTTTTAATTTTTCTTCCCACTTAATTTGACTTCTAATGTAATCAGCTGCTTCTTCAAGCATCATCTGATTGACCATTAAAATGTCTCTGTAAATTTTAGCGGCATCATCCAGCTTGCCTGTCTCTTCTGCAGCTTTGGCTAACCTGTACAAGTAATTCATCTCTGCTACAACGGCACTATCTTGTCTTGCCAATTCTTCTTTAACCATGCGCCATGCCCAAACACGAACTCTTTCCTCTTGCCACCTTTGTCTAGCACGTTCTATCTCTTCCGGAGTGCGGTCATACAATGTTCCAGTAATTCTGACAAAAGGACCTTCTGACATGTAACTCAAATGCGTCAAGTCATCATTAAAGTCTGTAAAGTTGTACCCAATACCAAGCTCAGCAAATTCATTAAGCTTTCTAGTAACCTCAAAAAGCAGTCCCTTCTTGGCATCTTGAGCTTCCGTTTGCGTTAGCATGCGATACTCTAGCGAAGCCTTCCAAGCATGATCTATTTTGTAATTCAATCGGTGAATCATCAACCAAGTACGCGTACGGGCAAAATCAAAATCTTCGACTTTTTCATCTGCAACTTTGTACGCAAACTTTTCAGCTAACTGCCATCTCTCATTAAGATCATAAATGGCTTCCGCTGACAATGTGTGACTGGTTTCTTCTTCAACGCCTTCTGATATGTCACTTTGACTATCTGGAGAGTTTCCTTGCAGAAATGTGTAACGACCTAATAGATTAAGTCTATCTAACTTAATAGGTCTATATGCTCCTCCTATTACTATTTCTTTGTAGGAGGCAAGCTCACCTTCATCACCTACTGTTTGTGATAATTCTAATTTACTATAAAGCGTAGTATTATGATTTAATTTAGCTTCAGTAGAGTTGTAAATTAAGTATTGTGTAGCATCACCCTGACCCTGATCGCGCCTGACTTCTACTTTGGTAGAACTCTTAATTTCTTTTCCAGTCTCTTCATCACTATCAACATAACCTAATCCTAAACTAATTGCCTGCCTTGCAACTTCACTGCCATCATGTTTCTTAACTGTGCCTCTCTCATATGACCCTGATGCTGCCCACTTGTCATTTATCTCTCCAGACAATCCATAAATATTTGAACGCGTTACCTCATCATTTGTTTCTTCAGTCTTCTTAGTTAACGATCCTTCAACTCTTCTTCCATCAAAATCTTTACTAATAGTATTCTTACTTGTTTGAGTTGTGACTCCTTCTGAAGAAGCAAAACTCTTTTCTGTTTCAAGCATTATTTCATCAGTAAGCTGCTTCTTCTCACCAAAGGTAATTGTAGATGTTTTCGTTCCTTCAGGTGACTGATCTACAGCGAGCTTTGCGGTTCGTTCACTCTTTTCACTAACTTGTTGAAATGCATCAATGGCAATAGCAGTTGTTTTGCCACTAGCTGTTTCTGTCATAGAAATGGATGAATCGACTTTTGTTTTATCATCAACCTCAACCGTTCCACCCATGGTCATATTTGTGCCGCTCTTATTCTCACCATCCTGCACAAACCCAACGCTTGACTGCCACTTTGTTTTTTCATTTATTTCTATTTTTGTACCAACACTTGTACCTTTTGAAACATTACCTTGGGCATCTTCAGAAACAGTGTAGTCTGCGCTAATAGCGACTTTGTCTGATGCATTAACTTCGCCACCAAGGCTTGTTGCTGAACCCTCAGTTCCAACAGTATGCTCCGCTTTAACCGTAAGTTTTTCATTTGGCCTGGCCTTAATACCAACAGTTGTTTCTGCCTTCTTTTCGCCATCCATTGTTGATTCACGTTCAAGTGAAAGCTCTACATTTTCAGACCATTGATAATCAGCGCGAACCGCTACCTTCTGCTGATCAGCGCCTTCTTGTCCTTCAACTTGATGCTTGAAATATTCACCAGTTAATCTTAATTGTCTGGCTTCATGAATAACTTGCATATTGGTTGTTGAAGTTTTAGCTGCTCCAACTTGCAAGCTACTATCAGCATTACCATCTTCAATCAGCTCTTGAATATCATGGCGGGCAGTAAATCTAGTAACACTGCTCAAGTCTAATGTGGCTTGAACACCTTTTAGTTTCTTGCCTTGTTCATGGCTTGTGGCATTTGAAGAGAAACCTTTTCCAACATGCTTGTAATAACTTTCAACTCCTAAGCGGCCAAACAACCTTGCGTCTGCTCTAAGGCCATAAGCTTTATCGCTAGCATTATCTGGCGTTTCTAATTCTTCAAATGTAATACCTCCATCTACTGAAGCATATGTTCCACTGGCATCACTTTCACTTTCCGCGTATTCTGCTTTTACTGTTATGTCATCACCTAAGTGAACAATCATGTCTGTGCCGCGTAACGTGTAATTCGCGGTCTCTTGTGATTCTTGAACATATGTTCCACCAACAATCACACTATCTGTTAGTGCCTGTTGAGCTCTGGCACCTATCGTTGCTTTATCAACTTTATCTTCTGGTTGATATTCATAATCAACAACAACATAAACCGGATTACCATCTAAAATATCATCTGAAATAATGGATTCACTTTGAATCATCATTGCAATTGGCTGCCAGAACAAGACGCGTCCATCTTCATAATCAATATCATAATCTTTATTTGTCACCATTTCCTGTGACTGTGTTATCTGCCCAGTAATCTGATCGCGAACTTCTATTGTAACTTTGTCCGAGCCTTCAATGATGTCTTTATGTTTCATGTAATACAATGAACCGCCAGTGCCAAGAAATTCATTATGTGCAACTTTCTGTTTTGCCCGAGCTCTAAAAAGAACGACTTTGGTGTCGCTCTCGCCATACTTAGTTGTGCTAACACTTTCATAATGAACTTTGCCACCATACAATGATCTATTAAACTGTGTAAACTCTGTATCATCAAAACCAACGTTGTAATTACCCCAAATAAATTCTGACTTATCCCACTCAACTAATAAGTACAATGGGCCTTGAGTTTCTGTAGCCTTGTAATCAATACTGGAATTATCTCCATAAACTGGGTAATACTTATCAGGATCTAAATTCCTGAATAATTCTTTGCGGCTACGGTCACTGTCATAACTTGATGTAATCGCATACTTACCTAGAATCTTTCCTTTTAAGAAATATGATAATTTTCCTTCACCCCAGAATCCTTCTTGATATTTATCATCAAATTGAACTGGTTCGATGTTACCACTGTTCCTGGTGTATCCAACTTTTCCATCTCCCATAGCAACGAAGAAGAGATAATTGTCACCAATGTTAACTGGCTTGGTGTAACTCGCGACAGTTGACTGTTGATCAGTTAGAACAACTTCTCCAGGAACATATCCACTGGCCACCGACCCTTGTCTGTCACTTGCCACCTGTCCACTATCAACTTGGATTTCATATTCACCTATTGGCAGGATTACTTCAACCTCTTCATTTTCTTGGGCTACAATTCCTTGCTCTAGAACTTTACGCGCGCTTAGGCCTTCAACTCTTTGTAGCGGTAAATCAGTTACTGTCTTATCACCTTTTAAAATTTTAATGCGGCTTAATGATGTGGCACCTTTAATACGTAAAGTCTCACCTTTAATCGCAATACTCTGGCTCTTTAAATTATTTTTATTTGATTCAAACTTAATCCATTCTTGGTATGCTTCTTTCTTCCTTTCTTCTGAAATGTCTTCATTGTACTTTTCTTTGTCATCCAAGAATCTAATAGCAATATCTTTTTCTTGTGTTTCATCAACCATTCCTTTGCCATCTTCAACAACTAGCACATAACTGTAATTTCTATTATCTTTAACAACCTTTTCATCGCGATCAAGTCCATCCCAAATAAGAGCATCATAAATATTTTTTCTATTACCAACAAAGCTTTGAATTACTTTCTTTGTATCTTTATCAATAACATCAAGTCTCCATTTATTAACAAACGGAGCATAATTGGTGAATATTCTAAATTCCGCTGGGTTAATAAGCTTGTCACCTTGCACAAGCAATTCATTGTTGTACATGCTGACATTGAGTTTTGGTTCAAGAGCGTTTCTATCTTGAACAACTCTTACATTTTGATTAAAGAATCTTTCATCTTCTGTTGCTTCATACCCATCATCATACTGAACACCAAAATTTACTTTGTTAAGCATACCCTTGGTAACATCAACTATTGCGACCTTACCAGTTGATACAAAACTTCCTTCTGGTAGTGTTCTTTCATCAACTCTAAAAACATGACGGCCTGGAATAATTCCTTTCATATGGAATTGGCCATTATTATCAGCTGTAATAACAGCTCCATCTTCGGTTGCTATTTGAACATTTGGAATAGGTTCTTCAGTTATGGTCATGTCAAGGTCAACATCATAATACGGAGCATCCTGAACACCATTACCGTTACGGTCATGGAATATTTTTCCAACAACAGTTCCCAAATCAAACACTGGATCCATAACAACTTTAACAGATTCAATTGCTCTGTTAGATAATGCTAACCCTGTTGAGTAAACTGCTGTAGCAGCATTTTCATAAACGCCTGGTTCAACACCAGAACCAACTACCAATTGGTACCTCAACGTGTTGATCTCTCCAATCTCCATAGTTCCGATATCAAAATAAAGTGGACGTTGTCCTTCTGGATCAGAGATAGGCTGGCCATCAAATATTGTACGACCTTCCAGGTACTTAAATCCTGGAGGAATAACATCTTCTAGTAATACATTCAACACTTCATTTGATGGAGATAAATTCTCAAGAGTGACTGTGTAAGTGACAACCTCACCAACAACAACTTCACTCTTGTTCGCTTTCTTGGTTACTCTAACCAATCCACCGTTTGGATCCATAGGATGATCCATGTGAAGAAGTTCCTCACCAATAACAAAGACCTCACCTTGAGAACCTGTAATAATACTTCTATCTTCAGGAAATGTGACAAGCTTTGATGGATACTTGTAGCCAAAGGCTTCAATCTGAATGTAATAGTTTCCTGGTGTAAGAACATAACTGTACGCACCATCAGTACCTGTTGTAAATGGATTTTGTGGATTCTGCCCAATAACCTCAACCCCTGGGCGCGCAACTTTACCGCTCTCTGTGTAGACTGTAATAGTGGCATCTTTTACCGGACGGTTTGTTGAAGAATCAAAAATAACACCATAAGGATCTGTCATGTTAATTGATAAGATAGCACTGGTAACGCCATCAACCGTAACAGAAATAAGCGTAACGCCACCAGGCAAATCTTGATTAACCTGAATGGAATAATTACCATCAGCATCTACTGTTCCAGTACCAACTAATGTTAACGGTAAAAATCCATTAGTATCAGCGGCATCAATAAGAACTGGAGCTCCTGGTTTTCCGCGACCAACAATAGTTGGACGAACTCCATCCACATGCTCATTCTCAACTGGCGAATCAATCTCAGGAACCTGATTAATTGTTGGACTAGCAACAGCTGTTACATTTGTAAGAGATTGTCCAGGTGAACCATTTAAGTATAAATTATATTCATGAACCCCTGGCGCCACCGTACCAACCACTCGGAATCGACCATTTGAATAAGCAGTAACACTAACAACAGAATTATTATTTTCATCATAAATTTCAAACTCTTGATTTGGTGCCGCGACACCAACAAAAGTAACCTCTGTTCCAGTAGTGCTACCTGTAACAGGAGACGTAATCATAAAATCAGTAAATATCCAAAGCTCATTGTTATTGCCTGAGTCATCACAGTTCAAACAAATAAACTCATTAACATTCGCATCAGAATCTTGAAGATCAATAAATGAAACAGCTTGAATACCATTTGGAGATGTCACATCCCATTTCTGTCCAGCAACAGTAGAATGCATTGTAATTTTTGAGTTAGGATCTCCAACCATGCGCCACGTATTTTCAAAAGTCTGATTTGATCCTGGCGTAAAATAGAAATTCTTTCCTGCCGTTGTTGATGTAACGTTATAAAATGTTGTTGCTCCTGATATCGTTGCATCAGCAGCCGTATCAAAAGTAACGGTACCACTGGAATGCGTAAATGTTCCTCCCGTATGCAAAAAGTCATCTGCAACAGTAAAGCTCTTACCATCACCAGGAGCAATAAACTCTCCACCACTTGTTGTAACAGAACCATTCACATCAAGGCCATTGCTTAATGCGTTAAAAGTTCCGCCACTAACTGTAAGGTTGTTTGCAACTTGAAGATCTGCAGCTATCGCAAAAATATCTGTAGTTCCATTAGTATCGTTAATCAATAAATTGTAATAAGATGGCGTACCGTAATTAGCAATTGTAAATGTATCCTGAGTTCCATCACCGTTACCAACATATTCAACTGTGCCAGAGGCAACATCCCAGGTAGCAGCTGTCATTGTTTCGCTACCGTTCATTTTAATTGTGCCTTCATTATCAATCTCATCCAAAATAGTAATATCATTGCCAGATAAGGTTACACTTGCGCCTGAATTAATTGTTAAGTCTGTAAATATTACATCACTTGATAATACTGGTTGATTTGCCGGAGCACTTGGAATGATGGCTGAGTCATCTGTTCTTGGAGCAATACCAAAATCCCAGTTACTTGGATCATCCCAATCTGTTGAAGTAGCGCCAGTCCAAGTTAAAGTAATAGGACCAAAACTCCAATTAACATTATGTCCATTATCTGTTGATGTGGTTCCGGCAAACATCATGCGGCCGTTACCAGAATTGGCATCCTTGACATCTAAATAAGTGAGTGATTGTGTACCCGTAACATTCTTTGATGTTAGGAAGAAATAGTCGCCAGCTGAATCGCTACGCAATGATAATAAGTTACTAGCGGCTCCTTCTAACTGCACAAAATTTGTTACAATTTGCTCTGTGCCATTTTCAAAGGTCAATGTATCTGTAGATGTCACGGTCTTAACCAAATCGTAGAATGTTGATGAACCAGTAATGGATTGCCCAGCACCATCCAATGTTACTCTACCGGAATTAGCAGTGAACGTTCCGCCACTATGCTTAAAATCTCCATTTACTGTAAAAGTCTGCCCTGTTGTTGGCGCGGTCAATACTCCTGATGAAATCGTAACGTCAACATTGGCATCAATGTTACCAGCTGATGCATTTAATGTGCCTCCATCAACTGTTAAATTATTATTCACTTTCAGTGTATTATCATTTGCGATCTCTAATGTACCTGCAGTAACATTCAAATTATTAACAACTGTAATATCCCCGTTCGTTTGAAAAGTATCTTTGGTGCCGTTTGGATCATTAACAATCAAATTGTAAAAGTCGTTTGTTCCAATATCACTTAAGATGAACGTCTCCGCACTTCCATCACCATCACCAACAATGACAAATGTACCAGAATCAATATCCGGATTAGCAATGGCGATTGTTTCAGCACCTTGAAAATCAATAGTACCTTCGTTTGATAAAGTTCCTGTAAGTGTTAAATCAAATCCGTTTAACCCTAATGTTGTTCCTGCCTCCATCGTTAAGTTAGCAAGACTTGCGGCAACCGTTAACTCTGGTTGGTTAGCTACGTTTGGAACCGTAGCAGAATCACCTGCGATAGGAACAAAACCTAAATCCCAGTTCTTTGGTTCATTCCAATCCGTGCTTTCTGAACCATCCCAAGTAAGGGTTCCATTTCCAAACTGCCAATTATCATTTCTATCAGAATTAGTAGAATTGCGGCCAATCAAAGTAAGGCCGTTAGTAGCATGGTTATCTTGAACGTCAAGATAGTTTAACAACTGCGCTTTACCAACCTGCAATGTAAGATGCGCATGCGTTCCAGGAGCCGTACTGCGCAAAGCAAGCAAGTTGCTTGCATCAGCACCCAATAATGTCAATGTATCTGTAACCGTCTGTTCTTTAGAATGCTCAAAGGTTAATGTATCGCTAGCAGCTACCGATTTGTACAATCCATAAAATGTTGTGTCACCGTACAACGTTTGATTACTGCCATCTAAAGTAACCTGACCACTGTTGGCATCAAATGTTCCACCGGAATGTGTAAAGTCACCTGCTACCGTAAAACTTTTTGACGTTGTTGGTGCTGTTAATGTTCCTGATGAAACCACAACTGCTCCGTTAGCATCAATGTTACCATTGGTTGCTGTTAGCGTACCTCCATCAACTGTTAAAGCTCCCGCAGCTGTTAATGTGTTTCCATTAGTTGAAATATCTAATGTGCTTAATGTAACATTCACAGCCCCAGCTGCTGTAATGTTACTGTTTGTTCGGAAAGTATCTTTTGTTCCGTTGGTATCATTAATAACCAAGTTGTAGTAATCTGTTGCACCTATTTCTTGAACAATAAATGTTTCTGCATTAACGTCACCATCACCTGTGTAAGTAAACGTACCTGAATCACTATCTACTGTTGAAATGCTAACTGTTTCAGAACCAAACATATTAATGTTACCTTCGTTGGATAACGTTGATGAAACAGTTAAATCTTTACCGTTTAAGTTAACCGTTGTTCCAGCGTTCAAAGTTAAGTTTGTTACTTCAACATTAGTTGATAATACTGGTTGATTGCCTGCTGCCGCAATAACTGCTATATCAATAGATGTTGGAACAATTCCAAGATCCCAGTTAGTTGCGACATCCCAATCTGTGCTAGTAGTTCCATCCCATGTAATCGTTGCGGTGTTAAAACTCCAATTTGTATTTCCATTTGAGTTTGTAGATGTTCTTCCAACTAACGTAACACCGCCACTTGCATTAGAATCTTTAACATCTACATAAGCGATATCTTGAGTACCATCCGTTTGTAAAGAAATCTCAGCAGGTGTTCCATCAGCATCACTGCGCAATGAAAGAAGTTGATTAGCGGCACCTCTCAAAACCAAATGATTTGTAATTGTTTGATTTGCGGTATTGCTAAATGTTAATGTGTCCGCTGCAGCAACCGTCTTTGTCAAATTGTAAAACGTGGCATTACCGTTTAATGCCTGCCCCGTTCCATCAAGAGTAACTGTTCCTGAATTGGTATCAAATGTTCCGCCATTGTATGTGAAATCTCCTGATACCAAAAAGTTCTTTCCAGTTGTTGGGGCTGTTAATGTTCCTGAGGATATCGTGACATTATTAGCATCAATATTACCATTTGTTGCTGTAAATGTTCCACCATCCATTGTCATGGTTCCATTAACGGACATTGTATTTGTGTTAGTGGAAATATCTAACGTACCTGAAGTCACATTCAAATTATTTGCTGTTGTAAAATTACCATTTGTTTGGAAAATGTCTTTTGTTCCGTTAGTATCGTTAATAACCAAATTATAAAATTCGGGATCTGTCCCAATGTCTACAATAGTTCTTGTATCTACAACACCATCACCATTACCAACATAAGTAACGGTTCCACTATCGTTATCCCATGTATTAATTGTTAATGTTTCATTTCCATCAAGGTTAATATTTCCTTCATTAGAAAGCGTTGTTGAAACTGTTAAATTCTTTCCATCAAGCGAAACATTAGCTCCAGTCTGAATTGTTAAGTTTGCAACGCTAGCATTCGTTGATAAAACAGGATCATTTGCCACATCTGGAATAATGGCCGTATCAAGAGTTGATGGGACTAAACCTTTATCCCAGTTTTTAGTATTATCCCAATCTCTACTTTCAGAACCGTCCCAAGTAATAATTGATGATCCAAATTCCCAGTTTGTATTCCCATTAGAATTAGCACCATTGCGTGCAATCAACGTCACACCACCAGAAGCATCATTGTCTTTTACATCCACATAATTGATTGATTGAGATCCATTGGCTTGCAACATAAGGTTGGCCGCATTATTATCTAAATCGCTACGCAAGCTTAAGAGTTGTCCATCCGCACCTTGCAAAGTCAAACTGTCTACAACTGTTTGAGTAGCTGTGTTATCAAAAGTCAATGTATCCGCAGCTGCTACAACTTTTGATAGCCCAAAGAAAGTTGTGCTTCCAGTTAATGATTGTCCAGTACCATCTAAGGTTAATGTTCCGCTTGAATGTGTAAATGTTCCACCGGAATGTGTGAAGTCATCTTCTAATGTAAAACTCTTGCCGCTTCCTGGCGCAATAAAAACACCTGATGAAATAATAATGTTTTCGTTGGCATCAACATTACCGCCAGCAGCATTAATGGTGCCACCATTAACAGTAATGTTTCCGCCATCTGCTGTGCTTAATGTATTTCCATTTGTTGAAACATCAAGAGTACCTGCTGTAACTGTTAACTGACTAACTACGCGAAGGTCTGCGTTAGTTTGGAAAATATCTTTAGTGGCATTAGTGTCATTAATATTTATTATGAAATAATCGTTGGCGCCAAAATCATCAACTGTAAATGTATCAACCACTCCATCCCCATTACCAAGATAATTAACTGTTCCTGAATCCGTGTCCCAAGTTCCTGCGGTAATAGTTTCAGAACCAATTAAATTCAACGTGCCATCAATGGTAGCAGTATTTAATATTGCCATGTCATACCCAGCAAAAATAAGATTGGCTCCTGCCTGCACTTCAAAATCACCTAAGATGACATCAGCTGTAAGAACCGGTTGATTTGCCGGAGCTGACGGTATCACAACATTATCACCCGCGTTAGGTGTAAGGCCGACATCCCAGTTTAATGCATTGTTCCAGTCCGTTGACTCAGAACCATCCCAGACTAAATCGACGGCACCAAACGCCCAGTTGACGTTATGACCATTGCTAGCCGATGTAGCCCCTCCGTAGAGGGTCAATCCATTTCCGGCATGGTTATCCTGTACATTCAAAAATGCAAACGACTGCGTACCTCCAGCTTGCACAGTCAAATAGGTGTACGAGCCACCAGCCGTACTACGCAGATTTAAAATCTCTCCAACGGCACCTTTGATTGAAACATGTTTTTGAACAATCTGTTCTTCTCCAGCTTCAAAGGTCAGCGTTGCCGCACTCGTCACCTCCTTGTAGAATCGATAAAATGTCGTTGAACCAAAAATTGTCTGATTGGTACCATCCAAATAAACGTCATTATTGCTATGATTAAAATTAGATGCGTTGCTCCAATTACCTGCAACGTACATGTCCAAACCACTGGTTTCAAAAGTACCAGCTGCGTTGTTAAAACTACCATCAATATTAATTTCATCACTGTTTAAAACAACTGCACCAGCACCTGTATGGCCAACGTTTCTAAATGTTTTTGCTGCGGTCGTACCACCGGTTGTAACGGTCTGAGTACCTGCTCCAGCATTAAAGTTAACTGTACTGTCACTACCCGCGTTAAACGTACCAGTATTTGACCAGTCACCATCTAAATTCAATGTACCGGTAGTGGCTTCCATCGTACCAACGATTTCAACGTCACCTTCAACAGACACTGTTGAATCGTTTAAGTTAAATGAGTTGCCTGCGGTAACGGTAATACCTTCGGCATATACACGCGCGCGCGCGTCAAATACTAATATTAAAATAGAAAAAAGAAGAAGAAGACTTAATATTTTTTTTAATAAATAATAAAAAAGACTTACTTTATTAATTAATGATATTAGTAAGTCTTTAATTAAATTAAATATATATATTGTAAGTCGACATGGTAGCCCACCCCCCACATCGAATAGTTTATTCAATTGCAAGTGCGAAAGAAATTCCGGTTTTTTCTTTTCGCTCTTTTTCATTTTTCAGTTTCCAAAATCAAAGCATCTTCATAATTGCAAAAAAAATGCCCACTCTATCTTTCGAAAGAATGGGCATAAACTATTTTT
>JAAGZO010000200.1 GCA_024206195.1 bacterium | reverse complement strand
TCCACCTCCATCACAGCAAAAACGCGGGCCTCAGGAAGAGGTCAAGGACGGACTGGCTGATGGTCAATTAAGGACAGGTGTGGCAAGACTTCCCCAGTGGCTGCAACGCGCCAAAGTTCCTGTAGTGGGCATAGGGCATGGACACATACCGTAATCCAGTGCCTACAAACCCAGAGAAAGAAAATTGAATTTGTACTGTACATAGCATGTAGCTTTGTTCTTGTACAAAAGTGAATCAAATAGTATTTGCTCCAAAAAGGAGGGAGTGAATATGATAATGTTTTTCTTGTAACTGTATCTGTGAGAATGATGATTGTACAGTATCATGTGATGGCATTCTGATCGAGTATGCAACTTACAATGATTGTACAAACTGTATGCTGTATAGGGCTCCGCCCTTTCCAAGAAGGGGGAGACTATTATGAAGGCTACATTTGTACAGGTTAAAATGCCCAGATAAGTGCCATAAAGGAGCAAAGGGCTTTTGTATTCAAGTTAGCGCCATAAAAGAGCGCATAATTAGTGGTCATTTTGTATGTGTTTTATAGCTTACAATGTTAGCTATATGTTAGTGAAAGTTGTATCAAAATCGGTTCAGTAGTATTTGTACAGCATGCATATGAAAGTGCACATAGTATTGTACCTAATATGAGTTATGTAGATTTCTAGTGTACATGCAAATTTGTGTATGTAAAGGTGTGAACATTTGCTCTGTTGCTACTGTTCTTGGGCCGACTTATAAGGCCAGGATCTGTATAGTTGATGATTACACACGTCTTCCTCTACAAGTTCTGAGCTGCATCGTTGGACGAGCTCCTAGTAAAGAACTTCTCCTGTACCGTGTGCCTCCTGCAGTCCAGCTGCCGTTTCCTCTACAATCCGTCTGCTCCTGTCTCTCTCCACGTAACCACTTAACTTTGTAACACCAGAAGTGAAGAACAAAGAAGAACTTCTGGTCAGGACAAGAAAATCAAGAAAGATTTTTGTATTATTTATCCAGGAGAGAAATCTCCAGGAATTTATAAATCTGGAGAGAAATCTCCAGACTTCTATAAATCTAAGTCTGAGAATGAGTTCTCAGATATGCAAAATTTCAAGAGAAAGTCTTTGGATTTTTCGAGTTCAGATAAGGATTTATCCAAATCTGAATTTGAACCTAAACTTAATCAGGATCGATACTTAGCATATTCGCCAAGTAAAAACCTGGTTTGAATCATATTCAATGTCAAACAGGACAGTCAGAAAATGGAAAAATATTGAAAGTTGAACAAAAAACGACAAAGGATGAAGAAGAAAGAACATGAAGAATTAGGTGTTTCTTCTCACCTAAAGAGACTAATCTAAAGGCTGAGAATGGAAAGAGTACTTTACCAGAGTTAGTGGGGCGACCTACTTTCTCAGGTTTAGTTTCAGAGAAACAACTGTTGGTTGATGAAAGTGTTTTGCAGACAAATTCACAATGAACACCTATTTCAAGATTAGTTTGAGAAATGGATACTGGTTTAAGTTCATCCAGTTATTCAGTTTCAGAACTATTGACTAGTTTGCGACTGAGAACAATTGAGTCACAAACTGTTTTGTCTGAAGAAGATCGAAGGCTGCTGTTTAAAGAAAGAATATTGAAGCAGATACAAGAACTTCTGACAATTTCACGGTATCTTGTGAAGAATGAACAAAGAAAACAACTGCTGGTTGAGACTCAGTTGCAAGCTGAAGCCGAAGCAGTTCAGTGAATTCTTTCTACAGG
>JAAGZO010000199.1 GCA_024206195.1 bacterium | reverse complement strand
CCTGTAGAAAGACCAGAGGGAGAAGATTGGTGGTGGAAAGAAGACACTGGCGAGTGGGTAGATTATTTATATTTATCTCAGCCTTACAACTCAGAAGCTCCTTACCCTAGCTGGTCGTGGAGTACAGAGACAGGATGGACAGCACCAGTAGAAAAAGTAGAAGGAAAAGATTATTGGAATGAGGAAGCGCAAGAGTGGACAACAAGTTTACTTAC
Organism: bacterium; assembly: GCA_024206195.1. The sequence continues at coordinate 384 of JAAGZO010000199.1, read as the reverse complement.
AAGAGAAAAACCTTATCCGAGTTGGATTATAGTAGATATAGATGTAAGCCCTTATGTATTACAAGACGGCACATCTATATATTCTGATTGGGCAGCGCCTGTAGAAAAACCAAATGATGGAAATTCGTATATTTGGGATGAAGAAACATTAACCTGGATAGAACAGTAGTATGGCAATAACAAAAGTAAGCGGGGAACTAGTAGATTTTAATGAGTCAACCTCAGAGAGCGGATTAAAAATCCCTACAGGCACGAATGCTAACAGACCTGCTACAGATGTAGCTGGTATGGTTAGAAACAATACGAATGAAACTTCTGCATCTTCTGCATCTTGTGAGGAGTATTATAATGGAACTGCATGGAAAAAATTAAATAATGTGGCTG
>JAAGZO010000198.1 GCA_024206195.1 bacterium | reverse complement strand
GGCAAACGATCTGCCATTCTATCCTCTTGGACTTCTAATCTTTGTTGTAGTTTTTAATGCTTGTAAGCTGTTCTTTTATGAATAGCGGATCTTCTGAACAGTAGCAAAATATAGAGAAAGCAGCCAGGGTAAGAAGAGAACAAAAGCAGCAACAAGTAACCAGAACAAGTGCAGCGAAGTACAAGAGCATACAAACAGTTGCTTCATATATTCTGCTTCACATCATGTAACTACAGTACATATGTGTCCTCACAATAGTGACTACATGATGTAACATGGTTACTGTAAATTCATTAGTGTCTACATATTAGATGTCATCCTACATGTGTGCAATCCATAAACAACGCATCATGACATTAGACACTTGATGTTTCACACATGATACTACAGTATCACATTGATTGATACTACAACTAAGTAATCACATCAACTCCGGTACGTCGTCAAGTCACCACAACTCCCCTGCGCGCCGAAGCAAAAACTTATATTAACATGGCCAATACAACAGCAACAGAGCTAACCTAGCAATACTACAAGAACTGTACATTGTACTTCTGTCTGTTAGCAACTGTGCTTGTGTGCTATGCCTCTAATTTCCACAGATTTTACCTAAACATCTAGAATTTTGCGGAGCGTGGATCACCCCCTCTTATAGGGATAATACCGATTCAAGTTGTATTTGTAACCCAAAAACTAGCGAAAAAATTAGCAAATGGAGGTTTTTTGATAATGCTAATCACAATTATAATGAAATAATAATTGATTACCATTTTTTGAAAATTGTCACATAGCCGTTTCTTGCCATATGAGAACTAAATTGCAATATTTCAAATCGATAATTTTAATCCTCTTAAATGCCTATTCCAAGATTTTCGTATCACAGCCTACCTACCACAAAATTCTTATTATTTATAGCCAGTTCCTAAAAGCGACTCTAAAGGATCAAACCGATCAAACAACTGAAATGCTTCAGATTCGATATATAAATGTTCTTGTAAAGTTTTGCATTCATTCACTCGTTTATTTACCATGT
>JAAGZO010000197.1 GCA_024206195.1 bacterium | reverse complement strand
TGAGCAAATATCACCCATTCCAGCAATTTAATCTTCATTTTCAAATCTGTCACCGGGTGAAATTTAGGATGCCAGTAAAAATTCATTTTGGAGCCTGATTTTTGGACTACGTCTTGAATAACCAAGACTAGCAAAGTAGAAACGTTTTCTTCGTCAACTTCTATGGTTCGTAAAATGGTAGCAATGGCTTCCAACCAAACAAACATTTCTTTAGGTATTGCCTTCAAATTGACATCTTGAAGTAAGTGAGTTAAAGACTGAGATTTGTCTGTCCATTGATTCTGAAGAAACTTAGACAGATTTACCTCAAAGTCCATTTGTTCATTCTCAGTCAATTTTGGACATCTTAACGTAACCACTTGATTTAGTTCTAAAGGAACCTGAGAATAATATTTAGCTTCATTTAAGAAAGTAGTAGTAGGATGAGGAACAAATGAAAGTTCTCGATGTATCGGTTTCACAGTTTTCAAAAGGTCTTTCTGTAAACGTGGATCTTTACTGATGAAAGGTACCCTTTGTTTAGATTCAGCTTCTGTAGGAGCTCCAAAAGGTCTTCTAATTTCAGGTTGATGTAATGGCTGATATTGTTGTTGTCTTTGTAAAAGACTACTGGCTAATATATTAACACTATAATCTTGGTCTGAAATAGTTGTAGATGACATTGGAGTATCTTGAGCTGAAACAGCCCTAGACGTTAGTGAAATATGAGGACTTGTAGACCTCGGAAAAGCAAACGTTTTCGGGCAATAAACAGTAGGACGTCTTCTTGAAGTGGCAGGGAAAAATCTTCCCCTGCTTTGTCTGTTATATTCTTCTTTTGTCAT
>JAAGZO010000196.1 GCA_024206195.1 bacterium | reverse complement strand
TTATCTTCTGGACCTTCGGATCCAGACATCATTATAGAAACTTTAACTCCTTCAGAAAATGTTTTCAAAATTCCTGCTACTCCGAAGCCAAAAGATAGTAGTCTTATCATAACAGCTACTCCTAAAGAAAGAACTGTTCAGGTTCAGAAGAAAGAAGATCCATTTAAAAATTTTGTGGAAATTGAACCACCTTCAAATTTACTTCTATCTGAAGGACAATATTATGCACAAGATTCTTTTTCGGGAAAATTTGCGATTTTATATCATGAAATCCCGAGACCCAAAATTACTGAACCTGCTTCAGCTCCTTCTGTTGCAGCAGCTATTGTTTCATCAGCTGCCAAAACTGTTTCTAAACCAAGGGAACCGTTTGGCACTCTTGCTAAAGATGAATGGGATTCAGACGAAAATACTATAAAGCAATTATGATTGGAAGCGAACAATCTTCTTCTAAAGTACAGTGCAGGGCACTCATGGTATAAGAAAGAAGAAAGATTTGGACCACATGATATGAATGAGGGACCAGATCGAGGCTGAGTGAAAGAAGATACGAGACAAAGACAACAAGCAAGCAAGAAACCAGGACAATTCCCAAGGTCAAGATGAAGATGAGCCATAAGCTATTGAGTTTATTTGTTCATATAGTTAGCCTCTCAGACTCGATGGTCAGACTTGTCCATTCTGCCTTTGAGAGCCTCCTCAGTTATCACTATAGTGCAATGTTGGGGACCAGCTTTCTTTGGTAAGAGGGATGTTAGATAGCCAGTCCAACTTCCCATGTATTATAGGCGATTCTAGTCTTGTTTGTTTTGCATACATATTTTGTTTGGTTTCCGTATAGACTGCTAGTGTTGTTTCGGCACCTTTGCCTGTGTATTATATATGTGCCACGTTAGGGCTCCAGACATTATTGATCTTACTGTCTAGACGTGAGTTGGTGAGTTAGTGTGTAGCCAGGAGCCAGCTCAGACAGTTGCTCCTCGGGATCGCTCTCTCTAAATATTTCCAATGTGCATACGGAGTATTTCTGCTAGCATGCTGCCGCTATTCTTAATGAACATTGCCTTTTATTATCATTACGATTCAGTTGCACTTCGAACTCAGACTTAGACATTCAAT
>JAAGZO010000195.1 GCA_024206195.1 bacterium | reverse complement strand
TTATAATCCATATTTACAACAATAGGGCCACATTGTGACGGTGCAACATTCATACGCACTGAAAATCTGTTACCTTTTGCCTTGCCCTTCTTTTTATTCTGTTTTTTGATAAGCAGGATATTAACGTCTGTCCATTCATCACCGAATTTAATAGGTAGGGAGAGGACCTGTTGCTGGCCTTCTGCTGTGGGTGTTGGCTTTGCAAGGAGTTGTAGCGATTCAAGCCTTGTAAGTGCAGTTTCAACCTGCTGGCGAATACCTTCAGGAAGGGTTGGGTTAAAGCCTTTCTCTGTTCGTGAAGTAAAATTGTCGATCTGTTTATTAAGGGTTCTGATAAGCTGATCAATTTCCTGTTTCATCTGTGAGATTGCGGAATTTATCTGGCGCTGAACCTGTTCAGGATTCTTCTCTGAATCATTTGCAGACTTCTCAAGAAGTGTCATCATTTCCCTGATAGTACTGTCGAATATTCGATTTATATCATTTGACAGGCGGTTTGCAATAGATTGCATGTTTTTGGAAGCTGTTTCCTGATTTATTTCACCCTGTTGAAAGCTTTGCAGACTCTGGGAAAACTTCTTTTCTGCATTAGTGATTATATTTTGAATATTTGTCTCAAGGTTTTTTATTACAGGCTCTATTGTTTTTAATACAGACTGCCATTGCTGTTCAAGCTCTTTTATTGCAACAAATTCTGATGATTGAAAACTTTGTGTGACCTGTGATGCATGTTGTTTTATTTGTGCCAGTGTATCAGAAATCGATTTTTGTAATGTTTGAGTTAAAAATGATTCCAGTTGTCCCTTGAAATCTTTCTGCGATGTTACCTGCGGATCGAAAGCCTGGGAAAGGTTCTCCCTTAGTTCCGAAATAACATTTGAAAGGTTTTGTTCGAGGCTGGATTGGATGCTGTTAGCATCATTTGTCCATTGTGCTGATGCAGTACTAAGGTTCTGCAGGATATTTTGCAATGCATTTTCAATAGGAAGTGTATCCTGTGTAATTGTTGACAGCAGGTTAGTTGTGAGTGAAGAAACAATGTTTGTCAGTTTGCTGATATTTGTATTTATAGTGGCTGTGTTGAAATTGTTTTTATGCTCAACATCTTCTATAACTTTCTGCGTTAATGAAGCGATATCATCACTTAGTGTGTTTCTTGCACTGATGATTGTCTTATAAAGGTTATCAGTAAGTACCTGTATCTGGTTAATATTACTCTGGTCGGCCTGTGCCGGTTTTATAGTGTTTAGAAGTGTGCTGAGAACATTGTCAAAAGGTTTAAAGAAATTCTTAATAGTATTTCCTGTTATCTCTTTTATTATAGAGTTCTGCTCATTCAAAAGATTAGCAGCAGGAGTCTGCTGTTCCTTTGTAGATTGCAGTAATGACTCCAACTGCCCTATAATACTCTTTATTGTGTCAGATATTTTATCAGTAAATGCGCCTGCCAACGGTTTTGATTCCAAAGAGGCAAGACTCTTTAATAGTGCACTGATATTATCTATTTCCGGTTTTTGTTTATTAATGATTTCCAAAATTGCTGTTAAAAGTTTTTCAATATCTGCTTTACTAACAGATGTTATGTCTTCAGGTAATGCATTAGAAATAATAGTAGAGAGCTCTTTGTTACTAAAAGACTCCTGTGAAAGAAGAGTGTTTATTATATCACTTTTTACAGTGTCAGAAACATTTTTAAGCATCTCAGAGAGTTGTGATATTAACTTGTCTATTTCAACCTGGACTTCCGGTTTTACAGAGGAAGATAATTCCTGTAACTGCTTAACTATATCATTGTTGTTTTGCTCAAGAGCTGATATAAACATCTGTAATGTTGACTTTGTCTGATTTTGTAACTGCTCAGTTGAAACTGTGGGGGAAGATTTATCTGGTACCTCTGGTGGCAGGGTTTCCGGCTTTCCTTCAGATGCTAAAACAATGTTCCTAAGGCTTTCCAGAAGTTTTTGTAACCCTTCTTCCGGAATGGCAGGAGGTGGAGGTGTGGTATTTATATTTTGATCTTTACTTGGTATAGCATCTGTAGTTACCTGTGGATTTGATTTGATAAAATCCTGTAGCTGTGTCAGAAACTCTTTGATAACTGCAATATGTTTTTCGCTGGCGTTAACAACCTGTTGGGTACTGTTTGTGCTTGTTGGCTGATTGTCGCTTATTGCAGTTTTAATAGTTTCTATACTCTTTTCAATGTTGTCTGCAGATTGCATGAAATAAGATAGTAGCTGGTCTATTGAATCTGATTTCTGAAAAGATGCATTTAGGCTTAGTGCCAAAGGAGTAGTTGTGTTAGCTTCAGGAATAGGAAGATTTAACTGATTGATATTTATAGATTCTGCGACCTTTTGGCTAGCTTCAGTAAGTTGTTGTATGAGTTCTCCAATTAACTTTTTTAGTTCCTGCGCTGTCTCCTGTACTGGTTTTTCTGTTTGCTGTGTGGAAGTTTTTTCATGTTCAGTAACTACCTTGTCTAAATCATCACCAGCCAATGTGACAAGTGCCTGGGTAAGCTTGTCAATTGCAGAAAGCTCCGTTGGTTGTGACACGGAGTCCTGAACAGCACCACTCTGAACAGATGGTGCAGGAGAAGCAGACTTGGCGTCTGGTAGAGTTTGTAATAATAGAGACAGAAGTTGAGCTTTAACGCTGTTTGTTAACTCTTTTTTGTCTACAGATTCTGAAGTCGCAGCCTTTGCCAACTCTTTTTCAAAGTTGTAACCCATCTTATCAATAGCATTAGAGATGATTTCAGCCTTTGGCAGGTCCGGTTTCTTTATTGTAGTTGTAAGAACATTTTTGATAATATCTGATAATGGATCAGTTTTTGGTAATGTTTTTTCCACATTTTGTTCTAAATCCAAAGCGATATCTCCTGCTGTATTAACAGGGGTAAAAGAGGAGAGAGCTTTTTGCGCCGTGTTGCTATCAAACATCTGGGCAATCCACTGTTGTACAACATCTTTCTTGTCATTTGCCGAAGGCACCTGTTGTGTCTGAGAAGCACTGTTATAAAACTGCAATATCCTGTCTATTGATTCTATAGTATCTTTTGATATACTGCCCTTTGATTCCATCACAGAAAGAAGCAGGTCAGTTGGTACAGCTTCCCATAAAGGGTTTTTAGCATCATTATGAATGAATGCGTCAAGCAAAACAGCACCCTCGTCTTTGTTCATGACAATAGCAACAGACTCTCCTTTACCAGTAGTTACAGTCTGAATAATAACAGGCTCTGACTTGGAAATAGCAAGTTTGTCAAGTGTACTCTTATCAATTTCAGGCTGCGTCAGCGTTAACCAGTCAATGGCTTCTTTGCCGCTTGCGAAGTAAGAGAATCCCTGTTGAACAGGTATTGTAAGCTTGATACTGTTTTGTTGCTTGCAGCATAATTCAATCAGCTTCTGTTCAGTAGATAGCACTAAAGCCTTCATGCTACTCAATGTCTGCTGGTCCGGTGCCTGGGAAATCTGAGATGAAGAGGGAATAATCTTCTTTGCAATCTCGTGCATCTCGTTACTTAGCTGCAGTAACTTAGGATTGTTTTGAAGTGCTGCTGAAAGTTTCTTTACAATGTTTGCATAGTCCTGTTTCTCTGAACTCTCTTTTTGAATAGAGGTGTTATTTGTGATAATTGACAGTAATTCGTGTGTAGCTCTGTTGACCCTGTTACCCTGTTTTGTTTCAGAAAAGGCGATTTGGTCCTGCGTATTTCTTTGCGGGGAAACTGGTTGAAGTATTACTTTGTCTCCCTGTTTTTTAACCTGTACTGTTGTGTCTGGAGTAAGCGTTCCTGAGGTTACTGTAACCTTGATCTTTCCAGACGAGAAACGAAGCAGGTAGGTGCTGTTGTCAAGTTTCTTCTCAACAACCCCTTCTCCCTGAAGCTTCCCAATTTTATTCGGGTCGTATACCTGTGCGATAATTTGTGCTAAATCGTTGATCATAATAGGTTCCAGTAATTTTAATTACTGCTGAATAGACATAATAGGGCCTGTTTTATATATCGGAATCCTGGGGATAAGTATTAATAATATGTTTCTAATAATAATTAGGATACCAGTTAATTATAAAATGCTAAAACCTTTTAAGCCAGTTATTTACTTGATTCTGAATACGTTGATGAACTTTATTTGTAACTGTTATCTGTTTGACACGGCTTATTTCTTTATTTGAATGGGCTTTTTTATTGTACCAGGCTACTTGTGCGCCATTACCATAATCTCTTT
>JAAGZO010000194.1 GCA_024206195.1 bacterium | reverse complement strand
CAAATCAGTTCCCTGAATAAGTTCGATAAGAGATTGTGCTTTAGCAACAGTCTGATGAGGTAACAATTCTCTTAAATTCTTCTCAACATCATTCAGATCTTCAAGTGAGTCAAGAGGATAATATAAATGTAAAGAACGTTTTAAAATAGATGGAATCAGAGATCTTACAGAACCCTGATCTAAAATAGCAGGTGAAGGTTGCAGTTCTGAAGTTGTTAAAATTTCCATAGGAGTGACTGACACCGAAATCATAATTTCTGGTGCACCATCTAATGGTATAGCTTCAGTATCCATCACAGTTTCTTCTTCTTTGTCTGCAACAGAAACTTCAGCAACACCTTCACTTTCTTCTTTTTCTGACTCTGCGACCTTTTCAGATCTAGCAGTTTCTTTAGCCTTGACTTCTCCGATAATTTCTGGTTCATCATCCGAATTTTCTAGTACATAGGTATCCGGAGATAATCGAAGGTTAGGGATTGATTCGAGATATTTTATTTTCCTTTCTTCAGCTTCGTTCAATGGAACAGTAACTCGAAGTTTAGGTGCATCTTTAGTTATAATTCTTTGGTAAGTTGATCCAATTTCAGGACCAACTCACAAAATTGGTTCCTTTTCTTTAACGGGTTCCAGAATTTCTGGCATAATTCTTTGAATTGGTTCTTTTTGACGACGTTGTAATTCTTTTCCAGTTCCTTCTTTCCTTTTAGAAGCTTTACTTACTTGTTCTTGACATTGCTTTTGTAATGCTTCATTTGAAATAAATTCTTTAATAGGAATGGAAATCGGGGCAGCTCGGGATTGATCCGGAGCTGTTCCAATCACAACTGGTTGCGTAGAAATTCGAATCACAGGTGATTGAGACCCTGGTTTTCTAACAATTGCCGAGTATAACTGAGTGCCATCTGTATCTTGAAAATCCAGCAGGCATTCAGTTTGTTGAACGTTTACAACAGCTCGGCTTCTCTCAAGTCGTTCTTGATCTTCCTTTTCTTTTGGGGTTTCTTCCTCTTCTTTTAGAAATTCATTATGTTCTCTTTCAGATTCAGCATTCAACTCCAAATGAGCTTTCCACATCCCATCACTTTTGACTTTTAACAAATGTCTCACAACTTTTGGATCACGTTTCTTGTTCATTGATCTACCAGTCTCCATAATTAGGGAAACACAGTGATCAAGTAACATAGTCTCTTCAATATGTTCAGGTCTATATTGGAAATGAGCATCCATACAGTCCTGTAAAAGTTGTCTCGAATCGTCCCAGGCTTCAGTAAACTTTTCATCTGGAACGTATGGGTCATCAGGAGCACATTTTGGAGCATATAACAAAAACATACGAAATTGTTCCACGAGGTATGCTGAGTATGGCGTAGCGTAAAGCAGCCAAATCAAAGCATTCTCCTCAGTTAACATTGCAGAAGTAAATGATGGAGCATCTTTTATTTCTTTAAATGGCCAATAATCTTCAAGTACTTCGAAGTGTCCTGGCCACATCCGATCATAAGGTTCAGCAGGCCACCTTCCTTCTTGTCTTTGATATTCAAGTTCAAATTGTAATATAAGATTCGGGTCGTAGTGTCTATCTACTGCCCAAGAATAATACGTCTTCTCATCACCTTCAGCATGATCTTCAAGCATGAACAAGACATTACATCTCGCACTTTTAGGAATATAGTGAGCTATAAGTTGATAAATGGGTGGAATCACTAAATCTGATTCCAATTTTTCAGAGTCTTCGGTTTCTTCTTCAAGTTCTCCATCCTCTTTATCCTTTCCTTCTTCTTCCATAGGGACT
>JAAGZO010000193.1 GCA_024206195.1 bacterium | reverse complement strand
GATCTGAATGTTCACTGTAAATTCCAGACTGTAGGTATACAGTGGGATACATTGTCAGCAGTTTCATGCTATAACTCATATAGACTTATAATAGCCACAAAAAAGTTGTTTCTGATGAAGTGAAAGAAGGTATATGAAATTCAACTTGTTTGTGAATTGGTCATTGTTCGGAATGATCGGACCCTGTCTAGATTATGACCCTTTTGTACAATCGTCCGTTTGATATGAAATTTGGTACGTTGGGTTATTGAGGGTGCTGAAATTTATGGCAGACATGATTTTGTCGATGATTTTGGATGAGTTGTAGTTCAGCGAGATGTGATGAGGTTATCGGAGGGCTTGCAGCTCCTTGAGAGCGATTGCACATGCGTTTGGACAGAAGGTCTCTTTTTGTGTTTTTGATGCCTGAAATGAATTTTTGTGTTGAAGCAGAAGAAAAGATGCCACGAGCTAAAGCGCAAAAGCGTTCATTGCAAATGCGTTGTAAAGAAGAGGCACTTCCTAAAAAAAGGCAAAGGAAGATTGACATTGAAGCTGGTTGCTCTATGGCAGAAGAACTGACAACTGAAGAAGTAAGCAGTAAGCATAAGAAGTAAGCATAATGTAAGCTGATGAGTCAATTAACAGGAGAAAATGGATCAGGGAGATGGTGAACATGAGGAAAAGGATGAAGAGGACAAAGAGCCAATGATGAAAAAACAGAAGGTATAATTCAATTTAATAATGTTAAGGATGCATAACGTAAGCCTATCAGTCAATAGAATGTGGATCGAATCTAATTTGAAGAATCAGTTAGTGTAAAACAGAAGTGTGCATTTCACCCATGCATTCAAATGTTATGTAGCACAGCTTTCAAAACTCAGTGTTTTAAAAAACCATTTTATCGATTGATCCAAATTTCTATTCAGTCATTGGCTTATTTGGGTGTGCTGTGGATGGAATTTCTTCTACGAAGCAATATTTAACAGTGACTTTCTGAGTAAGTGAAGCATCGGTAATGGGGATATGGTAAAGCAAAAAATTTTTATTGGCCAGTCATTTAGAGCAGTTCATCAAAAGTTGATTGCTTTTTATCTCATGCAAATCTGCTCATTGGTTGCCTAGATATGAGCCCTTTTCTGCCAGACATCCTGAAATTTGGCTGATTTTTGACATTTATGAGGTTTCATTACAAAATGAACTGCAGAATGCCAAACACGCGTCCAATTGGACAAATTTTGACACTTATATGATAGCCAAGCAACATGTCAAATTTACCAGTTTTTCCTCAGCCCTGCCCCTGTATACCCTGAGAGCAAAAATCTTATTGCTGTTTTTGAAACTCTGTTC
>JAAGZO010000192.1 GCA_024206195.1 bacterium | reverse complement strand
TGCATTGATCGAATCGGATTTATCCATGCGAATCTTCATCAAGGACTAGCTGCATTGTCTGATGGGATAGATCAGCATTGAACACGATCCTGTCAACCACACAGATTCCGACAATTGCACAAACTATTAGTAGTAGTAGTAGTAGAAGCTTTATCCGTGAAACACAATAATATAGCAATAACAGCATTTGCAAGCATACAGAGTTGCAGTAAGTGCTCACGGAAAGCTCGGGGGGACATTGTCAATTCAGACGCCGAGGTCCCCCCAAACCACGGAAACTCACCAACACTAACAACGGTTACATGCTCCACCTATAAACTGTGAGACAATTACCAAGACAATTGCCTGCATCTAATTTTCTAGTCTTCCAGTCTCGGACTGTTTTAGTGTTACCCAGCAGAGAAACACTTGAATGGTACTTTAATGGTACTCACTTGATTTGAGGTCCAACTGCTCAGGAGATGACGCGATGATGAGTGCCCTCTGTTTTCGGATGAGATCCCTTTTCAATCAGTGGTCGCTTCTAAATAGTCAAGTTCAATTTTAAGAGGGACAAACACCTACAGCAATACTACCATAGTAGAGTGCTTACCGGATTTGGGCCTTTAGCAAAGCACAGGTTCGAACTGGAGGCTGACTGGCGAGTCCCGATTCAGAGAGAATGAGCGGCACTAGTGGATCTACCAGTTTTGTATCCAGAGCTGATGGACGGGCAATAGCTGATGATGGATGAGAACGAAATGCCGACATGGACGACTTGGATTGGATGTACACGCATCACATGACTGCTCACAGATTACACAATTCTGACTGGCTGTTTCAGATCACGTGCTTCTTCCCAGCCTGTGTGTTTACCTTGAGAGAATTGTTGAATGCAGCTGAAGTTTATTCGGGTAGGTAATGGTAGAATCAAATCCTATATATAGATGGATTGGAGTGAGGTATTGGTGAATAAGAAATGGTATAAGATAAGACACTATAAGATAGAATGGGTATAAGATAGGTATAAGCACTTATCTGTGGCCAGTTTTTCATTGTTTGTTTGTTACTCTTTGTTTGTATGTCCGTCTGTGTCTGTCTTGTGAGCATAAGAGTGTATATCGGACTGATCTGATCAATGGCTCATTCAAAAGCTTATCGACTTTTCGATCAATAGTTCGATGTGTTTGGGATAAACTAGAGTCAACGATCTTCCGAGTGAGCCATTGATCGCCCCAGTTCACAGCTTCTTTGCTAATTTGCTTCGCACTAACAGAAACAGAGAAAGACAGAAAAAGTCACCATAGATAGTAATCTTCTCAAATCTGTGGACAGGTAGAAAGAGAAAAGAAAAACTACAGCAAAGAATAGAAGAGAGGAAAAAAGAACATGACTTTTGAAGTAGCCGCAACAGTAAAAGAAGATCAAAAAGTAGAAGAGTATGAGATAAGAGGCTGGATGGAAACTCTTAAAGAAGCTGAAGAGATAAGGGCCTGTCCAGATAAGATGAAGCTTGTTACAGAATACGCTGCTAAAGAATCAAAGAAGATTAAATCAATAGCAGATTTAGAAGAGAGAGCTAATTCATTTGATGATGCTGACCCAGAAGATGAGGGAGCTGATGTAGTAGATATGGCTACTCCCAAAGAGAAAAAAGAGTTTGAAAAGAAAGAACTTAAGTAAACTTATTCTTCAAAGGAAGATCCGCAAGTAAATCCTATTAGGTCCTTTCTTCTTCTTATAGGACTCAACCTTACAAAGGCGTCGTCTCTGACGGCGTCTTTTTTACTAAGTGTTCTACTAGTCCCACTACCTGCTTCTATCATTAGTTCACTATTCAAACAGAAGCCTATATGTGTCACTCGTTCATTGGAGGAGCCATAGAATGAAAGCGTGCCAAAGGTTGGTTTCTTTACAGGATGTTTGCTCGACATTAAATAAAGAATATGAGCAGTCGCATCGAACTTTAATCCTACCTTACCCCAAGCCTGAAGAATTGCTATCACTAGACCAGAGCAATCGTATCCTTCTATTGCATCGTTTCCACCATAAATGTAAGGAAGACCTACCATGCTTAAAGCGTAGTCGTAGATTAGTTCCTCTGTCTTTTTCTTCATGTAACTTCTCCTTTTGAGAGAGAGCATGGATAAGATTGTAGCTAGCAATTTCATAATACTTTTTACCCATGCTCTCATTTCCTTATACCTCTGCCATGATTTCTTGGACTATATCATAAACATACTTACCAAGTTCAAGGCCTTCCATCACAGAAATATCTGCTACTTCTGCTGGAACCTGGGTGATACCAGAAATAGCTGGCTGCAAAGCTGCTGTAAATCCTGGTGAACCGATGAAGGCTAGAATGTCTTGAGGTTGAAAGCCATCCTTCTTAACTTCTTTAAGAATAGGAATAGCTATAGCCTTAACAAGCGCCATCACTTCCTTGGTTTCTTTAATCCCTGCCATACATACCTCCTTATATGTGTTAAATCAGGCTAGGTCTTACCATTAAGATTATCTATTTGCCTGAATGCTGCCCCTATTTTCTTATCTATATCTCTCACAAACGCTCTTATCTCATTCAGTTCTTTTCTGGTCTCATTCTTATAGACATCTAGTAACTCTCTTTGATGAGTGATCTTACTTATAGGACTCTCTAGTTGGATACTTAATACTCTGTCAGATAGATTGTTAAATCTTTTGTTAAGCTCAGTTATCTTTTCCCTTAAGTTCTTAATCATAAACCACATAGCTATAATGACTGGTGCCAGTCTTCCTATCTCTTTACTGAAGTCTAAAAGAAAGGGTTCCATTTATTCCTCCTCGTCTGGGTCTGGACCTAAAAGAGATTCAATGTTTATTGTCTTTAACTCTTCATCAGCATCAGTTATGAAAGGTGCCATTGCTCTTATCTCTCCTGGATTTAAGCTAGCTTTATTAACTTCTTCCATAGTTAGAGTAGCTACCTCAACAGTAAACGTAGCTGAAAGAAGATTTCTTAGCTCTTTACCAAAACCTTTATTGTCTTTGATTTCCTTAACCTTAGTTGGTTCTTCTTCTGAACCTTCCTCTAGTTTTTTAGTAACTTCTACAGTGAATTGCTTTTGAATTTTCTTGGCTGCTTTATC
>JAAGZO010000191.1 GCA_024206195.1 bacterium | reverse complement strand
TTCTTCAATCCATTTATCTATCCCAACTGCTTTTATTCGGCATAGGTTATAAAGTTTTATATTGTGAGGATATGTTGCAGCGCCATCAGCTGTCGGTGCAAGAAGAGCACAAGGAAAATCTGCGCAGTCACAACATAGTTCTACCCCTTTGTCTTTGACACAATTTAATGTTGCGCATCCCTCTGGAAGATGGAAGTGTTTCCCATCTTGTTTTCGACAACCTTTACATACAATCTCTTCTTTAGGTACTCCATACTTTTTATGAAGCAATTCAGCAAAATCATCTGTTAAATTCTCTTCATAAAGTTCGCAATTGAAACAATCAAGACCACATGGTGCTGTTAAAGCCTTTTTATCAATCATAGCTTCTCCTATTTTATTTAAGATATTTAACACCTGCATCAGCCGTTGTTCCCATAATGAAGCAGCGGGGGCTGTCGGTCTGCATGCTAGTGTTGGGCAATTTCATCCAATTGGATTTGCCATTTGCATTTATCGGAACCGGAATAGATTGATTGTTCAAGTTGTATTTCTTTGACATTGAACACAGTGTTGAAGAAAACAGACATATGACCAATACTGCATTTGCAGTAGCCTTTGCTCGTTTTGAATGGCTTCCCTTTATTTATTAAACCACATATACATTTACTTCGTTCAACAATAATTGA
>JAAGZO010000190.1 GCA_024206195.1 bacterium | reverse complement strand
GTCCCAAAAAAAAAACATTTGACAAATCTGAAAAGGAAAGCTTTGGTAAGTTTTCATTCTAAAATTAGGTGGAAATAGTGAACCAATTGCAAATTGGCCAACTGATTACTGTGGAAATTGGTGGAAGCCCTGTACTAAAGTCCTTCCCAATAGCGAGCAAGCTCTTTTACTTAAAGCCTATGGTGTTTTAAAGGATGCAGGTACTTTAGCGGGAGCGAAAAATGATGATAAGCTTTGTTTCGACAAGACTACAGTAGAGAATGGACTAAAAGAACAAAGAAATAAATTAGTTAAAGGAATTTGTAGCAGATTTGGAGGCAGAGCTAAAGGCAGAGGAAAAGCCTTTGGATGCTTGAAATCAGGAATGAAGGCAGTATCCGGTGACACTCAAGCATCTGGAACACAAACAGCCTCTGATGATACCGCAGCTAGTGCTAAAACAGAAGTTAATAATTTAATCAAACTCCTCGGAAAATCACAAGGAGAGTATGCACAGGCTACTTGCAAGTTTATTAAGATCTTCCTTGATGTTTTAGGAAAAAGACGGGGTAACACTGTCATGAGTAGGAAAACAATTTATTCATGGCAATTATATGCAGCAGCTCCAAACACTGAGTGTAAAGGATTCTCTTGGTCTTGGGATGAGACGAAACCAGAAGAAACTGAGGCTGGTGTAGTAGTCCCTGCTTTCCAATCCTGGTGCTCAGCTAAATATTCTATTGATATGGCGACAAGTAACGCTGCTCAAGCTGGAAATTCAGCATCTAATGAGTTCATTAAGGCAAAAGGAGGCTGTAAAAAAAAAGGATCAGGATCAGCATCAGGATCAGGAACTGTCTCTGGCTCTGCAAGTACAAAAAGTGGATCTGTCTCTGGCTCTGCAAGTACAACAGGATCAAAAAGAAAAGGAAAACAACCCCCATCACGAAAAGGTGGAGTTGCTGGTGCAGCAGTTAAGGAAGAGGCTTTAAATGCATATAAAAGCTTTTTAGAAGAAGCAACCAAAGATGATCAATCTAATGCAATACTTAAAACAAATGCAAAATTATTGCCTTCTTCTGATGACGTCTCGACCTCAAACATTATACCTGTTCCAGGATTATCTAAGAATATAGGCTCAAAAACTTCAAATCCTGGTTCATTCCAACAATATGTTCAAAAAGTAACATCTAGCTGTGCTGCTGGCTCTACTTTAGCTGTTCTTTTCAAACCTGCAACCACTGGAAGTGATATGTTTTCTTGTGAACCTGCTTGCCCAGATACCAAACCAGTTGTTACAATGAAGGATAACTCTAAATATAAGGATTTCTTGTTAATGTTTGGATGTTTAAAAGGAGACTTTTTCGTTGTTGCTATTAACACTCAAACTGAATTTATTGAATTCGACTTTAAAAACAAAAAGGCTGATATGGGTAAGGGTGCTAGAGAAAATATGAAAGCCTGTCATGGAGTGTCCTTAACTAATGGAAATACAGCAGCGGAGGTCGAAGCATGTTATGGAGAGACAGAAGAAGGATGTAATGAAGAAAGAGAAAAAGCATGTGCAAAAAGTGGATTAACTGATCTACTTGATAACACTGTTTTAAGAAATTGTGTAAAAGAATGTAGTCCAGAGGAAACAGGTTATTCAGTAGTTAAATGCATGCAATGGATCAGTGATAATTTAACAATAAAGACTTGGGTAATTGACTTGGTCAATTTCGAAAGTATT
>JAAGZO010000189.1 GCA_024206195.1 bacterium | reverse complement strand
TCTGTAGCATTTCTAGGCGGCTCTGTAGCATTTCTAGGAAATTCTGTTGCATTCCTTGGAAATTCTGTTGCATTTCTAGGCGGCTCTGTAGCATTCCTTGGAGGTTCCGTAGCATTCCTAGGCGGCTCTGTAGCATTCCTAGGAGTTTCACCCATATCCGTCACATTAGCCGTAATATTCCCAGTCATATTCCCTTCAGCTGGCAACATCCCTGAAGTTACTAACTCCGTATCATTCTTCCTATTCTTCAAATACTCCTTACATGATATACATTTCTTATAGATCATCAACTTATCATCAAGCACCCCAATCGAACCACTCCTACAATTAAAACAATATGCTTTTCCACTCACAATCTGGCCATTCACACAATTCTTCACACGACGGCCTCTCAAGCATCTTCTCCTAGACTGACTTAGAGTAGTACCACTCCTGCAAACATTACAATATATCTTTCGTCCATTCAAGTAATAATCTAAACAATATCTTACTCCCCATCGTCTTGGTGTTCTAAGGCATCGCTTAGAACCTCTGCCTAGTGTCAATCCCCTATGGCACTGAAAACAAAAAGGTTTGCCTTCATTTATATCTACCTTTACCATAGAGGCTTTGCAGCCTCTAATTTTATTTCTGCCTTCGCATTCTCCTGCGCCTGTTGAATCTGCTGAAAGGACAAAATTATTTTTACAGGAAGCACAGCCGTAATTCGTATAATTTGAGGTAACTTGGTAGAAATTACAGTTTTTATATTTTGGACATTTGTTTGAACGAAGATTAATTGAATAAGTAATTAGGACAGTGAGGAAAAGTAAGAGGGTTGAGAATAATGGAGGTATTAGAGTAATACGTAGTTGCATTTTGAAAGAGCGTTTGTTTATAATGAGAGTCTGTTGTTTATATAGTGGGAATGTATTTTAGGCGTTTATAGAAAAACTCTCATTTATGGAGATATTATGAAAATAGTGTAAACGGGTATTTTAAT
>JAAGZO010000188.1 GCA_024206195.1 bacterium | reverse complement strand
GTTGGGTTGATTGTATTTCTCATAAAAGCGGTCATAGCGCCACCAACTTCAAGGTCACCAGTTGTTACAGGTTTGCCGCTCTTATCAAAAGCTACTGTAATGTTATCAAGACGTTCTCTAAGATCTTTAAGGTCTCTGATAACTGAAAGGATTGCCATACACTCTGAACCAACAGCAATTCCAAATTTTGATTGCATTGTAAAACCATCAAAACGTCCACCCATACCGATTGTGATGTTTCTTAATGCCTGAGCACAGAAATCCATGATCCATCCCATCTCAACACGAGTAGGATCAACATCTAAACGACGCATTCCTGTAAGTCTTTTAAGTTGTTCATCATTGTAGTTACGCTCATGCTGCATACGAGAAGTAAGAGCTACCATTGCAAGGTTATGAGCATTCATAATATCATTGATATCACCAGTAAGGCCAAGTGAGAACTCTGTCATTGGAATAAGAAGAGAGTTTCCTCCACCAGCTGCAGTACCTTTTACGTTCATTGTTGGTCCACCTGAAGGCTGTCTTAAGGCTCCACCAACATTAACACCTCTTTTACCAAGACCTTCCATAAGACCACATGAAGTTGTACTTTTTCCCTCTCCAAGTGGAGTAGGTGTAATAGCTGTAACTTCAATGTATTTTCCATCTGGTTTGCTCTCAAGACGGTTCATAATCTTTAGAAAGTCAAGCTTTGCAAGTCTTCCCATTGGGAG
>JAAGZO010000187.1 GCA_024206195.1 bacterium | reverse complement strand
AGAATGATCTTCGTCTGCAGACACCGTCATCATTGCATGAAAAACGAACCATCACCTTGTCTCAAATGAATTATTGGTGCAGGAAAAATGGGCACTTATGAGTTTCATACAGCAATGTTGTGCAACATAAGTATGTATACCCAAAGAACGAAGAAGATAGCACTTCACAGAATTATTATACACACACGTATTATGAGCAAAGAAGTAGACCAACATCAAAACTAGCATCTCAGCATTAGCAATTTTGCTAAGATCACATCAGCGATCAAAAATACCAGCTCAACATATTACGCCTTATAGAAGTGGGTAAGGCTAAGTACTCATACTCACTAAGTATATTACTGTGCACTATCCTAAGTTACAAAATAAGAAAAGAAAATAACAACGTGGTGGTTGTATCTATTATTTGCCAGATAACAAAACAAACTGAACAAGACACCTTCTACATAAAGCAGGTCAACAACTGAAAGACCAACTCTCAACCTTCCAGGCCCTAGGTATTAAGACAGACCAGAATATTTGAATAGTGCAAGGCAGTTCCATTGTATAGCACTCAACTATCAGAGCCGACCGTCCATGTCCGGGCGACGAATTTCTTCGTAGACGATTTCGATTTCGTCATCATCATCCTCCACCTGT
>JAAGZO010000186.1 GCA_024206195.1 bacterium | reverse complement strand
GAATTTTTGGATGATGATGAAGATTTGGAAGACGAACCTCCAAAAGCCAAAGATGTTGAAGTTAAAGAAGTTCAGTTGCCTTTACTTCCTTTGTTTTTGCGAAGAATCGGAGTAGCTGAAAAGTCTGTGATTCCTTGTCTATCAACAATTAATACTAATTCAGAGAAGACTGATAAACGTCAAGTTTACCTGTCTTTACTGGAACATGAAATTTACAATTCTTATTCCCCAGCGAATGAAAGTTCTAAAGTTAATTTGTCTGGAGTTACCGGAAAGGCTAGAAACCAAGTTGTTGAAAGCCTCACCGTAATCCAGAAAGCTTTGAATAGAAAACGAAATCAAGAAAATGTCAGAACGAAAAGTATATGTGCATTAGTTTATCAAACTATGGACAATATGCTTTTTGCTCTGATAGCCAATGAAAATTTGTGTGAACAGAGTTTGGATACTGTGCGAATGCGGGCAACATCATCAGGAATTCATTGGTCATCATCATATCTACATTGATAACATCTACTATTAAATGTAATGCTGATTGTTATATCTATGTCTTTTAACTCAGTGGTTGTTCATTAAAGCTTTCATCACGAATGGTTGTGCCTTCG
>JAAGZO010000185.1 GCA_024206195.1 bacterium | reverse complement strand
GGGCAAGCTTCCTGGACTCGCATTATTTGAAAATAATTGCCATAGTATAGTGCGTGAAATCTAGTAATTGTCAGTTGAGGCTAAAAATGACCGGATAGATATAGATAGATAGGCTATATATAGGTAGATAGAGCTTACCACCACCGATTGTCCGCGGTCCTCCTTCCCCCGTCCCGAATCCGATGCGCGGTTAAGGTAGCCTAGAGTTTTTAAAACCTAGAAATGTGTACTATCTTGGCTTTAGCAAGCTGCCATGCTAGTAGGTACTCAAATTAGGAAATCGATAAAGTTTTCCAGAACCTGCTTTTATAAACAACAACAATCGCCAATGGCGGCTACACATTATATTCGATCTCCCTTTTTTTGTGCGCCTAATATTATTTGATTGCTGTTTGAATTTTGACCGCTCTGTGTCAGGTGTGCAAGTTTGCGTCGTAGGATGGTTTAGGGTTACTGCTGATGCTATCTAGCTAAGCTAAGAGGGCCGGGGGAGGGGTGTTATTTTTGTAGAGCTATAGGGTCTAGAACTGTACATCAGGAAGAACCTAGCCTGAAGTACTTCCCAGCTGAAGATAATTCCAGCAGAAGAAAAAATGTACAAAGTTATTAAGTACCCAATATGCTTCATTGAATAGTATTAAGCCCGCGAGTATTGGTCCTGTTCTTTTTCTTTACTTAATGTGTCAATTTCATAGAAATAAACATGAATGAAATAAGGACCAAATATGATCAGCTGGAATGGCATAAAGTTTAGATGTGCATCTTCTTCGTTTTCACTCAGTTTGAACGACTTGTCAGTTCCTTCTTCCTCCTCCTTCTTCTTCCAGACTGTCGCGCGCAACTTCGTCCTCCTTCTCTTCAGCCGACCAGTCATCGGGGACGTTTTGATCGGACTCCGTACCAGAATCACTGGGCGGATAATAGTCACTGTCGTAGTCGGTGTCCTTTTCGAAGCCGTGCACATTTCCCTTCTTCTTCCCACCTTTCCCTTTCATCCGGAAGAATTTCTTCGTCGCAGCGGCCGCTTTTCTTCCCTTCCGATCCACTTGACCCCCCTTCCGGGTCTTCTTCACTTCTGGTTCCGATTCGCTGCTTTCCGTACCGGATTTTCTAGCAAGAGATGCTCTTTTCCGCTTACGCCATTCAGGACCCTATAGAACTTTCTTGGGAGCGTTGGGAGGACCCTTCGGAGAGTATTCACTCCCAGACTTCAATGCATCGCCTGAAGAATCGTTGGCGGACATTGCTTTTCAGCGTTAGGAACAGTAGCGGTGTAAGAGAATCAAACGTCTCAGATAGAACTGGTTGCTAACGTTGGAACACTACCCCTTACCAAGCTATGTTCCGCTTCAAAAATTTGCATACTACATATTAAATGAGAGTATTTAACGTGTATACTATATTCATCACATCATTATTGACCATTTACCAACAGATAATGGCAGCTATTGACAGTTATTATCATCTATCATCAGCTGGAATACTATATTGAAACTACATTTCACTAACCATCGTCAGCTAGTGTCTTTCACCATCAGCT
>JAAGZO010000184.1 GCA_024206195.1 bacterium | reverse complement strand
TAAAGCCTGAATTTGTCACTGATGAAGAAAATTCAGAAGATGAACCTCCAAAAGCTGAAGAAGTCGAAATTACTGAAGAACAGCAGCCTTTGTTTCCTTTATTCTTACGTAGGCTTGGAGTAGCTGAAAAGCCTCTAGACCTTTGTACATGCATACCTAATACCTATTCGGGGAAGTTTGATAAGCGTCAAGTTTATCTTTCTTTGCCGGAATGTGAAATTTACAATTCTAGTTCCCCAGCGAACGAAAATTTTAAAGTTCATTTATCTGGAGTTACTGGAAAGGCTAGAGAACAAGTTGTTGAAAGCCTTACCATGGTCCAGAAAGCATTAAATCGAAATCGAAATCAAGAAGTCATCAGAGCGGAGGGCATATGTTCGTTAGTTTATCAAACTATGAACAATATGCTTTTTGCTCCAATAATCAATGAAAATTTATGTGAACAGGACTTGGATACGTCTAGTTCTGTTCCTGTTGTTACTATTAAGACTATTTCTAATTCTGTTGACAAAGACCAAACAGAACTATTATACATTCAAAGATCATTTGCTGCGAAATCGCGGATAAAGATCAGTTTTGAATGGCTTTGTTTTGACAGAGTCTGTTTCAAACCCACGGATTCCAGAAATTTGCATATTTCACCTTATTGTTTACAGTTCCTATCGCTGTGCCATATTGATTGCCATTGCGAGCTAAGTTCAAAGTTGTTTTATGCATACGAAGAGAGTGGCTGTTTTACTAAAGCTTTGCCTTACCTACTAACAGCTACTAATGCTCAAAGTCGAAGAAAACAAAGAAGAAGAATGCCTAGAAAGCCAAATCGTTATAACAGAGGAAGAGGAAAAGTTGGAAAAGGGAAAAGCGATGGAGCTAGTCGATCATCTGGGCTATCCCTTGATGAAGCCGTTTCCAGTGGAGTCGTGACAAGCTCAGATACCCATACTATTGAATCCGAAATTAGAAATCAATCCACAGTTGTTGGGGCACTTGACTTGCAAAAGCAATCAATCATCATCTGTCCCGATGCAGATACAATTGTCAGTACTCATGAAGAATGTGCTTTACCCGACCCAGAGCAGAACGAAAGTTCCATTCAGGGAAGCCGAAATGAAAGTGAAACAGTGCATGAAGGACATAATAACAGCCACACAACAGTTGACGGAAGAGATGTGCCAAGCATTG
>JAAGZO010000183.1 GCA_024206195.1 bacterium | reverse complement strand
TTTTGGTGTTGTCCATGCCATTAGGATACTCTCCCTTTTATCTGCTGTGACATACCGCCGTCGAACGATATTACAGAGCTGACTATATTATATTCTTTTGATTGATATAGGTCTAGTAATGTTATCCTGTCGCCCATTTCTAACGCCGGATTTCCACCCGGTTCAAAGTTCGCTGTCAAATCTCGTTCAGGATCTGCGAACGATGACAATAATGATCCAGCTATCTTTACAGCTAATGCTTTTTTCTGTACAAATGCGTTATCAGGGAAACCAAATTTATTTACCCCGTTGTTTATTATTGATGTTGTATCTGATCTAGTTACAGTCTGTTTCCCTTTAACTTCAAACGTTGAGCCTGTAACACTAAACCGAAGGTCTTGTGCTGAACCATTTGTATTTTGCACAGTCAACACAGAACCCCACGAATAATGATTATAAGAGTTTATTGTTACTCCTGAAACTGACGGCGATATTGTTGCTACCTGATCGTCTACAGGAGCGTCTGTATAAAAAATAGTGAAATCTGTTGTTGTGCTCGCTGCTATAGTTTCCGGTTCGTCTGCTGTTGTCTCATAGATCAGAACTGAAGTAGTTTTTACTAAAGGCTGAGTTGTAACAACAATTTTATTTGCAATATTTTCATATATCGGTTGATTAGATTTATCCATGTAGTGAGTTCTATTAAAAGTCTGAACAGATGTTAAGTAGTTTGAATCAAGGAAATCAACAGCTTCAATCTGTATTATTCCAGCTCTGTCTTGATATACTGATGCACTGCAAGCCGTTGCGAGTATAGTTAAAGCTTCTCTGTGAGATACATCACTAAACCAACCGAAAGGGACTATATAGTCTGCTCCCGCAAG
Organism: bacterium; assembly: GCA_024206195.1. The sequence goes on along the minus strand of JAAGZO010000183.1, from coordinate 1,342 downwards.
AGTAGTATCTATATTGTAAAATGAGCTGTCTAACCCTGCATCATTCAATACTATCACAAACCATGCCGAAAACGTTAACCCTGTCTGTACTGTAGATGTGGAAATATTTGATTGATTCAAAAAGTCTAAAATATCCAACGCTTGTACAGATGCTTCTATGCTGTTTTCAGGCACATTCCAGCCTCTTGTCCATCCGATAAAAACAGGAACATACTCAAATCCTGTTGTCGTTTTTACACATATTTCTACTGTTACTTTATTATTCGGTCTAACTACGCCGTGAAGCGGAGAGAGTGTGTTGTTCGCATCAAACTCCCTAGATGCATTTTGCAATGTTAAATTCAAGCTTGCTGCTGCTATATTTCCAGCCGGTATCGAGTTATCATTAGAGACCTCTCTCTGTTCGTTGACTGTAAAATTCATAATATCAGACCCATCATATGTTCTGGTTACAGAACAAGAAACCTCCGCTATTTTTGCAACTCGTGTTGCATGTGACCATTTACTAATTGACAACTCTATTTTATTTATGTCAGTTTCTTCCGAAATAGTTGTTTGCCAATAAATTCCAGTATTAGCAGTAACGATTTCTGTGTGCTCCAGAGCTGCGTCATTATATAACTTTAGTGTAAAATCTACTGGATATTCTTCTCGTTTATCATCTCCAACAACTAGCAAGGCTGTCACTTTTCTTTTAGCAAATGTAGCATTAACAACAACCGGAGTTGCAAAAATCGCCGAACTATTAGAAAGGGTCTGACTCCACCACCCGATTTCATTTGAATTAGCTACTGCATCATCTGGGCATGGATGATATGACCCATCTAAAATATTATTCCCGTCTGCTGCTAACCATTTGTATGTGTTAGCTGTTTTACTGTCAGAAATCTGCTCTACCTGTGAAACCCTATTTTCATCTAACGAGTTTCCGCTTGCTGTAGGATCGGCAAAAAGATCAGTAAAGTTTATTGTGATCCTGCTGCTCATATTCCGAGCACTTGCCTGTATGGCTGTTAAAAAAGCTGCTGATACTGGGTACATTTAAACCTCTTCCAGTGAAATAGTCGTGCCACCGTAATAAAACACGCTTTTTGGTGTTGTAGCCCCGAAATTTGGCGCTTCCATTTTAACCACTGTAGGAATTTCTGTCCCTGCTTGATTAGTGTATATAAAGTTTAAAAATGCAGGGGTTGAAATCTGTAAATCATAGATTGCTGTTATAGTATCTTTCAGGGCTTCTGTCAGAGTAGTATAGTTAATAGTAAACTGTTTCTTACGTGCTACATAATCAATATGTAAAGTACCATCTGCTGATCTACCAGATACAGAAGATTCGGTATTA
>JAAGZO010000182.1 GCA_024206195.1 bacterium | reverse complement strand
CCGCTGTCTGTTCAACGATTTTCCCTGCTACTCCAGCTACAGCAGGTTTCTCCTGTTTATTTTCTACCTGATTTTCCACATCAGTCTTAATAGTAGATTTTTCTACACCTTTAAAACTCTCGACTATAAAATTCCAAGCTCCACTAATTATTTCCCTGATAATATTACCGCCATTACCGATTGCTTTTCTGATTTTATTAAAAACACTATTCCATGCACCACTAACTACTCCTACTGCATCATTAAATACACTACCGACTGCTTCTACTATATTACCCAATGTATCACTAATTAACTCTGTGGCACCACTAAACATACTACTAACTGCGTTACCACAATCTTTAATAAAACTTCTTATACTAGAACCTTTTGTTGTTATAGCTTGCTGATCAGCCATTTCTACTCCAATAGTAAATTCAGATAGAACTTTTATATCGTTACCAGTCCATTTAATAAAATCTTCTTCCGAAATGGTGTACTCATTTCCATCAATATCGACATATGTAATAACTTCGTTTTCCATACCAGCAACAACTATATAATGGTTGTCACCGACATGCACTATTACTGAATTACCATCGTTTATATATGACTCGAGGTCATCGTAATTTGTTACACTTGCACTTAATTCTATTCCATAATTAACAGAAGCTGCTTTCTGAATAGCAAGCAATGAAGTCTCAAATGGAGTACCTTCGGATAATCCCTTTTGTAAGGATTCTGCTGTAACTGCCCCCATAAGAACATCTACAAGGATGGCTGTTGTAGCTATTTCTTCTTTATCTTGTGCTGAAGTTGTTATTCCAATCGTATCAAACAAGTTGCCTAAGGCTTCTGTAGCACAGTTAGCCAGATCTCCTGTCTGGTTTATAAGATCAATTAATACTGCAATTGATTCTACTGCAAAATTTGCCATAACTTCAGTTATCTGATTATCCGTAAGTCCAAGTTCAGCAAGCATCTCCTGACGTCTCTTGTCATCTGCTCCAACAAATTCTGTCAGCCATTCTGCTACATTCTGCTGTATCTTAGCATCGGAAGGTTGTTCGCTGGAAGATTTCTCGAAAGCAATTTTTTTATTTACCGATTCCGGTTTTTCTTCTTCCTGATTTTCTACGACAGTCTCAACAGCTACCATTGCCTGTTTAACGAGTTCTCCCACCATTCCAGTTGCGGCAGGTTTTTCCTGTTTTTCTTCTTCCTGGTCCTGCACAGCAGGCTCAAAAGCTACTACTGACTGCTCAACGATTTCTCCTACTACTTCAGTTTCAGCAGGCTTTTCAATATCTTCTTCAATTTGAACTTCATCAACCATATCTACACCGATAATACCTACCAACTCTTCTGAATTAATATTCAGATTTTCGGATACACCGGTTATTAGTTCTTTTAAATCATTTACATCTAAATTCAGTTCTTTAGCAGCCCCTGATATCAAATCTGCCAGAACTTCTGTATCAACTCCAAGTTTTTCTGCTACATCTGATATAAATCCTG
>JAAGZO010000181.1 GCA_024206195.1 bacterium | reverse complement strand
TACCTGATGTTATTGGGTCTGTTCAGTAGATGTTAATGTACTACCTTCCTTTATCTTCAAATATTCTTTTAACTTATCCCTCTCCTCTTCCCTCCCTACCTGATAAGCCTTCTCTAGTAGCTCTCTAAGCTCATCATGTCCATACTTTCCAAGACTGAGTAAGCCATCTTCTCTCGTTACGCTGTCAATTAGTTTGGTTAGCTTATCTTCTCTTTTCATCTTCCCTCTCTAGCTCCTCTAATTTCTCTTTACCATACTCTATCTCTGGAGCACAGTCATTACAGAATATGCTCCCCATAGTAGGTTCTCCGTGATAGGGTTTGCCACAGCAGGAGTAGTGTGTTTTCATCTTGACTTTTTGTTCCACTTTCTGCACATTTTTAAATGACCCTTAAAAGCTTTTCCTGCATCGTTATAACCATCGCTATCAATATCCATCCCTGAAACCATTTCCCATGGGCAACATTCACGTTTTGATTTTTGTGCTTTAAAAACCATAGTTTCGTAGAGTCTGCCTACGCCGAGTTCTTCGTAGCCTATCTTCTTCATATAATCAGCATCCCAAACATCACCTTTTCCCTCTATTTTTTTGCCCCTGCTTTCAGCAAAAATCTCTCTAATTCTACTATCTGGAAAATGTTCACCAACCGTGGAAACAACATATCCACCAACGTAGGTGTTAAGAAAAAACCTACAATCTCTTGAACAAATGAAGTGTCCTGGGTGTGGCATCCAGATCCAGTTTTGTTTTTTCATAAGTCCTTTATGGAGCTTTTAAATCTCTCTAGTAACATTTCTAACTCCTCTCGAGTGTATCTATATGTCTCGTGCCTACTTTCCTCTAGTAACTTAACATGATCTTCTCCGATTCTTTCAACAAGACCGATGCGATACTCGATTAAGTTCCCGTATTTGAATCTATTGCACCCACGGCATTGTCCGTTAATATTTTGAGTGTCAAATCTGAGTAGTCCAGAGCTTCCCTGTGCTACGTAATGTCCAGCGTCTTTCTTTTCCACCATCTTTCCACAGCTTATACACGGCAGATCCTTGTCTCTTTCCCTGACGTATTTATTAACAACTCGCTGAACCTTCTTCTTGAGTTGAGGTAAGCTGATTCTAATTTTTGGTTTTGGATGTGCTGTCACGTCTTCTCCTATTAAAGAATCTACTTAGTATTGGGTAAATAAATCTATCTATTTTGTGCATTGATCCAATCTTTTATTTCATTAACTTTATCTTCTATTTCCTGAATGGCCTCTACTAGTCCTGGCCCTTTTAGATTTAAATGCTCTATCTTTTTACTCTGTATACTTAAATAATTTATTGTTTTTAAAAGTTTTTTTCCTATCTCATTTGCTTCTTCACTTTTAAAAACACCACTAGGAGTTTCAGTCCAGCACACAGATGCTTGACCAAGAGCCATATACACTGCTTCTTCTATCTCTATCTCTTTAGTCTTTGGGGTGGGTTTAAATATCTTTTTGCAATCTGTACACCCTAAGTGTTTACTCGTAGCTGTAGTATGCCAATGCTTACACTCCTCATCTGTAGGTTCATCTATGAGTTCATATTTAACCTCAACACCTTCAATTTTTACACCATCTTCAATCTCTTCAATTTTGGTACTATATTTAAACAGAGGATTTTTTCTCTCTCTAGCATCAGCCTCATTCCTATAAATATATTGAGTTGTTGTTTGTAGTACATTTTTCATTACTTACATCCTTGGCTAATTGTTAATGCTTCCATAAACTTACCTCAAGAAGCATGCTTTTGTTTGCATGCGTGTTTACCACACAATCCTCTTTTTTTTTACGATTAAAATAAGGCACTGCTAATTCTTTAACAAACCTAACAACATGACCAACTCTAAAATGAGGAAAGTCAGGAAAACTTTTTAAGTATCTCTTCAAGGTTTTTTCAGAAACATCTATCTCTCTGCAAAACTCAGTTGGTGTGAGAACCGTAATTTTATCTAACATCCTACCTCCAATGATCCATCGGGTAATACTCTAAAGTGTCTAATATCATCATTAGCACAGGTTTCTCTTACCTTCTCAAGCATCTCTAGTTTGTAAGAGTGACGCTGATCTTCAAGGTAGGTCATTTCTCTAGTTGAGTAAATGAAGCCTAGTATGACAAGAGCCATAAGTCCTAGTATGGCAGAGCAGAATATTGCAAATCCTATTTCTGGTTTTTTCATACTTTCTTTCTATTAATTACCTTAAAGTGTTAGCTCGTAAAACCTTTTGAGCAAACCAGCTAACCTTTTAAAATAACTATCCCTCTTGCTGTTTTAGGACTTACCTTAATATAACCTGCGTTAGACAGCATTTCAAGTCTGAACTTGGCTGTTGGCTTTTTAATATCAAAGGCAGTCGCTATCTCTCTTAAGCATGGCATGAACTGGTACTTCTTGTGATAAGCCTTTAAGAAGTCTAGTGTCTCTGCTTGGGTTGGTGTGAGTTTAGTCATCTGGTCCCCTTAATCCTTAAAATAAATTTAAGCATTTTTAATAGCCAAGTATGCTTAATGCAAACAAAATAATTAAAAGAAACCTCCTGACTCTTATATTTCATGATGTAATTATCCCAAAAATGATAAAACTGCTTTGGATCTTCAAAGATAAACGTACAGTTATTTATTTTCTTTTTCATTCCAACAATCCCTTAATTCTTTCTATAATTTTTTCTGTGTGTTTAAAGTAGAAATCTTTAAAACTTCCCCTCTCACCCATCTGTTTCCATAGGACGTAGAGACAGGCTCTTATTCTCTTGCTCTGAGGCTTAGAATCTAGGTCGGTGTCTATCTCTAAGGTTTCATCCTCGGGCTCATCTATTGGGGTAAAAACGGTTCTTACAGGTTGGTTCTGGAGTCTCATGACTTCAGCCTTTTCTTCTACCGATAATTCGGGAGTGCCCAGGGTAAGTCCTAGACTGCCATCAACTTTGGCTCGTATTCCTGTAATGACTGAGTGGTTTAGTTGGATGGGTTTCATTCTAAAGCCTCTACACCCACTAATTCATAATCAGATTTACAAATCGTCATAGGGCTGTGAAGCCACTGAGAATATTCTGCCTTAACCTTACTACCGTTTTCTAGCGCATCAAATATTTTTTGCTTATTCTCTTCGCTTAGAGTGGTAAAACAAAATTGAAAAGGCTCTTGTACACCAGTATTCGTCCCCTGACCCATCTGGATTTGACCCTCCATTGTTTTAAAGAACAATCCTTTCTCAGAAGCCTTAACTACATATCCTGTCCTAGAGCCGTTGGCATATCCTCTATAAACTCCAGTAAAATCAAAAGCCAAACCAACAACTATTAAGAAAAACCATAACAGGATTCCCAAAAAAACAGCAAGACCTGGCTTGTCACTTGTCAACGCATCAACTATCCATAAAACACCAGCTCCAATCACCCAACCAAACAAAAGTGCTAATACAAACATAGTTCCTCCTTATTAATTATTACTTAAGCCAACACTTACTAGAACAGTAAGCCTTGCCCTTCTTACTAATTGCCATCTTGGCGTCACACTTCTCACAGTTGCCCTCTGCCATTTGTTTCTGGTAGCTATCAGGCTCTACTACTCCACTTGCTTTCTTCTCTAAGCCTTCCACTATGTGTTTGACTGATCTCATCAGCCTCTCTAGCTCGTCAGCGCTCTCTGCTCTAACTACCACTTGTCTGGCTCTGTCTTTGCCGATCATGTAGCTGTATTGTAGTGGGGGGTAGGTCATTTAATCCTCCTTAAATACTTCATTAAAAACTCTGGAAACCCAAGCCCAAGTCCATAATTATCCTTATAGTCTATTCTAAAATCAGATTCATAAATTTTTTTACTACTCATTACACCCTTAAACTCTTCTTCTGTTATTTCTTGTCCATCAGCAAAATAAAGCGGCTTCTTGTACTCAGCCCATGCTGCCATAATATCTTCTAGGCTATATTTCATTGCTTAATCCTCCTGACGGTATCTATTGCCCTGTATAAACCATTAGTAAAGCTCATTGCTTTTATTAAGTCTTCTTTGTTGTAGAGACTAGACCTGGCTGCTCTCTGTTCTTTGTCCTTTGCTAGTTTTAGCTCTTCTTCTAAAGCTTTGATTATTTTAGTTTGAATTAGCATGATTTACTCCTTTAGTAAAAAATATAAGTTTATAATTGCTAAAAATACCATAAATATAACTCCCGCAATGTTGCCGGTAGCCATGCAATGAATTCCTCCTATTAAAGCCAATGAAAAACCTATTAGTGAGATTGTCATCAGCAATCCCCCCCATAAATATCCCTATCCGGAGTAGGGTCTTGTGGTGGGTGTTTATCTTCCCAGTCTTGATCTTCAAAGTCGTGGAGTGATTCTACTGACATGTGAAGCTTTGCATCTTCGTAGTTTGAAATTTGTAGTGGTACTGACATATCCTCCTTAATATCTTGTACTGTTACTATAGTAACATAGTTTACAGTATTGTCAAGCATAACAACCACACCTTATGAAAGGAAGAACTATCTTGAGGATATGTCTTTGTGTGGTTGTTACTAAAAAGCAGCGCTGAGGGTTCAACTGCGAACTTGCGCAAACCCTCGCTTTTCTGCTTTTACTTATTATAGCAGACTGTCCTGCACCTTCTCTTTCAGGGTTTGAGGAGGTTTCTTTCTAGTGTAGGGCTTGACTGCGTTGCCGTACATTCTCTTTAATCTCTTAACGTGTTCTAGTATCCATTTTCTCTTAAAAGGTTTAGCTTTGTACTCTTGTCTTAGTTTAGCTAGGTGTTGTTCTAGGGTTTTCATATAAGCTTACCTTTAAAAAATTTATCCCATAAATCAACTTCTTTTTGACTTTTCTCAGAATAGCTCCACTCCACATTACCATCAATACTTACACCACCATATAACCTTTTAAGTTCTGGTCTAGGAGGGATGTTGTTTTTGCCCCATAAAGGATCAATACTTTTAATTGAGTTTAACATCAGTGTGTATTTACCAATCTGGATAAACCTAGCTCCATCATTCAAAGCTTTTAAAATTTCATCTCTTGCTATCAAAGAAATCTCTATGTCTTCCTCTCCAATTCTTTTAATTAAAAACCTCTCCTGCCATTTAAGAGGGATTGATAAATCTGATTTTTGATTTTTCACCATGTTCCTTTCTTATTTTAATAGCATCCCTCTTAACCCATTGAGAGAGTGCTGCATTATAGTTTTTATAAGTCTTTCCTTTAGCTCGGCAATAGGTTTGGAGATCATCCCACTTGCTTAAAACAAAACTTAAAGGAACTTTGTATTTACTAGCTATTCTTTCAAAGTCTTCCTCTTTTGGGCGTGGTACTTCTTTCTTCTTTACATTCTTATCATTCTTATATTCTTTAGTAGTTGTTATTTGTTTGTTATTTGTTTGTTGTTCGTTTGTTATTTGTTTGTTAATTTGCTTGTTAAAACTCTGATGTTTATCATAGTTAATGATTGATATATGGGTGTATTGATTGGTTGTTTTGATTGTTATTTCGCCTGTTGATTTTAGCCGTTTTAGTGCAGTGCGTATCTGTTGGACTGAAACCTTAGCTTTTTTACTCGATAAGTTTTCATAGCTTGTTATAAAAGATCCGCGCCTAATATCTATACCATGCCACTTTTTATCCTCATGATTTGCCAACAACAAGCATTTAATGAATAACCAAACCATATTGGGTTGGTCGTACCACTCCCATTCTGTAAAACTGCGGTGTAATTTTATCCAACCTGTCATAATTTAAACAACGGTACTCCCTTATTTAGCTCTGTGACTTTTTTGTTCACCTTAGATCTAAGAGAAAACGGTACTTTATACTTATTACAGCCTATGATGACTGCCACTCGTCTATCACGCCCTTTTTCCCTAATTAACCAGGCGGACAAACTAGCAGCTTTGTTTATTTTTTCTTCCATAATAAAAGGGCTACCTACACCCGGTTCAGGAGAATAGATAGCCCAAAATAAAAGCTCTTATTTCGTATTATATATTGTGGGTCAACTCTTCGAACCGGGATTTCATTAAATTAAGTATGTTCATAATTCCCCTACTGTGTCAAGCCTCAGTAAAATACTGGACGTGAGGGGCAAGGTTTGACTTGCAGGCTTTTCGTCTTTTATTGCTAAAAGATATGTAGTTGGGTAACTTGAGAACATTACCACTACTCATTTCACACAGTCTCAATCATGTCGGCTCACAGTCCGCCACCCTCACATTCAATATTTTAATGTGCTTGTTAGTTGGGTGCAGCTCAGAGGTTTGCTTCAAATTCATCTTTAATTAAAAAGAAGAGTCTGCATCATTTCTTTAGCAGCCACCTCCGAACTACACACAACTAACAAAACAGACTCATGAAGAGTCTTTAGTTCTATATTCAATTTCATATGGAAGTCCCTTGTATTTTTTTATTATTTCATGAACAATGTTCCCAATATTGCCAGTTGAATGTGGTCTCTTCTTTTCAATTGTTATTTCATCTCCATTTATGTAAACAATTTGTCCACGCACTGCTACAGAATAATCTCCTGGATCATCAGACAAATATGTTTCAAAAGAACCGTCTGGTAGAAATACTTTTATTTTTTCAATTGAATTTATCATAAAAAATCCCCTGCTAGAGATGGGTGAGTACTACCAACTGGTTGTTTTCCCACCCCTAACAAGGGATTCTAGTTGGCAATACTCTTCCTTATATAACCATCTTTTCCCCTACTGTGTCAAGTACCTTCTTAACTCTTAGCCAGACACGCTTCATGGTGATCCAGAGTCATGTCCAGCTAGTAGCTAACTAGCTTGTTAGCTAGGTGTAGGAGGCAAGATTCGAACTTGCTCATACTGCTTGTTAACCGGGTATTATCCCGCCAGCTATTCTGCCAATTGAATTACTCCTACTTTTCTTATTTCGAGTAACTCTTTCTTCATTTCGTTCAATATTTCTTTAGTATTAGGTGGATAAAACCCAAGATCCCTATATCTATCAAATTGCTCTAATCTTTTTTTAATTATTTCTAACTCTATTTTCATACTCCTTTATGGCTACCATTTTATCCAAGTGGATAAGATGCTCCTTTATGGTTACTTAGTAGGTTTAAGTAGTCTTTCCATTGCTTTAGCTAAATTTCTATCAGCATCATCTAAAAGATAATTTGGTTGCATGTCACACGGCTTATTCTCCCAAGCCTTTTCCAGCTTGCTAAAATCAGACCCACGATAGTTTAACTCATCTTCTATTTGTTTAAATGTCTTCATACTATTCCTTAGGTTTGTTTGGTTTTAATAATTCTTTTAAAGTTAATCTTTCTGTTTTAACAATACATTTTCCTGGCGACTCAATGTCTTCTGGCTCAGCAATTGTAACAACTACAGGATCGTCAATTTCCTCTTTTATCTTCATCCTACTCCTTAAGTTTGGTTGATATACTTCCTCTTGTTGTTGAGGTTGTTCCAAACTCTTCAAAGGCTTCTTTCATTGATTTATAAGTAATAGCTAGTTTTTTAACAGCTTCCTTATAAGAAACTCCCCTTTCATCTGCATATGCTTGTATTATTGGGTTTCTCATCCTATTTTTTAAGAGGTTCTAAATCTACAAACCACTCTAGATTCATGTCTGGATCATGTAGTAGATTTTTAATTTCTATGCCTTGGTTGTGGAGAGCTGTTTGGTAACACCACTGCTTACTTTTTTTTATCCCATGCTTTGAAGTGTTTGATTTTTAAGGGTTTCTTTGTTTTCATACTATTCCTTAGGTTTGGTTGGTTTAGACTTCTTATTTCTCGATCTAATCATTTTTGAGAATTTTGTTAAAGCCTCCGACTCTTTGAAAAACTTATCACTTACTATTTTCATAATCTTAGGAGACAGCGTTGGTTCTAGGCTCATACTATTCCTTGGGGTCTAGCCTGTCTAAGTCAACTCCAGACAATGGATGAAGCTTGTCTGATGGCTTCATTCCTTCACAAACTATGGTGGTTTCATCTAATTCTTCTTCTTTAGGGGATTTCTTAAACCTTTTGTCAGGTTTGCCATCTTTTCGGATACGCATACATATATTATACCACAGCTCATTTAACGCTTTTTTCATAACCATCCTCCAGTGCTTCTTTAGTTGAGCATGTTAGCATTGGTGTATTTGGATATCCCTGCCAAAACCACCTTTCTCTTATATGCTTTGAAAGATGAAAAACTTCATTAAATAAATACACCCTTCTAAGTCCAAACCACTTCTTTCTTAACAGGTTCCACCTAAAATTCTTATTCCAGAAGAACTGCCTTTCTAAATTCATAACTTCTGCGCATCGATCATTTTCTGAAGCTGAGCTTGCTTCTTTTTTATACTCTTAGCTCTTAGTTCGTTATCTTCTTGCTTAATACGATTAGCCTTCTTGTCTCTATCCACTAACAGTTCTTGCTCCTCTACTTCGCTTTCACGTGATTCTAGTAACTTTTCTCGTGCTTTAAGTTCCTTCTGTTTGGTTTCAGTTCTCTCACACTGCCTTCTATATTCCTCAAAGGAGAAATCCTTAAGGCTTGTTGTTGGCTTAGTGGTAACATTCTCTTTTATAGAGCTTTTATTATTGTTTTTGGGAGAAACGTAAGTAGAGTGAGGCTTGTAAGCTGTAGCTCTCTTTTCATGAACTGCAAACTGTCCTGGTATTATGTCTGGTGTGTCCATAAAAAATCCCCTACTTAAAGCAGTCTTTGCTGGTCTTTAAGAAGTAACTCCATGTGTTTTTCTAATTTATTGATTCTATCAGGATGAAAAGCCATTAAACTCTCATATTTATCTCTATCAGTTAGTTTTAGCATTAGTCTTCGCAGTTTTCTTAGCATGTTTTTCATATTAAAAAACTCCTCTTGCTACTTAGTGGGTTTGGTTAAAAAATCAATAATACCCCCATAGTGTTTGCGAGAGTGTTTCCTGGTTTTTGAACAATTATAACCCCTGCTTCTAGCCCACTTTGACTTCCTTCGTTTAGCTAGTTTTTCATTACAAAACTTAATGATTCCTTTGGGATCAGTTATTTCATGGTGTTCTTCTAAGTGTAAAATGGTTAGTTTTTGTCTGTCTGTTAGCATAAAAAATCTCGCTCTTTACTCTGACTGCGGCTAAAGCTTGGCGTGCCTCAGCCAGAGTGAAAAACGAGATAATGCCAAGCAACTCATTTATAGCATTTTCCTCTATCCAATGTCAAATATAAACAAAATACACCAACTCCCAGCCTGTCTTAGATCAAAGCAAGTGCTACTTGCCATGCGTAAGGCTTAAACCTGGTTAGGACATACCGCTAGGTATGAACGCATAGACCTTCTACCGCCAAATTAACCAGAAAAAATTATGATTGTTTTTTGTCAAGGTCAGACTGAAAGTTAAGGTGCAATCTATTGTACCAAAAACACACCACCCAGAGGATAGTGTGTTTCTATTGATATATTGTGGATCGAGCACAATACAAGTTTTATTCTACTTTATCTTAGAGAAATAGTCACTAGCGCCAGCATAAAAGACGTACAGCGCAAACAGGGCTGCTGCTTTAAGCGGTACACCTAATGCTAGCTGTCCGAAGAATGCAGCAAGCCCAGGCGCAGTATACTTTTTTAAGTTCTTAAGAAATTTCTCCTTGTTTCTTTTTGTCATTTTCATGAATCTCCTTTCAATAAGTTAAAGCATCTTCTATTTCTTCTTTAGCTGTAAAGATACTTAAAATACTTAATAAATATTTTTTATCAGAACTCACCACCGACTCATTTTCTATTCCTGTTTTATAAATTACTCTGACTGACATCTTTTCTGCCTTACTCTCCTTAATTAAATCACGCATTCTACTTGGTAGTAGCCTGGACACAACACGCTTTTCCCCGTTTTTAAGGTATTCAGTGAGCATCATCTTAATGCGCTTCTTTCGCTTCCTAACAGATGCCATTTAGCCCTTTCTAAACCACTCACTAACCCACTCAAAAAAGGATCTTTCTTCTTTTACTTTGTCATCGGTTTCTTTCATTGTTTTAAGCTCGTTTTGAAGCCTCTCAATAGCTTGTGCTTGCTTCTCATTGTCTAGTGCTAAAGAGTTTAGGCGCGATTCATATTTATTTTTAAGCTCCTTCATTTCTCTCTCCTTAGATTCTAGAGCTTCTTTGAGTTGGTCTTTAACTTTTTTTAACTGGTCTCCTACCGTGACCAAGGTTTTAAGATTGACAATAATATTTGTTTCATCAGGTAAAACAAGCGATCCAAGAACGTCACTAGCCTTTTGAATAAAGCCTTCATACTTCTTTCTCCACTCTTCTGATCTGTTCCAGTTTTCGTCTCTTTGGAGTCTAACCTCAGTCATTTGAACTTCAGTGTAGATTTTCTCGTCACCCGAAGATTTCTTAGGTCTTAAAACTCCATAGACATTTGTGTAATTATGCTCTGTCTCAGTACAAACTGATAGAGTAGGATAGTTCTGATCGAAAGAAACGAATTTGTTTATATCTCCAGATAGGAAAATAGCTATATGCCCAAATCCACCACCCTCTCTACGAGTCCAAATTACTACATCTCCCTCTTCTGGGATAAACTCAAGTGTGTTTTTAATTTTAGTGAAGTTCTCATTAAGTACCGGGTCTGAGTCGTAGTTAGTCCAGAAGTCTGCTGCTCCTCTTACACCCTTGGGTTGGGGAATGCTTAAAACCTCCTTATTGTAATATCTGAAAAGATCTACACACTGCCCAGCATAAGCCCCATCATAATCTGCCTCTTTACCTATCCATTTTGCTACAAATTCCTGCAAGGTTATCATAAGGTTTTAATACTTCATTCTGCTAACCAAAGGAGTAAAACTAGCTGCATTATAGCAGCGAAAAAGATTAAACAAGCTATGACAGTTATTCTTCTCTGGTATCTGCGTTGCTCTGTTTTATCGAGCAAGTCTTCCAGGACTTCTTTTGTAATATGGCAATCACTAGAAAGAAACCTCTCTATCCTCCTTATCATTGCTGCTAAAGAAGTTAGCTTCTTCTCAAAGTCCTCTGGTGTCATCGCTTTTTTCTTTTTCTTAATTTTAGTCCCTTCCTTTTGAGTCTTGATTCTCTTTTTTTCTTTAATCCTGTAAGCTTCTTTTTTTTTAGACGTAGTTTTGGCATTAGTTCCTTAAAATACAACCAGAGCTATTACAGCTCCAATTACTGATATTAAAATCAAAGATGTAAATCCATACACCAGTGCTTTGACTGGCTTAAACTGATCTTGAGTGACGAAGTTCTTTTTCCAATCTCTGAAATCTTGACGAAGCTGGTCAACTCCCTTTTTGACGTACTCTATGTCTTTGGCAAGTATAGCCATTTGAGTTTCCTCACTTATTTTGGTCATGGCTTCCTTGAAACTTTAATTTTAATAATTCCATCACAATCTTTGTTTATGTTTTTGAAGAGCTTTACTAGAGAGATCAACCTCTGCATCTGTCTTGCAGTAAAAGCGTTGTCAGGAAAGTCGATATTCATACCATCGTCTTCATTGTCAAAGTCTAGTGTTCCTTCTATCTTAAGAGCACAGCCTACCTTTATTTCTACATTGTGGTCAAAACTCATACTTTCTCCTTTCCTTCAAAAAGATCTTTAATTTCTAGTACCGATTCTGCGCTGGTAGGAGTAAAGCCGTGTTCTGTTCTCTTTGATTTCTCGTCAAATACTTCCTTTAAAATTACTACTTCACCTGGGGTAAACTCTATCTGCTTTTCAGAGAACTTATTAGTCTTCTTGTCAGCGTCACTCAGGAGCTTCTTATAGGCAGTGCCAGCATCTCCTAGTTTTTCAAGAGGGAAGGATTTTTGTGAAACAAATATCTGCTGATTTCTGTTTAAAGATGGTGCTGTCAAGAAACACCCTTGAAGAATGCCCTTGTGACTTGGTTTAGATATTTTCATGCTGCCTCCAATACTAATTTATCATATTCCAATGCTTCCTCTGCCTCTTTTTTAGCTTGTGAGTTTATGGGACTTAAGATTAAGTTTGTTACCAAGTCATTGAAAAACTCTACCTTTGTTCCCTGTGACTCGGTATAGTTGTGCCAGTCACAGAATAGATCAAGAAGTCTTACTTTCTCCTCTGCTGTGAGAGTAGAGTTGGTGTTGATAAAGTTAGCGAAGTTAAGTTTTAACATAGTATTATTTTATCATGGTTCTGCGGCTACATAACCAGAGGCTCTCCATATGCCCAAAACTCCATTGGCAGAACTAGCCTTTGCAGTTAAAGTAAATTTCTGGTCTATTATAGGTATTTCACACATCCTTCTAAGAGATAACCTTGTAGAGTCATCATTCATTTTAACAGCGTTTATTCCCGACCTTTTTGAACCATCTCCAGTTTCGTATGGGTGTATCAATTGTCCATCTCCCTCATCATCACTTTGATATGTCATCTCTCCAAAAAGAGCCACAGCATTGGCGGGTATATCAGTATTATCAGCATGGTTTAAATCTATATCACAAAATTCAAAACCACCTACAGTATCCGTATTAGTTAGAGAATTTACAGTAATAACATCAGTAACAGCCCAGTCCCCAGGCTCATTGGCTATAAGCGTAATTGTCCCACTAGCAGGCGTACCAGTGTCAGTATTACTACAATTGTCAATCAAAGCTGAGTTGCTTCTTGTAGTGTTGTGAAGCACCATTTTACCCATAGCATCTGTGTTTTTGGGGACTAGCCAATCTTCATTACCAGCAGTTGTAGAGTATTCAACGCTTGTGCCTGAAACAGCGGCTATAGTCCCATCCCATGTACTGCCAGAGTGTTGTTGAAATCTAAATATGTCAGCAGAAAAACTAGGATAGTGGCGCTGCCTTTTAGTTAATAGTAAGACTGTAGCTGTACCTCCATCCCCACCAGCGTTAGCAGTTAAACAAATACCAAATATATCAGGTCGCCATACTGTAGAAACTCCTGCTTTGCCTGCAGATGTTGAAGTGACTACAAGGTTCCCTATTGAACAGTTGGCATTTAAGATAACCTTAACCCTGCCCCGTCTTGCCACTTGAATGTCTGTGCTGTCAGCCCCACCCCTTACAACTACACACCAAGCTACATGACTGTTTGCAGTGGTTGTTTCCACATAGTCACCACTAGCATCAATGTATCCAGCATCACCTGGTACTGTGGTTACTCCTGCTCCGTTGTTTACTGTTAATACTTCCATTATAGTGCGCTAAAGTTTACTAATGTTACAGTTTTTGTTGAGCCACCTGCCGTTATTTTCATCAGTATATCACCATCATCCCCACTACCTGTACCATCTGACTGCCATATTACATGACTTCCTTCTGCTGGGTTGTCTGGGTCAGCAGATAGCTCCCTGCCCCCATAGGCATCACCAAATGAAACAATACCAGCCCCAGTATAAAGCGACCAACTAGCTGTATCCCCTACATTATGGTCTTCTATTTTTACACCATACTCATTATCTATTTTCCCTGCACCATCATTAGTAGGAGTGTTGACCCTAAACCCTATCGCTGTTGTAATATCCCCATCGCCTCTGTTTCTTACCTGAAAATTACAACCTATTGCCATTGTGACATCTGCATCACCCATATTTTGAGTCTTGCCATCAATACCAATTAGTCCACCAGTAGCCAGAGTTAAGTTGTGAGTTGATGAAGCATCTGTAGTTGCCTGAAACCATGAACCATAAACAGGATTGGCGTTATTACTACCTGTTACCAAAGCGGCTGTTGTTCCAATAAGAGCAACAGTAAAACCTGTTGGATTGGTTTTTTCATATATAGAAGATAATAATCCCCAGGGAGAGCTTGTTCCAATACCAACGAAGTCTGCACTAGCATCAGCAAATATTAAGTGTGTGTTTGCGTCACCTTCCACCCTGAAGTCAGCATCATTACCCTCCTCATTAAATACCGCCCCACCAGTGCCACTAAATGTAATTTGGTCATTACCTGCTGAGTCTTCCCATACTGAAAATAGAGTAGTTTGAGATGAGTGTGCTTGTACCCTTAACTGAATATTGTCTCTTGAGCCTACAATTTCTGCATAGTCCCTAATACAAATATTCCCACCTACTGTAGCCGTTCTAATGGCACAATTAGAGTTGCTTCCCTCGTCTATTCTGCCTATATCTAAACCAACCATGTCAGTTACAGTTCCACTTCCAGCTAAAGCATCAATGGCAAAGTGGGTGAAAGCAGTTACGTTCTTACCAGCCCCTATAGTACCCCCAACATTAAAGCCTACAAAAGCTCCCAAGTCTTCATTTATAGTGGTATCCAAGTTGAATATCCTTACTGTTCCTGAAGATCCTGAACCAACATCTCTTGTGTAGTTGAGATTAAACAAGTTGTGAACAGTTGGGTTTCCTGTACCACTATGGGTAAGGGTCATATCCACCATGTTTGCTGCACCTGTCGCACCTCCTGTGTAGGTTTGGTCAAGGTCTAATATGGAGGAGGCACTAGCACTACTTACTGTTATTGTTAAAGGTCCAGTCATGTCATCCCCAGCAGTTAAAACAAAAATATCATCAGTCAAATTACCCCCTGTGTGGGTGTGGAGTGCATCTGCATCACTACTATCTGTGAGGGTGTCTAGTTCTGCTCCTGTAGCCCCTGTGTCATGGGCTGCTATTGTTCCTGATACTATATTATCGTGAGCAATGTCTCCTTCTAAGATTGCTCCTGTTTCAGCTAAAGTTTTCTTAACAAACGTATCTGCTCCAGAGGCTATAAGAAAGTCATTTTCTGCGTCTGCTAGTGAATGAAGGACATATTGAGGGTGGTCATCGTCAGAAAGTCCCGCCAGAGAGCCATGGTCTGTTGGCACATAGCCTGTTGAAGGTGAGGTTGATGATGTACGAAAGTCAGTAGTATTCTGATGAGCGTGAGTACCACCACTATTGTTTTTATAGGTGACTTTATAAATTAACAAATTCTCCGCACTTGGTAATGCCCCCAAAGATGGTATTGGTGCATCAATAGCAGCAGCCTTAGTTGTGTATTGATCATCTCCTATGACAATGTGAACAGGATCAGTAGTATCGGGGGTCATGAAGAAAAAGTAGTTTACATATCTATTGTTATTAGCACTAGCCAGAGCAGTTCCGTTGTTGTATTGAAGGTCAGTACCATCAGTCTTATATGGAGTTGAGGTAGCAACATCCCAAGCCCAGTCATTATCTCCATCGTGGTATAGAACGGTAGCTACGGTTTCAGCATCGTTTTCGTGTTCTATATCCTCATCATAAAACTCACCAGCACCTATTTCAAAAGTTGTATTTGTAAAAGTCCCTGCCATTCCTTCATAAAACCTTGCTCCAACAGTTTCGTGTAAATACTCGTGCATCCAAGCATCTCTACCAAACCAGTGTCTCTCATCTGATAAAAGCCCCTTTGATGTACTAGTGTTCCAATAAACTGTCGCTACCAAGCACTGATCAAACCCAGCATTAGCCCCACCAGCTCCAATATCAGGAGAGGTTGTAGAAGTATTTAGTTGTGGTACTCCTCCAGGAGCAGTAATCCAAAACCAATAAAGTCCAGTTGTTTCTTCCTGACTACTCCCACCACCAGAGGTAAGTTGTTTGGTTAAAGTATCTATCTCGTACTCAATACCGTTCATCCAAATCTTGTCATCTGAGGCAGTGAGGGTCAGAGTGTAAGTTCCATCATCCCAGCTTAGTGAAGTGTCATCTCTGTTAGGAAAACCTGTGTAGTGATACGAATCAGCCCTGGATTTACCTATTATCTGGAGAGCATCTTCTACTTTTGTGCCAGTATAGTAATCACCAGCATCCTCCATTGGGACTGTTTTAGCTACTTGGAAGTCTGAGGTTTTTATTTTCATGTAACGGCTACCTTGTAAACAGTTTGGGAGGCAGTATCACTAATAGCGTAGATGGCAGCAGAAGCATCATTTAACTCAATAGAAACAGATTGACCAGCTGAGAGTTGAGCAAAAGCATTGCTACCTGAATTAGTAACTCCTGTTAAACCAACCCAAATACTACCCGTATTTGCTACCTTAGATTGAATCTGGATACACTTAGTAGTACCAGTGAAGCTCATCTCTACTTGCGTAGTACCCACCGATACATCACCGCCATTTATTCCAGTGGCTTCTACTCCACTAACTGGAACTGGGTTAGCACCCCCTACATCAGCATCTCCGATCTGCATGTTTGCATTGCAGTTCAAGTCATCGTGAGTGCTTTGTTTTGCTTCAACTGAATCACTAACTGAAGTTAAATCTCGTATATCCAAGTCATTAGCCTGCACATAAGCAGCGTTTTTAGTTCCATCTGACTCTACGTCTAGCTTAGTGGTAGAGTTACCATCTTCAATTTTTACATTTCCTATAGAAGCAGTTCCAGTAGAAAGAAGGGAATCAACTAATGCCCTACCAGTGGTATTATCAGCCAAAAAAGGCTTTTGCTCACCAGTGCTCTCGTCCTCAAGTCCTATTGTTGGGACAAAATTGCCGTCTCTTGGTCGATTGGCCATTTATCCTCCTAAAACGGATAATTGCTTTGTTGTTGCGTTGGACTAGAGTTTGGTTGACTTAAAACATCGCCTCCTTGTTGGGGCGGGCTTGGTTGAGTTTGAGGAGTTGAAGGAGCTTCTTGAGGTTGTGCCATCTTCATCTTTTCCTTCTCAAGTTTGTTGTTTCTACCCAATTGCTCGGTTAAAGTCATAATAATTAAGTCATCTTGAGTTTGTGGTTGAAATTCTGGTTTTGGGGCACTGGGGGCTGCCGGAGTGCCTACTTCTGAAGGATTGATCGGTTGACCTGCTAAGTTAGGCATCCTAGTATCAGGAGACGCTTGATTAAGCTGAGGCGATTGTACGTTAGTACCTCCTCGTCTCCGTAGGGCTTCCATTGCTGCTGGGCTCATTCCTGGATTGCTTTGTTGAAGTTGATCTATCATAAGTGTCCTTCATTCATTATAAAAAAACCACCTAAGCGGTGGATATGTCCTGAGTTAATTATAACATAATAATTTATTGTATAATAAGAGCCATGAGTCGTTGGATAGCAGATCACCCTCTTTTATTTTTATTTATTCTGTTAGTATTCTGGGTTACAATCTCAATAATTTCTCCTATATTTTGGATATTGTTCCCAGCTCTTATTTACATTAATTTAAAGTTTGGTTAACAGCCTGATTTGGACTACCAATACCTTGAGTTGAATTAATAAAATCTTCTGGAGCTTGGAGTTGTGGCTCTTGTTGATTCTCACCTATAAAATTTCCCATAAAACTTGTGCCTGCCCTAGCACCTGTTTTTAATAAAGTCTCATCTATGCCCATTGTTAAGTTTAATTTTTGTGTAGCTAACATTAATGCTCTGAAGGCGTTTTTATTACCCTTTTCAACCGCATATGAACCAAGTCTATTAACCATCCTAAGTTGCTGTAGCGGCTCCTTTGCAAAGTTTCTGAGTAGTTTTTGGAAAGTTGTTACCGCTGCTCCAACTGCAATGTTTCCTCCAGATGCTGCAGTAGTTGAGCCAAGGGTAATAATATCCATAGCATCAAAAGCCTGACGGATTACTTTTTCGTCTGCCTTTAATGCAGAATCCTTAAATAAATCAAAGACATAATATTTCAAATTAGCTTCTTTAATTCCCTCAGCACCATATTTTTCAATGGTTTGCATCAATTCACCCCTGCCGCTCCTTAAAAGTTCTTTGCTAGATTGTGAAACCATTTCGCCTTTAAATGCCTTATTTAAAGACACCTTCATATCCTGTAGGGTATCTAGTGAAATATACCCACCACTTTGTTTGGCTTCTGCTTTAAGAATAGATATTTTTTCGACTAAATCACCTACTCCAGCCTTATATGTTTGTGGAACTATTTTACTTATTTCTCCAGTCTCACCCAGTGCTTCTTTCTGAATATCTGATATTAGTCCTTCTAGTTTTGGAATAACTTTATCTGCTTTAACAGCCCTACCAGATATAGCCTCTCCAATCTCTTCTCCAGCTTGAGCCTTTCCAGCTTTTGCTATTTTAGCAGCATCTTGAGGATCAACTAATTTTGTTAAGTCACCATCTAAAAACTCAATAACTTTGTTGTAGATAGAAGTTCCTTGTTTTCCAGCAAACTCAGCTTTTTTGCTAAGTGGAATTGGGTACGCTTTTCTGAGTAAATCTTCTTGTGACCCTAATATTGGTAGTTTCTTGCCCCCTGCTTCTATGCTTTCCCTGCTTAATCCTCTTGCTATGTCTGCTACTTCATCGACTGAGCCAAGAGCCGCTTTTGCTGCTGCTGAACCTGGCTTAGTAAGTACAAGACCCATTGCTTTAGATCCTATTTTACCTATGCCCAAAGTTAAACCAGAAAATACGCCATCAGTTACACCTGAAACTAACACTGCTTTCGCTGAACTAGATAGGTCTTGTCTGTCTGGATCTAGAAGTTCTCTTAAACCTTGCTGAATCGCAGTGCCCCCAGCAGCACCAGCCATACCACCCACCACACCACCTGTTACTGCTCCACCAAATCCGCCTGCTATTGGTAAAAACTCAGATTCAGCTAAAAATTTAACCAATGCATTGTCAACTCTAAAGCCACCTGTTGTATCTAATTTAAACAGTGGATCATCATCAGTAGTTCCATGAAGACTCATTTTATCTGTTCTTGGATCTCTAACTAAATCACCAACATTTGCCAATCCTCCGCTTACATTAACAGCAGGCTCAATAAAATCATCTGGTGCTTGCAGCTCGCCTTGAGTTGATACAATGTCATCTATGGTAGTAATGCCAGCTTTTTTAGAAAGCGTGTTCTTAACTTTTGTTAATTGTTTCCTAAACTCAGTGTCACTCATCTCTCGAGTAAGAGCTGCGGCAGCTTGCTCCAGCGTTCTGGCTTCAAAATCAGAGATTGCACCAGAGCCTTTTAGTTTTTCTCTATTTTCTAATGAGAGTAATCCCTTAAGCTGATCGTAAAGAGCTACTGCCGTCTGTGCTCTAGTACCCCTACCAAAAAATCCCTCTCCTCCCCTGATCTGGAGCTTTCCAGTAATAGGCTTAGTATCTTGTTGTAGTAGCTCATCAGCAACTGACGCCATGTGGAGTTTTTCTTTTTTTCCCTCTACGTCATCTCCTGTAAACTCACCAATCTCTTTTTTATATTGAAGAGCACTAGACTGCTCTTTTAAAGACGTCATTTGTTCATTACGACGTTTAGAAATATAAGCATTGGTGTTTTTTATAGAAGCACCCCTAGAAGAAGCAGCTTGTCTAAAAGCCTGTTGATCTCGTGGGTCTGTAAAATCATATTGTGGCATATTATCTGTAGGTATAGGGAGTATAACTACCTCCAAAGTTTAGTCTGTTAATATTTTGTGGTTGTCCAAAGCCAGGTCTACTAAAATTAGTTGCACCTAGATCTATTCCACTAAAATCGGTTCCACTAAAATTAACCCCGCTCAAATCTAGATTTTGAACAACCTCGCCAGTGATAGGATCTTTTCTAGATGGGTTATCAATTTGCTCTATCCGATTCATTGCATCAATAATGTACTGAGGAGTGGTATTTTGTTGAGTGCTACTTGTAGTGTTAAATAGTTCATCTATATCAAGCTCATCAAGTCCACCGGGAGCGTCTCCAACACCGCTACCATCGTCTGTTCCTTCAGCTTCGATATCTGTAAAAAAATTAGAATCGTCAACTCCACCTGCTGGTTTTGTTTCTTGTGTTTCCGCATTACTCCAAACAAGATTGTCGTCAGCATCCTTAACTAATGCCCATTTTCCTTTATCTAATTTTTGTTGTTCAATATCAATTTGAGCCTCTTCATATGGAGTCATTTCACTTGATTCTCGTTGTTCAATATTATCTTGAGTCATCATGTACATAAACTTCAGAGTGTTGCTAATTCCAATCTCATCCTTTCCCTCAGCCCTAGCTCTGGTTATAAAATTCTGAGCTTGTTGTTTAAACTCATCCATTGATGCTGGTGCGTTTGGTATTGGCATAATTTCCTTACATTAAAAATTCGATAATTCAAAGTGGGGGTCGTCCCATCCCCAGTCAGTGCCTCCGTGGGTAAGTCCGAGAGCTTTTCCTACTTTACCCATTTTTTTATATAATCCCATACTTTGAGCTTTATCTGGATCTAGGGTTTTTCCAGTCTTTTTATCTCTAAAGTAGATATCTACCGCCTTTCCAACATTGTGAGGACTTTGCCCCGGTCTAGCTTTAGTAACTATATTTCCGCCCTTAGTTCTGCCTTGAGCATATAGTTGAGCCTGCCTCTCGTTACTTCTAAAGGCTTCAAAAATAAACGGCTCATACTGCGAATCTGCAAATGCCTCATTGCCTTTTTGTAATAATTCTAACATTGGTTCTTTAGTCTCACTAGAAAGAGAATTAATTTTCTCAATCTGATCGTCTGGCACTTGATATGTTGGTTTTAGGGCTGGTTGTTGAACACTTGGTATTTTTAACTCCTGTTCTGTTGGTGACGGAGTTGGTGTTATTTCTAATTTTGGACTCGGCAGAGAACCCCCTAAGTCCTGCAAGTCTTTTTTCTGATCTGGAACCAACATATCTCCCATTGAAAATCCAGATGATGGTTTTGGTTTAGAAACATCTGGTGTTTGAGTAGTTTGTGTTAACCCTTGTGCTGGATCCTGCGCTAAGCTTGGAGTTGTTGGCAGTGTGTTCTTGGTTGTCGGCTGTATGATTGAAGTTACTGGCGAACTTAACTCACCCGAACTACTAATGGACAAGTTTGGCATCTTAGGGGCAGGTAGCTTTTTACTGCTAATAAAAGAGTCAACATCGCCTGAACTCATGCCTTTAGATATAGCAAGTTTTCTAAACTCTTCAACCTCAGACAGATTGTTAAAGTTCCAAGGCATATTATCCCCACAAATCTAAAAAATATTGACTTTCTTTTTCTAATAAATTAAGTTCGTGGGCAAACTGATTCTCCTGCATGGCTAGTTTGTTGAGGCGATCTTCTTTACCCTGATCCCAATCAAGTCCAGAGGCTTGATTGGCAAAAAGCCTATTTAATTCTAGTGACTGCACAGTTCCCCAACCAGTGAACTCACGAGTCTGCATAATGTTCATAAGCTCATACTTCATTAACCACGGCTGAGTGTCCTTCTGTAGTTGTGCCATTTCAAGTTTTGCTGCTTGATTGAGATTCTGTTCTCCCATTGCTAATCTATTGCCAATTGACTCTGTTATCTGACCAAGTGAATTAAAGATATCAATTAAGTTCCCAGCTTCTTTGTTTAAAATTTTATCTCTTTGACCCTGAGTAATCATTGATTCTTGAGTTCGCTGATTAATTGATTCTGGCAGTCCTCGTATTTGGTTACCAATCATCTCGCCAGCTTCTTTTGTTCTTAAATAATTTTCACGCAGATCTGGAATACCAAATCTATTTTCATATCTCTGTTGAATAGCAGGCAGTGTTTCTTGACCCTGTAAGAATCCAGTAAAGTCATTGATAAAACCAGTGTTCTCGCCTCTCTGCTGTCCAAAGTTAAACGGGGTAATAGCATTGCCTGGAATATTAAACTGATCGTCTGATCCAAAAGTAGGATTAAGACCTGATGGTTGAGTGGGGTTTTGATAACTGTCGGGGTTATATGGTTGATATGGCATAATATAAAAAAACCAACCCGCTCAGGTTGGAAATGTCCTCAGCTTATTATAGCATAAATTTATTAAGTAAGTATTTACTAAGTAAAAGCACTTGCATCTTTCCAAACCTCATTTGCAGAGTCCCAATAACTCATCACAAACGTATCAGTTGCAAAATAGAATATTGTCTGGGAATTACCAGCCGTTGGTCTGTTCGCTGCCGTGCCAAGTACAATGACTCCCTGATCTGATCTCATGTGCTTTTGAGTTAAAATGTTTGGTGTCTTTTCCGACACATGGTCATATTCATTAGGCATCAATCTCTCCCTCTAGGGCTTCTACATCAATTGTCCAACCCAAGAAAGCTGGTGAAACTCCAGATGTGCTTTTTAAATCGACTCCTATCTGTAGTTCTTTACCTTTATCATCAACTGGAAACCTAACTTCTGTAGCTCCCACTGTACTTTCATAACCAAGGCTTCCTGAGTCATCGTCATAGTTCCAACTATCTTCACGATCAACCTTATACTTAGTTCTAACGCTCTGCCCGCTCGTTAAAGGCTCAAAATCAGCTCTTACTACAAGTGTCTGTCTTTCCTTAGAGATAGTACCAAAGTCCCTAATTAAAGACTCTATAGATCCATTCTCATAACAATCATTGGTAACTGAGACTTTGTCAATTCCATACGAATTAGAGTTCTTCCA
Source organism: bacterium (assembly GCA_024206195.1). The sequence continues at coordinate 20,749 of JAAGZO010000181.1, read as the reverse complement.
GCCAATATATAGGTTCTGACCAGATGCATAAACCATCCCAAGGCTAACAGTAGATGCAGTCTGATCGCCAAGTGAAGTTGGGTACTCAAACCCTAATGAGAATGGATAGGTACTATCTAGCGAACCCAATGTATAAACACCCTTTTCAATCAACTCTGAGTCAGTTGATAGATCAGAGCCAAACATAAGGTAAGTGCGCCACATTGCCATTGATCCTGGTGCTATCTCTACTTTTTTATCTCTAGCAATATTTGGAATATGGTTGATGCGCTGAACCGCAGCCCCTCCCTTGTATCCTAAAATAGTACCTTGATACCCAGCTACTAAAATAATAGTGTCTTGATAAGTAGTCATTGAGTTAACGCCACCCTCTGGTACGGGAATTGGGAAGTCCATTTTGTCTCCTATGCCATCCCAAAAAATCAGCAATCCTTCTTCTGAAGCTGTTATATCGTCACCCTTCCAACAACCAAAAACCATGTATTCTCGCCACTGTGTTACACACCTAACTCTAAACCCAGATTGTAGTGTTAGTGCGTGCGGCTCATAAACATCACCCGCCTCAAGTTTTGCAATGTACCTTTCATTTCCTATAAACATGGCACTAGCAAATGGAATGTGAGGGTGGTACTTGTCACTAACTAAGAATTGATAATGAGTTGTAAAATAAGCAAATATTTCACTTGAGTCTGCTAAGTCAGTTTCACCAGCTTTAATATCAACTTTACCATCAGCTACCGAACTTGTTGGATGGATGTGATACGTAGCTCCAATAACTGGTCTAAACACACTGTCAAAGATAAACTCATAAAACCCAGTTGTCATGTTTGCATTAACTACAGTTACGGTAGCAACTTCCCTGTTTAAAGCATCGTGTATCGCAACTGTCCAGTTTCCAGTACCCACAGTATCGACTGAGAGAATAACTGATTTTTGTGGATCTTTATCTGGAACAAAAGCAATCCTATTAGCAACAGCTTCAACATTTGCAGTTCCAAGAGTATATGTAGCCGAGTATGTATCATCTGTGTTTCCTTGATCCTCGTCTAATCTTGAGGTAACACCACTAAAAGGAACATCTGTTGAGTAAGTTGGAGAATTAGCAGCAGTTAGATCATTGAGCCCATCAGTTTGAGAGTCAGTCACATCATCAGTAAACTCGTAGTAAGCAATTAAATTAGCTTCAGTTCCCACCAATACCTGTCCGTTGTATGTAAGTAGCTCACTGGCTGTACGAACATCATTCCAGACCCTGGTATCATCCATTAACCCGTCATAGAAGTTTTGAGGATCACCCGAGCTATCGAAATCAGCCGCAACTGCAAACTTGCTAGCATTATCATCAATCGAGGTCATCGAGCCGACTTTAGTGCCTAAGAGAGTCCCACTTTTATAAAACAAAGCCGTTGAAGTGGTATCTTCCCAGCTTACTTGCCACCTAGCCCACACTCCCGTGCTAATCTCGTCAGTTATGTTCTGTGTGTAAGATTCTAGTGCTGTTCCATCATCTGAGATTTGTAGTCTTAAAGCATAGCCGTCACTTGTTCCTAGATTGTCATCCTGAATTTCTACCAAGGTAGGAGAGGCAGTACCCGTAACTGAGGTTAGGTAGTTAATTTCATTCCTGCCCTCTCCTGCGTCTCCACTTCCTGGGAAACTACCACCACCCTCACTAACTGATGACTCCGAGCTTCCGTTAGCGGTTATATTACTTCCAAGTGTTGCTGTTTGTGCTTTAAACCAGTTATTGCCTCCTGCTCCAGGTCCACCTGGACCCTGATCTCTGTCTCCGTCCTGCCCACCATTTCCATCGGCAGTTACCGTTCCGGCTATAGTTAAAGTAGCTCCAAACCAGGCATTAACTCCACCCCCGTTCCCTCCACCTCCGTATGATGTTAAACTGACACTTTCTGCATCACCAAAACCTCCTCCACCACCTGCTCCTCCGAGCATTAAAACACTAAGATCACTTGAGCCAAAGGCAGTTCCACAATATCCTCCTGTAGATCCCCCTCTCCTTGTCTCTGCTCTCTCCTGTTCGGGCGCTGTGTTAGCACCTGCTCCTCCAATTCCACCAGCTCCAAAAGAGTCCTCAGCTCCTCCTCCACCTCCAGCTACTCCGTTTGATGTTGTTGTTCTTGATTGAGTGTTGTTTTGATTCTCTCCTTGTTCACCAATTATGTTATTCGAACTCCCGCCATCTGGATTCTGCCCTGCCCTGCCCCCTCTAAAACCCTTCCCTTTAGCGGTTTGAGTAGCTGTAGCAGGAATAGTTACTGTACCACTTGCGTAACCCCCAATGATCCCCCCTTTAGCTCCATCCCATGCTTTGCAGGTGTAAGTAATCCCTGCACTAATTGTTACGTTCGTATACTGCTTTAAAAGCCTGACGTAAGCTACATTTACCCCTGAAGTAGCGTAAGCTACATCTAGCGTACTTGAGATAGTAACCGTACCTCCTGAATAACCCTCTACATCAACCAATTGGTAAATCCCTGCGTTGGTTCCCTGAACCTGCCAAATAAGAAGCTTGTCTCCTGAAGCAATCGAAGAGAAAGAGGCGTGTCTATTCTCGGTGGTGAAGGTAGTAGCTCCGCTAGTTCCTACCTTAACATTAGCGTCAACCGGATCCTCTGTAGTATTTGACGAGATACTCAAAGCCCCATCTCTGCCATCCCCAAAAAAGTTAGAGGCTGTAATAATATCTAATTTATAACTTCGTTTATTACTCTGCTCATCCCACTTACTAATCAGAGTCATCGTGTTCCCCGTACTGGGCAACGATTCAGGCTTAATGTAGGTTTCCAGCGTTAAGTCGCCTGTAATGGAAGTGCTTGCTGTATCTGCTCTCGAGGCATACATCGAGCTTGAAGCCTCAAAGTCAATCGACTTGGTGTTTGTGGGTTCTCCTCCCTGAGCACCCAGGAAGTCATCGGTTATTGTATTGGTGGTAGTACAAGCATCTGTAATTTTTCCAAGAGTAGTATTTTGAGCAAAAATAATATCTTTAGTTTCTGGAAAGTAAGAAAATCCATTACCAACACTGTCACCAGCAGTATGAATCTTAGACCAAGATGTATCTCGTCTTAAAATGTCACCATTTTGTAAGTACGAGTAGTCATAGGTGCAGGCAGTAATGCCCCACATTGGTAGAGCATCTGTCGTAAACTCCTTCTCAGCACGAGGATTAATAGTAATTCTTGAAGGATCCGTTCTATGATCTACTCCTCTAGTAAACCCAACACTGTTGGGAATCTTACTAACCTTTGGGCTGGAACTAATCCCACCTGAAAAATCTGTTTGATTTGGTTGTGCTTTTGCCATTATATTATGTAGTTACTTCTTCCCACTCCTCCGCTAGATAATGATGTCTAACTGGTTCGTTAAGATTTATTAACTGTGTGTTATCTGAGCCATCGAGTGCATAGCTCTGAATAAATCCTAGTAATCCGCCTTCTATTTGTCCTTTTCGGCGGGTATTGTACCAATCGCCTGTGTAGTAGAAGTTAAGGTACTCCTGAGCCTTTTTTGAGTCTCTACGCTTCGTCCCGTAATAGACTGAAGCTACCCTGTAGGGTATAAATTCATGTATTTCTTCTGGAAGATCTGGTGACTCAGCAATGACATAGTTAGATCCAGATAATGCAGTATCCTCAAAGTAGTTCTCTAGAGTTAAAGCAGTTGTAGAAGTAAATGCTCCAATTCTGTAGTACTCACCAATCACATCACTGTTGCTGTCAGCCTCACTAAAGTAACGCCCTATCATTTTATTAGTCCACACTGTATCAGTTCCAGTTAAAGCCTGTGAATTCTGAGTAATTGTTGCTGTACCAGTTACATAGTCATCAGCACTCATAGCTCTTGGGTGAAACCTGCCAACTAATGTTAGTGTGTAGGCATCTCCTGGAATAGGATACAAGCCGTAATCTCTAGCTCTCATATAAATATGGCTTGGTATTCCCGAGGTAGTTGGACCAGAATTAATTAAATCCCACTCCTTTTGATTTTGAATTATTCTAAGTGGTGGAATGGTAGTATCATTATCAATTGTTACTGTATCAATCACATTAAGACCTGGTGGATAAGCGTAATACTGTTCATCAGCTTCTGTTGAGGCAGTTTTAGGCAGGTACTTAGTCTTAAATACCTTTTGCATTTTCTTATGAGTAAACTGAACAGCACGATTTATCTCTCTTTTAATAAACGCTTCAGTGCTAGTTAAACCTGCTTTTGAGCTTGTTTTAGGATCAACACAGAAATCCTTACTTGTTTGTATTAATGTACCAAATGTTTCTCTCATCCTATTGTTACTCCTGAGTTACTGAATATCATCGGATTTCCCCCAATTGCTGGTTCATCTGCCACTAATTCATCTATCTCTCCTTGAGTTAAGGCATCATCAAAGAACGCCCAATCGTCAAATTTTCCATCCGCCCAACTTGTTCCAGAAGCACCTAGTGTTCCAAAATAAACCTCGTCAATGCTGGTTCTAAGAGCTGCCACCGGTGTTTGAGTCTCTGTAATAGCCACTGAAGAACCGTTAACGTAAATAGTAGGATTAGCTCCCACTCCTCCAGAGCGATCATAAATAACTGCAAGATGAACCCATGAGCCAACTACGGTCACCCTGCTATTTGTTTGCCAAATACCGTCAGTTACAGCACAGAACTGTGTAAACCTAATATCAGCATCATTGCCAGATACGTCTTCAACAGTAATCTTAGCGGTGTTTCCAGCATCAAACGAAACAATACACTCAGCATTAGCTATGGAATCTAAATTAATCCACCCAGCAGCAGTACCTTCATTGGAAAAAAAGTCATTACTAAAACTACTGACCACAATTTTTGAAGTTGTCCCGTTAAAGTCGGCAGCCTGGCTCCACTTGCCGGAAACGTAGGACATATTAGTATCAGTACCATCCTTTCCATTATTTGCATCGTCAGAGTTGCCATCAAAGGGATAATAAGCAACCAAGTTCCCGTCTCCGCTTAATGATGTTCTAGAAAGTCTTGCCATACTAGTTCCCGTACTGCGCTATCTTGTATTTAATTTGTACACCAATCAATCTTGCATCTCCTGTGAGAGTATCCGATGTTCCACCACCAGCTACATCCCTCATTATTTCCAGGTGAACCCACTGACCTCCTGCTGGAGTTCCAGCCAAAGTAACATCGCCACTCCAGGCTGAGATATGAACATCACCCTGCGCTATCCAAGTGTCAGCCAGCTCAACTGCTGTGCCTACTGCTTGGTCAATGGCATCGTTGTCGGCATAGGCTCTGCCTGAGAGTTCAAGAACCAAAACCTCTGCTGCTCCACCTCCTGCGTTAGTCCATACATATCTAAACTGAACCACTCCTCCATCGTAGTTAGTGGGCATTTGAAAGTTACAAAACGCATTCTCATCACTGCTAGCATCAAAATCTAAAACGTTGTAATCAATATCATTAGTTCCTGCTTCTACCGTAGTAACATCCGCACATCCTGACGTAGTAGTTGGAGTCCAAGCTGGCGCGGGTAGCTCAATAATCATATCTGGGTCTGCGTCATTGACCTGTACATTTTTTCCAGTAGCAAGGTTAATGTCCTCACTAAACTCTGTCTGATCTGTGAAAGTTTTATTGCTTAAATTCTGAGTGTCTGAAGTACCGACTATAGTTCCCGAAGGAGGAGTTGGACCATCTACTAGATCGCCATCAGCGTTCCAAATAGCTAAATCAGCAGATGTACCTTTTGTGCCTGTAATAATCGAAGCGTCTGATCCACTTAAAGCCTTACCATCTACCAAATTAAGCTCTGCGGCACTTGAAGTAACCAGAGTTCCTGCTAGTTTAAGTCCATTAGTCCCATCATGAGAAGCTATATTAAAGTCTATTGTGCCGTCTGTAACTGTTAAAACAGTTGTAGAAGATGAGAGAGTTTGCTCGAAGTTAGTGGTAGCATTTAAGTCTGCAGTTGAGGCTGTGATGTCATCTAAGTCTCCCAAGAAGTCTGATCTAGTAATTTTCTTGCTAGTACCATCACTAGTAGCAGTCGTATCTGATACATCAACAACGTGAAGCCAGTCTCCATCTGCTGGAGTTGTAATCTGTGTTTTAGAAGTTAGTAATGCCATTTAACTAAAGTTGTAATTTGTAGTATCTTGAAATGTAAATGTAGTTGCATCCTGAAAAGCATAGTCCGCTCCTAGAGGGTTAGCTGTCTCCCAATTAGTAGCGTTAATTGTAGTGTTAGTATAGTTAGTGGAATTTATCGAACTATCACTGTAATTAGTAGCATTGATGGTAGTGTCAGAGTAGTTAGTTGCTGTCATAACAAAAAAACCCACCTCATTAGAGGCGGATATGTCCTAAAAGCTATTATAACACTAATTACTTACTCGGATAAACCTTCTTTTTAATCCTGGTAATGTCTGCTTTTATTGTTGATAGCTCTTGAGTGTGGTCTTTTACTTTAACTGGCTTGATAGAACCAAGCTTGTCCTCTAGTTCCTGAAGTTTGTCAGTCTTAATTTGTGCTAGTTGCTCAAGTGAGTCGATTCTCTCTCCTTGGGTCATTACTCCGTTAATCAAAGCCACTATCAACTCATTTTGTTTAACGTCATCAAGTTTACACATCTCATCCATGCGTTTTAAATAGTGAGCTATGTTAGTATTGTGGTTTGTTCTAAATCCGAATATTTCTTCAAGTTTTTTTAACATTACTCTATTTCCTTTATAAAATCATCTTGTGCTTTATCTACTAATTTATTTGATAAGCCTATTTCTTTTAAATACTCTTTCATGTTCTGGCGTGAGGATGCTTTTGGAGCGTCTACCTCTGGCTCAAAAATGTCATCACCGCCATATCTCTCAACAATACCTCCCCACAATTTTTTAGTTAGTTCTTCTCTTAGCTTGTCGTTATCTGTTCTGATAGCCAGCTTCTCTTCGTACTTGCTTCTCTCCTCATCCCTATATTTATCTTTTTTCTCGTCCCAATCCTTTTTAGATATTTCAGTGATAACCTTATTCTGTACTAGCTTCAGGTATCTCCACCCTATAAAAGCAGGAACGTGTTGTTTGCCCTTACCTTTACCCAAGTCTCTATTTTTGTTAGGAATTTCCCACTTAGTTCGAGTAGGTCTTTGCCGATCATTGTGAATGATAAAATCTTCCTCTGTAATGTTAATGACCAACACAGTATCAAGAGCCTCTTTAACCATTTGAGCTTTAGTTTCTTCTGTGATTGAAGTTTTAGCCATTCTTTGCCTTTGCTTTGTAAATTAACTGTGGTTTGTCAAAGAACAAGAATCCCTTGCCTCCTACATGAACGTAACTGTCCTTAAATACAGATACTTGAAAGTCATAGTTGTTTTCTTTAAGGAACTGGAGAATGTGTTGATTGGGGTCTTGAGGTGATTGAGCTTCTTCTGGAGTCTCTGGAGCTTTGGTAGATGTACCTTTTTTATTAGCCATAATTTTATTATACCACGCTTTAAACATTACCGAGTATTTTCTCAACCCTAGCTTCTGCTACTTCAAGCAACTTCTCTCGTCTCCCTAGTGATATTTCATAGTTACTATTCTCAGCACCTTTTTGTTTAACTCGCTTCTTTTCCTCTTCAAACTCTCTCCTTTTAGCACGTAACTTAGCCTGAGAAACCTTCAGTAATTGTTCTTTATCACTAAGCAACTCTGTCAAGTTACTTAGATTACCAGATACCTCTATCTTCTCATCTAGTTCTTTTGATTTCTTCTCGAGATCAGCTTCTCGTTTGTCGTTGCCTGAGATTATCTGATCTATATCAGCTCTCTCCGATTTGAGTGCTTCTTTTCGTTTCTCTATTAACTTGATGTCCTTTTTTGCCTTCTCTAGGTCTAACAGTACCTTCTTCTGACCACTAATTATCTGTTCCCTAGTTCTGACGTTCTCGGCTTGATCTTGGGATAATCTTTCTTTCTCAGAATAAATCTCATCAATAAAACCCCTTAATGAAGCAAAAGTATTCTCTAGTTTGTCCAATGTTTTAAGTAAGTTTTTCTTTGTCATTGTTTATTTTAACTTCTCCATAAAGTCCATTAGCCACACTTGGTTTGTTTTTCATTAACTCTTTATATACTTTAGTTCTCCTGTCAATTCCATTCCTAGACATAGGTATGTTTATCATTTTTAATATAGTATTGTTACCAACACTTACTGGAACATTTCTTTCACCAATACAACTCCAAATTGGATTATAAATGGTTAAATAATTATTTGTCATAAAGTCTAACTCGTTTCTCAAGCTCTTCTCTTTCTTGAGGAGAAACTATCTTAACAGTATCTAGCTTCTTATTAACCATGTAATCAACAATTTTTCTAACAAAAAACTCTGCGATTGGATATTTAATCTCTAACTCAGCGTTGGGAGCAATTTCATACGTTTTTCCACCTCTCTTTAAAACAAATGTCTCAGAAGTAGGATTGAGAACATAAACCTTACGGTTTTTATTCTCTTCAATTCTTTCCTGAAGTATGCGAATATCCATAACTACATTATAACCTATTTAGCATCCAAAGTTTCTTTTCGTGTAAACTGATTACTTTCCACCACTCTTCATACAGCTTGTTTACATTTTCCATTGAGTACCGCAAAGCCCACTCTCTTACTTTTCTTCTATCAAGAGATAAAGCCAAAATCGTCTTTTTAATCATCTCATCAGTGTTCCAACCCCTATAACCTGAAACCCCTTCTTTGACTGTTTCTGGAAATGCACCCCAATTAGTTGAGATTACTGGTGTACCAGATAACATAGACTCAACTGCAACTCCTCCAAATGGTTCAATATGATAACTAGGTACTAAAGTGATGGAAGCGTTCTTTAGTAAGTCTTTCTTCTTTTGTCCATGTACGACTCCGAAGTATTTAGCTTTGTCATATTTTAGATACTCACTTGGATCTCCCTGACCTGCTATATATAGAGGTTTGTTGTAGTGTTTGGCAATCTTAACTGCAATACCACATCCTTTAAGATAAACTAATCTACCCATATATAGAAAGTAGTCTTTAGGACTGTCGTTAAACTCGTAATCATCTAAATCAAAGTAATTAGGAATGACTCGGTCATACATATTAACCTTGTTAGTCCCTATTTCTTTTCCATAAGTAACATTCTGCAAAGCAAATGATTCAAATGCTCTGTATGTAGAATGACTGCCTAAGTACCCTATGCCTGGTTCAATCGTAACCATGTTAGTCTTTAGCCAACTCTTATTACCTCCCATTGCTAGTAACAAGAGTCCTTTTTTATCTCCGATCTCTTTTAAGAAGTTATCTCTATATTTAAGAGTTAGTTTGCTCTTTGCTGTGTTGAAGTCCTCCTTAAAGCCTTTTGAATAGTCGTAACCAAGTTCGTTATCAAACCCATCACCATAAGAATCTCTTATGTCTTTAAGAGTACAGAGTTGATGAAACGTGAGGTTGGGGTGTTTAATTTCACAATAACCTACTCCATATAAATGAACACTATGACCAGATGATAATAGCATCCTAGTCAGCTTGTAAATCTTTTGAGTATAAGCACAAGAAGAATATCTTTTAGAGATAGGAAGATGAGGAAGTCCCAAATAGTGAAATGTCACCCCTCAATTATACCCTAATTACCAGAATCAACTACATTGCCTGTATCTGACCACGGAACCCAAATACAGTAAAAGTCTATTACCCCAGAGTCTACATCTTGTCCCCCCGACACTGTGAAAATAACATCATTTCCGTTAAGCACGTACTCTGGAAGGTTATCAGCAGCGGCAGTTGATTCCCCAAGAATAAAATAGGTAGCTGGAGTAGCACTGTTAAACCAGATCTCCCCAGCGTCAATATCAGTATCAGTAGTTTGGGCGTGAAAGATTGCAGTAGCACCAGTGATACCAGTTTCAATAGTGGCCCCACCAGCCAAGAGAGTAGTACATACTCCGATCACTGCCTTAATTCTAACCAAGCCCGTAACTGTAAAGATAGCAGCACCATCTAAGGCTCCACCATCATTACCCCAAGCATCAGCAGTAGCTCCATCGAAAGTAATTGTTTTCTTGGTAATAATTCCATCTGTTGTAATAGGTACAAAGTTTCCATCTCTATAAAAACTTGATGCTATTTTAGCCATAAGTCTCCTGGATAGAGGGGAGTTTTTACACTCCCCCCATATAATTCTATATTAAGATACGTTAGGGTTAAGCCCTATACCGATAACATTAGCTGTTGCTGTAGCTCGTTCAAACCATATCAAGCTAGAATCGGCTGCTTCCCAATCATCCGCACCAACCATTAATTGACTGCCAGTCATTAATATTGCACAGGTTTGGGTTTGTGCTGATAGATTAAATACAGCAGCAATCTTGTCTGCTTGATTAGTCCACTTGGCGTACCAGATCGTGTTATTAAATCTGTTCCATCCACTTGCACCTGTAGCACCAGTAGATTTGACGTGCAAAGCACCAGTGTTGTCTGCGTTCATTAAGAACATACAGTCATTAAAGGTGTTTTTACTTGCACCTGCAAGCTCTAAGTTAGCGTTAGCTCCACTTCTAGCTGCGGTATCTTCGCCAATCATACATCCATCAAAGGTGTTCTCATGTGAACCGGTCAAGACGATGTTTCTAGCAGATGTGTCGTCACCAGTGGTGGCGTTACAAATACCTGCGAAGTGAATATTGTTGTAGTAGTTTCTGTCACCAGTCATATTCATTAAAACATCATTACTTGCTTGAGTGGTACTCCACTTCATGTTAATAAATCTATTACCATGACCTGAAACTGTTATACAGGGGTCAGTTGAATCAGTGTCCCAACTAATTCTTGATCGCTGACCAATCATAGTAGGAGCTGCTGCTCCGATAACTGTAATGTGGTTTTTGTCCCAAGTAATAGTGCCAGGCTCTGCTGTTGCGCTAGTTCCTGCTGGGGCTACGATGATAACATCATAGTTATTAGTAGAACATTGATCCTCTGCCTTAGTCAAAGTTGCCAAAGCATCGTTCCAACTAGTGCCTCCATTGGAGTTTGAACCATTGTTTGCATCTACATAATAAATATCGCCAACCAATGGTTGCCCGACCATTCCAGCCATATCTGCTGGACCTATTTTTGCACCATACTTTAAAGCTGATGCGTGGTGGAAATCTCTTAACCATTTCATGTATTGTTCTCCTTATTTTTTTACTATTAATTTACCAGTTCCTTCACAAACTGGGCAAGATGTTTCACTATCTTTTAATCCACTACCACCACAAGTTAAACACTTGCTTGGTTTAACTAGCTTTGGTTCTTTCTTCTTGAAAACCATAAGGTCTCCTTCTTTTCCACACCTGTGTGCGTATTGTGGAATGAGTATTTAATTTGCACACCCTTCCCCTCCGTAGAGGGGAATTGTTTACAAACTAAATTGCGATTTGTAAGTTAATCATTGTATATTCAGTATCTACACCTGCTTGTTGCACTACTTCACCCACTAGAGGTTCAGCAATCAAATCAATTTCTTCAACTGCACCTGAAACACTAGAGCCGATAGTGAGAACACCACCAACTGGAGTTGCTGTTTCATCAATCAGGGTGGCACATGGTCCTAAAACCTGTGACCAGTAATAGTAAGCCTCAGTGACTGCTACTAGAGGTACACCTGTTGGAGCGTCATCCTGATCTGGATTAGAGATCACAGTACCATTCCATTTACCTGCTAAAAGATCGCAGTTAGATTCTGATAAAGCACCTGCTGTATCAATAGCCTCATATAGATAAATAGTACAAGTTCCTGTGGTGGTAGCTTGAGCTAAGTTACCCTCAATTGGATAAGCTCTGCCTTCACCAGTACCGTCTTGAACTATGAACCAACCATCTTTGTATTGGTCTGCGGTTGCTGCTGTGCCTCCTAGGGTGACTTGAACTTTCTTGTCACCTATTGCTGGAGCTACTGCAAAACTCATGTTGGTGTGATTACCTACTACATCAGGAGCAACTGTTAGCTTACCTCTTACGAGAGCTGTGCTTCCTGCTTTACAATAGATAAATGTACGTCCAAATGGATCGGTATATCTATCTCCCAATTTATGTGTTGCTACTGAACTGGTTTTATCAGTTCGTAAGCCTGCATTAACTCCCATAATTTCCTTTCCCAGCTACTGCTGGTATATTCCCCCCAACTACTGCTGGGGGGCGAATAATTTATTATTAAACTGTAGTCACGTTGTATGCTTGTCCGTGTCTGCGTGGATTCTTTGAGTAATACTGACCGCTGACTACAAACCTGCCTGTTAAGGCAAGCTGGTCATAAGACTGCATTTCTTTCCTGAAAAAGAATCCGTTAGTTTCACTTGGTTGGTCAAAACCATCAATGGTTTTTTTACCTAGCTTGATCTTTTCGTAAGATCCCGCATGACGTTTAGGCATCTTGTTATCACCATAAAAGTCTAGGTAATTCTCATTGAGCATAAAGACTGTGTTGGCAGTACAAGCCTTGTCTCTCATCCAGGGAATACCCCTGTAACGTAGAGAAGTGAAGCCTTGCCCCATTGAGAGATCTTTGCCAGTGTATTTAGCATTTCGACCCCTGACTGGTTCAATTTGGTATTCATGACTCACAGTTGGAGTTAAAAGACTCTCATAGAGTGAAAACTTAGAGAAGTCAGACCAAATGCTAGTTGGCATCTCGTTAATACCAGAGTCGCTAACTGCATCGTGCATAGTAGCGAGTTTGGATAAACTCATAGCAGCCACCCAATCAGTGTAAGTTGCGCTTAGTTCTGAGTAGGTTGTTCGTGATTGACCACCGTATGAATCTACGTTAGTACCATCATCTACAATTGCTCCTAAACCGAGCATAATGTTACCAGCTCCAAAGCCGTAGAAAGCGGTGGAGAGATCTTGCAACACTTGGTTATAAGCTGATTGATAATCAAAGGCATCATAATCAACATCGCTGTCATATTGACGTGGCATAGCCTCAGTCAGTAAGTCAACGACAGGTGAAGTGTACATACTTCTGGTAAATTCAGTCTGGATGGTTATGTCCTCTGCTGCTGAATTTAATCTCTCTCCTCCTGCAATCCATTGCCCTTGAGTTCTGGCTGTTATTTCAATGTCGTGAAGCATAGACTTACGATTGAAAGACTTAGCATTACTAATTGCACGAGCAGCAAGTGTTGGCGTATTTAAAAACGCATTAGTTACTATTGATTGTGGGCTAGAAGTCGAAAAGTGTTCAACTCTATTTCCGTATGAAAGACCTGACATGGGTTTCCTTTATTTTAATTAATAGCCAAAAAAAAATCCGCCTCTTTCGAGCGGATTATGATCCTTGTGTTTGTGATTATATCACATTTTATTTTTAAGTTGGTAGAGCCATTCCCAAAGCCTTATTAGTTGCCTTGTTTACCTCTGAATCTGTAAGCTCATGTGTGGCTGGGGGAGTTGCCACACTTCCTCCAAAAACAGGAGCAGAGGCACTAGATGGCTTCTTGTTCATTTGAGTAATAGTTCTATAAAATGATGTTGTTCTACCTTCTCTTTTAGCCTCAACGTGTTCTTGTCTAGCTCTATTGTAAAAAACTAACCCTGGGTCGCTTCTCTCCTCCTTAGTAAGATCCTTGTATTTAGTACCTTTCTCTAACTTAGCATGAAGATCATCGTCAATGGATGGAGCAATACCATCTTTAACTGCTTCCTTCCACTCGTTGGTCACTCTACTCCACTCTTTTTGTTGGTCTTCTTTTGTTTGTTTAATTCTATCTTCCTCAACTCTCTTGGCTTTTTCTTCCTTTTCTTTAAGTTCTTCTCTAATCTCAGTGACAGCTTCTTCTTTAGCCTTTTGAGCCTTCTCTTCAGCTCTACGGTCAATGTCCTCTTTCATAGCACCAATGGAAGAATACTTCTCATCATCTGGCTTAGAGCCAACTGCTTCGCCTATTTTGTCTTGTAGTTCTTGGATTTTTGCTGATGCTATCTCGTCAGCTTGAGATTTAATACGAGCTTCTTCTGTGTCTTTGAGCTTTTGCTCGTCTGAAATGTCAGTCATAAGTGCATTATATCACAACTTAAACTGGAGAAGGTGCTGGTGGTTGATCTGGACTACCACCAATTGGGGGCTGACCACCTACTATACCACCCTGCAACACTGGTGACTGTGGCCCAACACCCATCATCTGTGTTTCTTGAGGCTGAGGACTCCCCGTTTCTCCCATTGTTACAGGTGGTTGAACTTCCTCAACTAAATACTCTTGATAATAAAGCTGTGGGGCATTAACTGATAGCCAAGCCATTCTTGCCCTCTCTTTTGGATTTGATTGTTCTGTATCTTGAAAATAATTTAAAAAGTCTGGCGACATACCTACGTTCTGAATAGCCATTCTCTTTCTCTGAATCCTATCAACTCCTGAAGCACCAATCTCTACTACCATTCCATCCTCTACCAAGTCTTGAGTTATGGCTGTGTATAGAGAGTCTCCATCTTTGCCAACCACATCCTTGTAGTGAGCTTTGGTGTAAAACATCTTAATCATCTGCATTGACCACTCACCCATCCACTCAGATAGTGGGTTGATAGTTTCTTCTACGACGTCGTCAATCATCCCATAGTCAGCCTCACGAGCCATTTGATCTTGACCCAGGGTGGAGTCCGTTTCTCTTAATCCTCTAGTCGTAGCATTCACTCCAATCATCTCGTAGGCAAAATTACGGTTAGTGTCTTTACTCTTGTACATCTGAGCTGGTGCTGGAAGACCTGGAATATGAGCAAAAGCCTTCCTTACATCATCAGCATTCACAGTGAGTGCTTGGTTGTGGTCTTTCCAGTCAATTCCCTTTGCATCTTTCTTGGTTATGTACTGAGCATTGATGACTGGTTTGCCTACAGTTCTAGCGTTCATCTCACTAATTTGTAGTCCCTCTAAGTTAATGTGGTCTTGAAAGAGCAGTATCTGCTCAATACGAGTAGTAACATCAACCGGATCTTCTCCCATATTCTCATAAGTCATGAAATAGTAAGGCTTACGAGGATTTTTAAAGTAGTTGTTATAAAACTTCTGACCTTCACCCTGACCAAACATAGCCTCATAAATCTCATCGGTGGTTGGCTCTCTCTTTTCTTTCTTAGCTTTAGTAAAGTAGTTGATCTTGCCCTCATAATCAAAGTATGGATTTCTCATCTTATGTAGCACAACCTTGTTGTACTTCCAGACTACAGCGTGGATCTTCTCCCATTGCTTCTCACCAGTTGCCTCATCGGTGCTGTCTTTGTACCAGTGGAAATGGACTTCTTTTATTCCATACTTAGAAGCCATTAGTTTCTCTGTTCTCTTGTCAGGATCTTCCAATCCAACTTCCTCTAAAAATTCATCAGCTTTAGCAGGAAACATCATTGTAACTTCTTTAGCGGTAAGCTCTTCCTCCTCAGAAAAGAAGGACATGTCATCTACATCTGAAGTCTTGCAAGTGTGATCCCACTCTACGTTATCAGGATGTATATTGATAAACTCGTAGTCTCCATCAAATCCTAGCTCTTCGTTCCATCTACACTTAATTACTGCGTAAAAGTTTAGTGGCTCTTCTTTAAAAGCTCTACCTAAAATCTCTCTTCGCTTTCTGGACTTAATGTCAGTGTTCATTAAATCGGTTAAAGTCTCAGCACTGTCCCTACTTACTTCTCCACCGTCTCCTGCCTTCACAACCATATCTGGTAATCTTGATAGAGCAATTGGCTTCTGTCGTGACATACCACCATAAACAATATTCTCTAAATATGGTGTTGCGTATTTTGGTAAGTTTTTCTCTATGGTAGCATCGCCCTGCACTCCCTTGTAATACTCGCGTAGTTTCTTCTGTCTAGGACGCAAGTTCTTCTTTGAGTAGTAGGCTCTAGAGTCTGCAGCCCGTTGATCTATAACATCTACAAACTCTTCGTCTTTTAGTTCTAGTTTAAATGGGTCGGCTTCTTGTATTAACTGCTCAGTAGCGCTTTCATTCATGGGTGTTTTCTTTCATAAAAAAAGGACACCTTACGGAGATGTCCTAAATATTATTATAGCACAATTATTCTTGCTCTAGTACCTCTTTAACTGCTTGCCAGAGAGCGTCACATAAATCATATAACTCATATTTTAGTTCTTTAACTCCACTTTCTTCATTATTGTCTACAAACTCTATCATTTGACCTATGGAGAGGAGAGGTACCGGCTCAACACATCCCCAGTCAGCCAGTACTGTTTCGACCTCTATTAACCACCTAACATCTTCATAAGAACCCTCATTGGTACAAATAAAATAGTTTTCTTCTTTACAAACATCTTGAACAACTCCTTTACAACTCCACCTATCATGACAAACAACATCTCCTTTTCTAGGCTTCCACCACTCCCTTAACTTCTTCTTACCCTTCCCACTTAACTCATTAAGCTGGTCTGGTGTGATGTACTGTTTCATCAAGTAATTATATCACGTTTTTAATATGCCATGTCGTATTACATTTCTTACAGTAATGCTCTACTGGAGGGGTGAGAAACTCAACGTCACTCATTCCAACGGGGGCTACAACTAATATTCCCTGATGTATTCCAACCAGCCTATCCCTGCAAATCATACAAAATAGTTGTAATCGTGTATTTTCTCTTCCGAGCCACAGCTCAATGTGTCGTGGTGGTCTTAAAACTTCCATTGTTTATTATTATACTCGCTTTCCTCAGCTAGCTCCTCTCCCCACTTCTCTAAGTCAAAAGCCAACTCATTGCCGTCCTTGTCACGAGGTGTCACTGCGGGGGCTATCACCTTGCTTGAAATGTCCAAAAAGCCGGTTTTGATGCCTATAAACTTGACCTGTGTTAGGAAATAACTAATAGAATCGTATCCGTGGTCATCAGAGTCAGTATCAACATCATCCTTGTTTCCCTTAGTGTCGTTATAAATAAGCAGTGGAAGAGAGTTTATCAAATAATTACAGTTCTCAGTAACCATCCAGTACGGTCTGCCATCTGGGGCTATTGATAGCCAGTCATGCACAGTTGCTACCCTAGACAACCTGTTTCTTGTGCCTGGTTTAAGCGGTGTCCAGTTGTCTCCATTTAGCTTTCTCCACTTATCCGTCATACGTTTCGCAATTGACACTGAGCCATCTTGACCAGGATTAAACATAGCAGGATCACAATACCCAAACATGTAGGTTAAGGCATCATCATAATGATTCATTGTATCTTTATAAATCTTCTCAGCCCAGCCCTCTGGATTAATCTGATTGCCAGCCCACTCGTTGTAAGTAATAACACGATTAAACTTTTGACCATCATCTGTCTTCATCTCGATCACAACTGAAGCATAAGAAGCAAACATACTCTTCTTTGAGTAGCCCCAGTCAAATGACAAGTAGTGGTCAAATGATTTATTAGGCAAAACTACACTCATAACGTGCTTATCATAGTTCCATTCGTGAAAGACCTGACCTGCAAATAAATCCCAATCACCCTCACGCCACGCTCTTCCTAAATCACCTGTAAGGCTCTCAAGATAGTCAGTATACTCCATGTTAAGGTAGGGATTGTCTTTATATGTTGAACCTATAAATCTTGTCTTAGTCTCTTTCTTTTCTCTAAACGGAACGATGTAGGTGTCTCTGACAAACTTATGACCTAATCCACCTGGGTTAAACGAGGTGTATATTCTAGGTCGCCAGTTAGGTTTAGAGGTACGGAGAGAACCCTTTAGCTTTTCGTATTTATCTTCAGTAATCTGATTTAACTCCTCAATAATAATGAAGTCATACTCAATGCCGATGTATTTATCAATGTCTTTGTTGTCTTTGAATCCACCCAGTACAATCCTAGAACCATTAGCAAACTTAATAGAGCCTGCTGACCTTTTGTACTCAGCTCTACCAAGTATTGTCTTGTCTATCAGGTCATCAAATGATTCCTGTGAAGCCTTGCCTGTTTGGCGTAAGAATAAACCCTTTAAGTTTTTAACCCTCTGACAGTCATCTAGTCCCGCCTGAGATAGAACTCCGTGAGACTTACCTGGTCCTCTAGCTCCACCTAGACCTATTTCTACTGGTCCGCAACCACAGTCCTTTTTCTTAACCTTTGGATTATCAGTGTGAAACAGACAGCGTACATCAGCCTCTCTTGCAGCAGCATGAAACTCCCATTGCCATGGCAGTGGTACATATTCTAATTCAAGGAAAGTTTGTATTTGATCTCTAGAACAGCCATAATTCTTAGCTATCTGCAGACATCTCTGGAGTTCTGGAGTTAGTTCCATAGGCTTTTTCCAAAAGTGTAACTATATCCACTCTCTCTATTTTATCACCTCCGCTTGTAAGGTCTGTAGATTGAGGTGGCATGCCATCAATTCTATTTCCTATCTCTCTGATAGCCTGGACATCACCAGTAAGAGCCTTAATAGCTAGAGCCCTACTTACTCCCTTCTTAACAGGCTGTCCAGTTTCATCTTCTTCATCCATTGCCTCACGAACTAAACTTGCCCATGTCCACTCTTTCTTTGGTCTTCCCTTTGGGTTGCCTGATTGTCCTGGCTTCCATGAAGTGCTAACTGGATTGGGGTTTGACATGTGTGTTTATTGTCTGTTTAGCTTGCCTTTCTGTCGCTCTTTCTAGTTTCATTGCAAAATCATACTTAGTTGAGTCCTTTTTCATTCTAGAATAATTTATTTTAAAGTTCTGATAAGTATTATCATCTCCGTTTATAAATAAGAATGGTTTACCAAAGAAATCATTTAAATCCATAACGAAGAAATAAAACCACTGAAGTCTGCCATCGAAGGTGGAGTTATTAAAACGAATCTTAATCTGTTTTACAAGCCTATTAAACGGGAAGCGTGCTTTTTTCTTACTCATCTTTTTCCTTAACTAACTTCATTTTAAACTTATCAATAATCCTATAGCTGCTAATACTCTATTTTGTTCTTTGTTAGATTTTTTAAACACCTTCTTTAGTTCGATAATTATTTCTCTTTTACAAAACTTACATGGATCTGCTGGTTGCTCCTCTGAGGAGGCTTTTCCTCTACGTGGGGCTGATATTCCGTTTTTCATTTAAAATCCTTTTTTAATCTCACCTCTGTATGGCTTTGGTATCTCCATAGCTGGTGCTACCGCAATTACTTTTATTTCTTGACCTTCGTATTTGAAAGGACCGTTAGCCAAAACATTTCTACTTAGTTTTTCTTTTACTTCTTTCCATGCATACTCTGCCGACTCCTCTTTAGTATCTGCTGAAGCTCCTCTCACCCCAAAAAGCTCAGGCTTGTTTTCTTTGATTATACCCCATAAAAAATAATATGATCTAAAGTAGGGAACTCCCTTTTTATCTGCTTTTTCTTCATAAAAATAAAACGGTTTTAAGTAATCGTATATCATTTAACAATATTCGTTTTCTTCTTAATCAATACTCCTAAGTGTTCTGGTTCTTTGGGTAACTTGGCTTCAATACCTCTGTACTTCTTCAAGTTGTCTACATCTCTAGCACATTCTTGGTTAAACCATGTGAAAAACTGTGGTGTTACTTCTAGCTCTTTTGGTTTCTCACCCATTATGCGTTCCATTAACATAATCAGTGAGTTTAGTTTTTCGTATGAATAAGGGGATTCTGGCTGTGGTCGCATAAGCTTATTGTACCATATAATCAGACAGTTTCATGTATTTTTTCCATTTTTCTGGCACTTTAACAGTTTTGAATCCCTTTTTCATATGTTCTCTGACCCCTTTTAAAAAATCTTGCTTACACCTGACTGGAGCTGTATAAATAATATCACCCCCTTCTTTTGATTTACCAAAAAAAGCGTATAAAGTATTTCTTGTATTATGTTTATAAATTTTCATAAATTATTCAAGTGCTTTTGGATTAACTGGTTGAGTGGGGTTTTTATGCCATGACTCAGCTCCTTTCTGGTCATACCAAGTGTTCTTGGCTGTCAGCATTTCCTTTTTGGTAAATAGCTTTTTAGATTCTTCTGGATAACGGTCTATAAACTCACGACTCGGCTTGCCCTGTCTTCTTGGTTGGAGTGTGTTAGCCCAGTTCTTAGCTCCGTCTTCCTTCATTGCTTC
Source organism: bacterium (assembly GCA_024206195.1). Next base: position 682 of record JAAGZO010000181.1, on the reverse strand, counting down.
AGTGCGCTTGTCTGGTGGTAAACTCGATGGCGTTGATTTCATGCCGATCTTATTTACTCTATCATGACACTCATCACATGCCATTACTCCAAATAACTTTCTTTTGCCCTCGTTTGGTTTCTCATCGATAGGACATAATTTACACTTCACTCTAGTCCTGCCTTCTTTAAGTTCTTGGTTATTTCTTCGTCTACTACTTTCCTTGATGACTCCTCATAGTCAGTTTCTTCGCGTGTTAGATAGGTAATTACTGTTGGTATGTCTCTTGCTTTAATTCTCCTTATCTTTTCGTTTACGCTGTTCTTTAGATTAACTAGAGACTTCTTATCATCCTCATTATTAGAGTAACGTCCTATAAAATAGAAGGCAACTGCCGTAATGAGCACCAGTAAACCAGTCATTCGTCCTTCCTGGTGATAGACATCACAGCTAGAAATAAGACTAGAAACAGTATTGTGTAGGCTATATTAACCATATTTTCCTTTCATTTTAACTATATCTGACTTCTTGTACCGCCACTGCCCCTTGTGTTGGACTGCTCTAATATTATACCTCTTAGTTAGCTCTACAAACTCTTTAGGTGTCACTCCTAGGTAAAGATAGGCTTTAGACAGTTTTACCATTGAGGGGAGCAGGGTTGGTTTGTTATTCATTTTAAATACCTGATGTTATTGGGTCTGTT
>JAAGZO010000180.1 GCA_024206195.1 bacterium | reverse complement strand
TTGATATGAGCGTTTATGCGTCGGGTTTCCGACGACGTTTTTGCGCCTTTCAGGGATGCTAATGTTGAGATAATTTCAAAGCTGTTAGGGGTATGCCCAGTTGAGGAAAGGTATGTGTTTCGGATGGTTTCAAGCCTTCTGGGAGTTCCAATCTCAAGCAAGTTACCAACAGTAGTCATTCCCCTGCTTTCCAAAAGTTTAAGTATCCCACTGAGGTCTTTAAATGAGCACCGTATGCCAATTCCCCTCAGCACTGCTGGTAGGTTTTCAGATGTCAGCACATCTGCATCCTTATATTGGGCTATCTCTTGGTTATGAATTAGTTCCTCGTACAGGAGGTTAAAATGCTCATCCACAGCATTGAGTTCTTTAGCTAGGATATTGAAGCGACGCATTGCCGAATGATTAGTCCTGCTATCAAGTTTGTATGCAAGAGCATGTTCTAATTCGCTCCATATTTCTTGGGTAAGTGTTCTCATTTGGATTTCGAAGAAGGGGCGAATCTCTTTTGGTACAGAACTCTTTGCTAATCTTGCAGTATAATGAATTGAAGAAT
>JAAGZO010000019.1 GCA_024206195.1 bacterium | reverse complement strand
TTCCGGAATATGATGAAACAGCGTGTTTTTTCATTAATAAATCTTTTCGGACTTGCCGTGGGAATGGCTTGCTGTATATTGATCCTGTTATATGTTCAGGATGAGCTGAATTTTGACAAATATCATGATAATTATGATAATATTTACAGGATCACAACAGATGGACAGTTTGGTGGACCGCTTCGGCATTTCGCATTATGTTCCGGCGCTATGGCACCTGTGTTCACAGAGGATATCCCTGAGGTCCTGCAATTTACCAGAGTGTTCAACCTACAGATCCAGCAGCAGGGGCGCACTCTGATAAGCTATCAGGACAGAAACTTTGAGGAGGAAGGCATTCTTTTTGTAGATTCGACATTTTTCAAGATGTTTAATCATGAGTTTGTCAGAGGAGATGCTGCAACAGCCCTAAACCGTCCGAATACTGTTGTAATTACAGAAGAAACTGCATCCCGAATCTTTGGAGATGAAGATCCGATGGGAAAACTTCTGCAGTATGATCAGCTCGGAGATGCCACACTGGAAGTAACAGCCGTAATACGAGATGTACCACAGAACTCGCATTTCTCTTTTAATTATCTGATCCCTGTAATAACATTTCCTCCCCGGTTAAGAATGAGAACAATGGCTAATTGGCTAAATCCTACCGGATATTCTTATTTACTGCTCGATGAGAACGCAAACATCGAAGACGTCCAAACGATTATGGCGGGGGTTGTGGAAAGAAAAACCGGCCAGACTGCGAAACAGTTCAATTTCTCAGTTTCAATCCAGCTTCAGAAAATGACCGACATTCACCTCCGCTCAAACCTTGAATATGAACATGGACCGAATAATGATATTAAATATATCTACATATTCTCAGCGATAGCTGTTTTCATTCTTGTAATAGCCTGTATCAATTTCATGAATCTATCAACAGCGAAGTCGGCAAACAGATCGAGAGAAGTGGGAATGAGGAAGGTATTCGGCGCATTTAAGACAAATCTTATTGCCCAATTCCTAAGTGAATCAATACTGATGTCGGTGATGAGTTTTATATTTGCATTCATTCTTGTGTGGCTTATACTGCCTGAGTTCAATAACATAGCAGACAAAAATCTTGGTTTGGCCTCCCTGAACAACATTTCAATCATCAGCGTAATAGTCGGAATAGTAGCATTTACAGGGATCTTTGCAGGCAGCTATCCCGCATTTTTTCTTTCCGCTTTCCGGCCTGTTATTGTGCTTAAGGGGCTCTTAAGCAAAGGCGGCGGTATTACATTTAGAAAAGTCATGGTCGTACTTCAGTTCTCGATCTCAATTGCATTGATCATAAGCACTTTTGTCGTACTTAATCAGTTGAAATATATGAAGAATAAAGACCTGGGTTTTGACAAAGAGCAGATCATCATAATAGCAGTTAACGACTCTCAGACTGTTAGAAGATACAGAACTGTCAAGGAGGAACTTAAGACAAATCCGAATATTGTAAATGTAAGTTTTTGCTCCACTATTCCGGGTAGAACCCATGTAGGCCCGCTTTTTATCCCTGAAGGCAAAACTCAACAGGACGGTTCACAGTCAATGGATGCTATTTTTGTAGATACTGATTTTATAAAAACCTACGGGATGGAGATAATCTACGGCAGAGATTTCTCAATTGATTTCCCCTCAGATACAGTCGGAGCTTTTATTATAAATGAAACTGCTGCAAAAAACCTCGGCTGGGGCGCAGATGCTATAAACAAAGAGATGACAATGATCCTCGACCGTTACAGAAAAGGCAAAATTGTCGGTATTGTCAAAGATTTCCACAGTAAATCCGTCAAGTTAAAGATCGAACCGATAGTTCTGAATGTAAATCCGCGGTTTACAGGGCATATCGCTATCCGGTTCATCACTGAAAATGTATCCGAGACAGTTCAATTCCTTAGGGATAAATTCCGGGAACTGGAGCCTACAAGGGAACTGGATTACTTCTTCCTCGATGAGGATTTCGATAAGAACTACCGTGCAGAGGAAAGGCTGAGCTCGATATTCACCTATTTCGCTATTCTGGCAGTAATTATTGCATGCCTCGGTCTTTTCGGTCTTGCTTCTTTCACAGCGGAGCAGAGAACAAAGGAGATCGGGATAAGAAAAACCCTTGGCGCATCTGTAGACAGTATAGTCATACAGCTTTCGAATGATTTCATCAAATGGGTACTTATAGCTAATGTGATCGCATGGCCGGTCACTTATTATCTGATGTCTACATTCTGGCTTGTGAATTTT
>JAAGZO010000179.1 GCA_024206195.1 bacterium | reverse complement strand
CCGCATTGGTGGAATGATAACAGAAATTCACAGGAAATTAGAAGGTGCAATCGCTGTTATTTGTATTCAGAAAAATCCTGGCACGGATGTAGGACTAGGTGGATACATGACCCTTGATAAACCTCGCCTCGCCTTAGCAATCAAACCAGGGATTATAAAAATCGTAAAAGCGAAAAACTTTAAAGAGGGGAAAAACCCGAATGGTCTGCAAATTAAATATAAACTTCATTCGGGATGCGCCTTTTCTTCCGATGGTGGATGGCACATAGAACAGAAAGGATAATATGGAAAGAAAATATACACTAAGAGGCGAATCGCTTTCTTTACCCGAAATAATAGAGAAATATAACGTGCAGGTAAATTGTAATACTATCATTTCACGGCTTGGGAGGGGTTGGGATATAGAGAGGGCAATTACAGAGTCGGTGCGCTCTTATAGCGACATCCACCCAACAGCGGAATGGAAACGACTTAGTGATAAACCAAGGGACCACAACTTAAAGCACATATAGGGGTGAATTATGAAATTTTTAAGAGAACATGCGTGGTGTCTGTATTTGGGTGCATCTGTTTCTTGGATAGATACGCACACTATGAGTGTTTTAAATTGGAAATGGTGGGTTGTAACTATGCCGATTATCTTTTTAGTACACTGGAAAGAACGTCCATGAAACCCATACGCAAATTAACTGACATGCAACTTGTAGCGCATATTGCAGGTACTTATGAGATAAGTGAATTTGAAGTGTTTAGGCGAGCTTCGGAGCATTGGCACAAGGGGGATATTTACAAGCAGGATTTTATCCGATACCTCTTTGAAGAAACAATCCCTTACTACGTCAGGCACTATTGCACAACCCAACAGGCAAAATTAGAGAAGGATAATTCATTCCAGAAATACAATAGGTAAACATACAACGAAATAACAGATTTATAAAATGGTAATGATTTAAGGGGGATATGAAATGGAAAAATCAGCAGAAACAATATTATTCCAAGCATTGGCATATTCAAAATTAAAAGGTGTGCGTGGTTTATTACCTGTTGAACAAAAATATGCCATGACAGAATGTTACACATGTAAACATATGACAGATGTAATTGGAAATACCCATATTGAATGTTTAAAGCCGGACATCAATATGATTGGGGCATCACACGGCATAAGAATGGGGTGGTTCATGTATCCTTTTTTGTTTGATCCGACATGGAAGATGAAGCCCTGTGATAATTTTGAGAGCGTTGAGGCGGTAAATCACTCAGTAAGTGGCACTGTAAGCGTGGAAACAGCACAGCCCAATGACAAGTAGGTCGCCAGTAGGCAAAAGACCGAAAACCCTACACGGGCTAATCTAAAGTACACCAGTAAGTTGTCCAGTAAGAAGTAGTAAGAAGCCAACAAACTCGAAAAATCACTACAAATTTAACCCCTTAAATCTCTGTTTTTTCGGTTACGGAATTACGGGGGTTTAAGGGCAACTGGAAAGATATTAACAATAAATTGTGGGGCTTCAGGTGTGTGTAGTTAATCCATCGGTAAGTCGAGCCTGAACAACCCCACATCTTAACAAAAGGATAGATGTTATGGATTTCAATTTACCTTGTGTGAAATGTAAAAAAGTATGTGATTCGTCATTTGATGGATTATTTTTAAATGACAGAAAAGATTTTTACTGCCTTAACTGTGTTATTAAATTAGCAGAGGCACAATTAAGTTTTTTGAAACCACCACATGATGTAGATGAGTTTTATAAAGACGAACCGAAATAACAAATCATTACCAGTGAGGGCTATAATGGAAGCACTTGTAAACATTAAGTGTACCGCATGGGATTGCATCTATTTCATAAAAGTAGAGCATACAGATTCACCACAATGGGGGCATTGTAACTTGAAACACATTAGGATTATAAGGGAGTTCCCTGCTGCTTCTGATGCTCCCCGAGTGATATGCCAGAACTATGAATACGACAAACAATAAGCAAGAAGGGGTCTAAAATGGATTGTAAGGCGAAAGTGGGGTAAAATGCGTCAGTAATGACGCCAGAACACAAAAACAAAGCGGAGGAGAGGAATTATGAATAATGAGAAGAAGGGAAAGAGAACTAAAGGTTGCCTCTATGTATTACAGCAAAATAGATGTAAATTATAACCTTTGTCTTTATTGTGGTTTATCGGGAGATACTATAGACCATGTGCCACCAGTTTCAAGGGCAGCAACACACAAGGGCAGCTTTTATGAGGTGCCAGCTTGTCGGTTGTGTAATTCTATGCTTGGTGCTGTTGACATACCAAAAATAAACAAACGGGCTGAATATTTACTTGAGAAATACAGGGCAAGATATGAATATATTCTTTCTATGCCAGATTGGCAGAATTGGGAATTGGAGGAAATGGGTCCGATAATGACCACAGAGATTCAAGAGGACATTAAAAAGAAACAGGGCATTAAAAGAATAATAGACAACCTGGAAATGGTGTCAATCATGTATGACTATTAAACTCGCTTAAAACTTAAAATAGAGGGGTAAGATGATATGGAAACAAGAAATGCTATAATCAAAAGTGTATCGTTAACGATAGCTGATCATGGTTGTTTGACTATGTGGTTACATTTAGATTATGGTGGTTCGGGTCAAGGGTTTGGTGGTTTTATGCTTCACCCTGCTGATAGCAAGGTTGAAAAACTTTCAGAGAGTGTCGGTGCATGTGGTCATTGGGTTGTCAGGTGTTTACAAATAGCTGACGTAATGGAGATTAGTGACCTTGCTGGTAAAACAATAAGGGTTAAGGGCGATCATGGTGGTATTGATGCCATTGGGCACATACTAAAAGATGATTGGTTTTGCCCTTCAGAGGATTTTAAAGATTTCTAGGAGGCACTTAAATGATAGCAGATTATATATTAACCTTACATCCCGCCCTGCAACCTGTAATTTGTGCATTGCCCGCCATTCCCCTCTTAGCGATTGCCTGGTATTGGATATGGCGCAAAAAATAAAGGGGCTGCCCGTAGACAACCCCTTCCCTCCTTTGTGTGGGTTTATGGTGTTATATCGTCAATCATTTCTGTGAAGATAGCCTCTAAACTTGTTCCACCATAATAAGGTTCTAAAAAGTAACCATTAATCGCTTTTCCGTCTAAATGCTCAACCATATAGTGCATGGTGGCATCTTGTGTTATTTTTAATTCAACCCCAAGTCCTAAAAGTATGTATATTTTACTCATAATATATTCCCTCCTTTGTGGGTTAGTGGGTATTATAAGTCTACCTGCCTTTCAAGTTCATCTAAATCATTTATTGGTTGCCCTGCCGTGAAAAAATCTTCATCATATAATAATTCCACATCGATACCATTAACCATTTCATCATAGGTATAATTAACATTAACAGAATCTTCAACGGCATACCATTTTCCGCCCATTCTGTTTTCGTAGACAAACACAACACAGGGAGTTTGCCCACTTCCATATGTGCCATTTAATTCATAAAGTTTCATTTTTAACCCCTCCATATCAAAATTAATAGATAACAAATTATCCAACTACCAGCGCAACCACAATAAATCCACAGTATCTTTTCTGAGAATTGCATGGTTATTCACCTGTTGCCTTTCGGATTGCCTTACAGACATCCTTATCAAAACTAATGGGCAATTCAACAATACCCATTGCCCGCAAGTGCACTAAGTCCTGCAACAAGAAAAGCAATTCAGGGGCACTTGCTATGATTTGAGCATTTGCTCTGTGGTTTGCTTTGCGGTTTAAACTAGCAACTATTTCAGGTGACGGGTTTCCGTTAGGTGCCCCAAAAATTGTTTGCCCTGAATCTCCTATGCGCCACGGTCCTCGTGTATGTTTCATTTTACTACCCTCCTTTATTTATCCCTTTTCTTAGCGTGTGCCTCAATTATACCTAATCCTATACAGACTGAACCTAGTAATATTAAATAGCAAATATGTAAATCCATGATTATTCGTCCTCGTCATTCCATTCTTCAGTTGTTAATTTCCAGTAAACATGACCACCTTCTTCATCATCAAGGCGCCCCTCATTAAACCCCTCTGCAATTAAGCGTGATATTTCCTCTCTTGTCGAATCATCCATGATTAACCCCTTATTTGTTGAAGTCTTGCTTCCATAAAAGAATAGCGATTACGCTTGATTACTTGCAAGTTATAACCACAATGAAGGATTAACTCTGTTGCTAGGTCGTGATATTCGGTTGGTGTTGCTGGTTTAGTTGAAGCAATAATATCAAGACTCGCAGCACCATGCTGCCCGATGTGCATATAAGACTGGCAGGTCCATTTACACATATTGCCAGCGATTTCAGGAAACAATGCTATTACATCGCCTTCTTTAAATTTGCGGAAAATAACCTTTGTTTTAATTTTATCCCTTTTCATAACTAACCCCTTTTGCGTATAGTTGCCAATTTAAGCCGGATAATACCAATGCGCTCATTAAATGTTATATGAGCAATTAGAGCTTTTCTATTCAGCTTTGCTAGGCATTGTTTAGTTGTCATTGTGTTATATATCCAGGTATTGCATTAATATATCAGCTTGTGTGTTTTCTGAATAATCAAAAAAATCTTTGTCTAAATCGTCGAGTTGTTCATTTATGCTAGATATAAATACTCCGTTTTCGTCGCTATAATCCAAGGTGCTAAAATCAACAATCTGAATACCTGCATAATCTAATCCAAAATTAGTTGAAAGGACTATCATGTCATTATCAGACCGCAAAACAGTAATAGAATCTGAAGTCCCGCAAGAAAGTATATGTATTTTACCTTTATATTCTATAACCATTGGCAAGTTGTAATAATTAACATTAGATTCACTTGCTTCGTCATAGGTTGCAGTTCTTATGGTATATGCCCTGTTTTCGCTTTCCATAATAATTCCCTCCGTTATATTAATGGTATAGGTTATGCTTGATTATCTACAAATCCATTCCAATGAATCCATGCTCTTTTAAAGTCTGAACCATCTACATAAACATGATGGTGTCCTGTTGCGGGGCTATACATACAAACCTTATGATTTTCAAATCTTGCCATACAAAGGACACTGTTTTCTGTTTTTCTTGCTGTAACGATAATATTGTTCAGCATCCTGAATGAGAACTCGTCTATTGTGTCTGCGATATGTTCTTCAGGTTTTCCCATTATTCTGTTTTTAATTACGTTATCCATGTCAATTCCCTCCCTTATATTAATGGTATAGGTTATTGGTTTTTAATTGTGTATTTGGTTTAATCTGTAATAACTTGAAGGTTGGCAAGGATTGGAAAGGTTTATAATATGTGTGCAATCCCATGCGGGTATCTGATATTCGGTTTCCCCGTTTTCATCTAATACGTTTAACCAATTATCACGCATATTGTCACCATAAGAAACAAACCCCTCTCCGAAATATGTTTCATCCTTGTTAAATATTAACAAATTATCGCCTCTCATAATATTCCCCCTTATATTAATGGTATAGGTTATTAAACGTTTGCAGAAAAGTAATATGTAACAAACCAAAGGTCATCAGCAAGGTGTTTAACTTTACTGAATGAGGTCTGAACCTCTCCCATTGTTACATCATTATTATTATATTTCCACTTCAGGGCTTCAATAATTTCTTTCTGTGTATGCTTATGCGGAATGGATAAAAACTGAAACACTATTCCATTCTCTCCATATTCATCTGTTCTTGTTTCGCTGTTTAATTCATTAATCTTTATTTCTGTAGGGTGCATGGTGTTTCCTCCATTTTTTATTAATGTTACTCAATATAATAGTACCCTGACTTATAATGTCAAGAAAATAATGAGCTACTAGGCAATTATTTTTGTTTATCTAGTGATTTCATAGTTATGCATTGCAAAATAAAAGCATGAAACAGTGATATGCATTGCATTTTTTGCCATAACTGGTTATATTATAATGATGAGAATCTATAAACGGCAGACTGTTGAAGAGTATTTATCTGCCGGAGGCACAATACAACGCAATAACGACCCCAAAACACCTAGCAAACACCCTGTTTTATGGAATCAAGATAGATTCTACACTACACAAAGGTGGCGGGAATTAAGATACCAGGCGTTTTTAAAGTATGGAAATATATGTCAATGTTGTGGGCGAAGCCCTGATAATAGTTGTATACAATTACAGGTTGACCATATTAAACCACGAAAGAGTTTTCCCGAATTACAGAATAAGTTAAGCAATTTACAGATATTATGTAGTGATTGCAATTCAGGAAAGACAAACAAGTTTTTCACTGATTGGCGCGGAAAGGCAACAAAAGAACATCCAGAAGAGCATTATTAATATGAAAGGCGATACAAGCACGAAAATATACACTGCTAAAGGCAGAAAGAACCATGATAACACATTCAATGGCAAACCATTCAAACACCTAGCAAACTGCAAATGTAAAGCATGCAAGGGTAAAGAGAAGGCGAACATTAAAGCGGGTAGGCAATTAGGCAAGACCAGAACCAATACTTTTTATCTTACTGGAATTGATATAGGGTAAATAATGCCAGACAATAAAGACAAACAAGAGAGGGGTTATGATAGAATACATTATATGTACTTGTGGGGAAACGATAGAGAGTAATACAGAAATGACACCGGACGAAAACCAGAAGTATAATTGTTCGAGGGGTTGTTGCGCCGAAGCGTATCAATGTAAGATTTGTGGGAAGAGAATAATAATAAAGCATGAAGCACCCGAAGCATAATGAAAGACAATAAAGACAACCTACCAGAACCCGCTAATCATTTACCCGAACTTGACAACAAAGAACCCAAGTTCAAAGATGTAACATTAGATGATATTATAAACCTCAAAGTAACCCATCCTCAATTAACACTCATTCAAGCGGGCAAGATACTAAACTGCTCAAAGACCAATATATGCTATCATTTACATAAAGAAGGTATGTTATGGGATAGTATTAATGACGATATTACTGCCTATAAGAACAATAGAGCTGATATTCTAGCCTTCAAAGGCGCACAAACACTGAAATACTTGACTGTAGACGAGATTAAAAAGAGTTCAGCATACCAGAAGGTAGGCATGTATGGCATATTACAGACCCATGAGCGCCTGGAAAGGGGCCAGAGTACTGCCAATGTAGCGTATAAGGACCTAAGTGCAAACATGGCAGAATTGGATGCCCAGATCGCCAAAGAAGAGGAAGAACTTGGCATTACAGGGTCATAATGGAGCAGAATAGGGGTATAATAGCATAAATGGGTAAATTATCATTACAAGCAATTATAGGCATTTAGTCAACATCTCCCACGGGGTGAGTATAAATGACAATTCCTAACAACATACTAGCTGATTTAGTACAGGCATCATTCATAGTAGGCGGGTTTATCACAGCATGGGGAATAGCCTACATAATAGCGGAGAGGATAGATACATGGCTGGAATAGAGATAGCAACAGGGGAGTTGATGGAAGGGGAGAGGTTCAGGAGGGTGAAGCATAACCCAAGTGAGTACAAGGACCATTACACTGCATTACTCAAGGCAAGCTATGAGAAGCACCCTTCCAATGCAACATGGTTTACAACCGCAGGGATTATCGAACCCCAGGAGGAAACCGAGGGGGGGCGGGGGGCAAAAACTGAGTGAGTGAATTAATGGTTAGTAACCGTAGTATATTAGAAAAATATAAAAAGGGAGGGGTATTATGAAATGTAATGGGTGTGAGGAAAAGGTTAAATTAATTAATTCGATGAAGATTCATTTAGATAACCTTATGCAGAGTTATGAAACGGAGCGTAGTTTTGTTTCTGTGTTGATGAATTATATAGGTAAATTACTTAAAGAATTAAAAAAGTTAGGAGTGGAGTAAACTATGGGCAAGGAAATTGTAGTAATGGATTGGGATGATTTCATTAAGTTTGATTTTAACGCATTAAAGTTAAAGCGATTAAAGAAAGTTCGTGCTGATATGGTACGTATAGGTAACGCAATGACATGGGGCAGTATAGGTCGCACCACTATTGTAAAGACCCATATTTAGTTAAAAAACAAAAAGGGTATAGCATGGTAACGGTAACGATAGTAACAGGCACGGTAATGGGATTAATGTTGTTATATGGTGTATTTTATTAAGCTAATCGGTCTAGTAATTTTAAGTTTATGGGTATTACTAGGCGTCTTGAGTTTATGAGAGAGTTACTAATCAGCGTAGCGTTTTTATTGGTCGTATTAATAATCTACTGGCACGAAAGGGGTAAATAATGAAATTGAAATGGTTTGTTGTGTGGGAATCAGAATATAGTATGTATGCGGTTAAACAAGGTGGTTTCTGCCATTCTCGACACAATAATAGATATGAAGCCAATGCACAACGAGATGCCCTAAACGCTTTAAAAGATTAAAGGGGTAAATAATGAAGTATTTTTTAACGATTCTTTTATTGGTCAGTTTTGTAACGGGAGGCGAATTAATGGGAAAAGTAATCTGCAAGGAATGTAAAGCGGAAGGCAAGAAAAGCACGGTGACGGTTGTGGGTCAATCAACTACGCTTATGGCAACCCATCAATGGTACGATGAAGACGGTAATTATCACTTTAGCGACCCAAACATAACTACGACGACGTACAGGTGCAGTAGGGGGCATACGTTCTAATGTGTGGGATAAACGTAATCAATTCAGGGGAGGTTAAAATGGAAACCTTAAAGGGGTGTCCGTTTTGTGGTGGTCGGGCAGAATATGATAATACAGATACGGGATATTGTTTTATCGCATGTCAAAATTGTGGTTGCAAGACAAATGAAATATATATGAATAGAATAAACTGTGATTCAGAAGATATAGTAATTGAAGCGTGGAATAAAAGGGAGGGTTAAAATGGAGATAAAACTAGACGGTAAATACACGACAAGGGACGGGCGACCTGTGCGGATTTATGCGGTTGATGAAAACAATTTCCACAGGGTACACGGTGCGTATTTAGATAATGGCGTGTGGTTTCAGTACAGTTGGACAAAGGGTGGTTTAAATCATGTTTCACATGGCGACACTTGGATAGATTTAGTCCCTTCCAAGAAAAAAGGTTGGATTAATGTAGTAGACCATCCGATAGGCGACGCAGTTACTCGTGTTTTCTGTTCAGAAAAGGAAGCGAATACCCACAAAACGGAAATAGCAATCGACACAATAGAAATAGAATATAACGGAGGTTAAATGGAACCATTAGGAAACGCATCAAAAGTAGAAGGCGAGTTATCTTATTACGAGATTCCCGAAAACATGAAATATGTAGTAATTAACACAAAATCAAGGGAAATCACACTAGAGGAACCCGAACTCATACCCGAAGACGAACTGGAAGAAGAAGTAGTTGAGGAATAACTATGACAATCAGTAAACGGGCATTACGTAAAATTGAGGAACGTAAGGCAAAGGTACTTGAATCCGCTAAAAACGATTTGGATAAATTATCTGAATTAAAAAGTCGTAAAGAAGCGGTGAGTATGAATATTTGCCCGTTCTGCGGTGCCGACCTTGAAGTTAAAGGTTGGGTATTTAAAAAGAAAATATGTAAAATACACGGCAGAGTAGACGATTAATGCCATATCTGATAGCTGAAATAGGATTAGCGCACATGGGAAGTGTAGCAAAGTCCTGTGATTTGATTTATTCCGCTGCGGAAGCGGGGTTTGACGCTGTTAAGTTTCAGGTATATAAAACAGACGAATTAATTGATTGGGTAGGTGACCCGAAACGCTATGCAAGGTTTGCTGAACGTGAACTTAACTACGGTGAGATTGCAAGTTTAAAAGTAATTACAGAAGATACGGGTTTGGATTGGTTGGCAACTCCGCATACGGTAGGTGCATTTCAGTTCCTAGACGAATTAGGCGTTGATAGTTTCAAAGTAGGAAGCGGTGACAGGGGCGAGATACTTGATTTAGCACTGGCAAGCGGGAAGAAAGTTTACGTTTCAACAGGATTAAGGGATTGGGACGGGGTGCGTCAGATTTTACGTAAATGTAACGGACACGACGCTACTATTCTACACTGTATTACGCAATATCCCGTAACCGACGAGAATCTTAATTTAGGTTTTTTGCGTACTTTAGCGAAACATACAAACGATTTTGGATATTCAGATCACTATCCAGGCACTTTCGCCTCTGCAATTGCAACTGTAATGGGCGCAAAGGTAATTGAAAAACACATCATGTTACCCGAAAGCAAGGGGCAGGACTGTCACGGTGCTGTGAACAAAGACGAACTGAAGCAATACGTAGCGGATATACGCAACATAGACAAGTTAATCGGAAGCGAAGACAGGGTTTATTCAAAACAAGAGAGGGAGAACGAAAAATGGGCTTTCAAGGGGAAGAACGGAAAAAGACCACAGATGGCATTTTAGTTCGATGCGAGAAATGTCGAGAGTTTTTCAGAATAGAACCGAAATTTAAGTGGGCTATAACAGGAGAATATTTAAAAGAATTTGAAAAAATTGATACGGGGTTAGCAGAAAAATATTCCGACGAACAATTAATAGATTTTATTAGATGTATTCCTGTGTGTGCTGGTTGGGGTTTATTGGCAGAATTGCTCAAAAGGTATACAGTTAAAAAGGAGGGGGAATGAAAAAAACAGTATTTATCCTTGGCATCGACGGGTATATAGGGTATCCGCTTGCTAGGCACTTAAAGGAGAAAGGTTACGACATAATCGGGTTGGATTGTTACTTCAGGCGAGATTCGGCACAATCGCTCATCCCGATAAGTAAACCAAAGGAACGCAGAAAAGAGTTCCCGATAATTGAACGGCAACTAGACGATTTAAGGAAATTTCCCGTATGCGACGCTGTAATACACTTAGCGGAACAACCTTCAGCATCTTGGAGTATGCAGAGCGTCTATTCAGCGAGGGAAACACAATACGGGAACGTAATCGGCACACTATCTTTACTATGGTTTTTAAAACAACTACCGAAAACACACTTAATTAAATTGGGCAGTATGGGCGAATACGGCACACCAAATTGCGATATACCCGAAGGGCAGATAGAAAAAGACTGTAAACAGGTTTGGCATGGCGAAAGTTCATATTTTAGACCTAATTGCCCGATGGAAGGTCTACCCTTCCCACGACAACCTAATTCGTTTTATCATCTTTCTAAGGTGTTTGATTCACAGAATATAGAGTTTGCCTGTAGAACGTGGGGGTTACGTGCTACTGATATTATGCAGGGCGTTGTATTCGGGCATGTAGACGGTACGAGATTCGACTACGACGAGCATTTTGGTACGGTGATTAACCGCTTCTGCGCTCAAGCAGTTGCAGGTGTACCACTCACGGTGTACGGAGAAGGTGGGCAGACAAGAGGGTTTCTACCACTAAAGGATAGCATTGAGTGCATTACACTAGCACTAGAAAACCCTGCCGAAGGCGGTGAATATAGAGTATTCAACCAATTCGCAGAAACTTATGACATTTATGAGCTTGCTTGCATGGTAGAAGAAGTTGGCAATAAACTTGGATTAGATGTGAAGATAGAGCACATAGACAATCCACGCACTGAACAAGAAAAGCATTATTTTAATCCCAAGCACGACAAATTGCGAGAGTTAGGGTACAAACCAGATTGGGATATTGAATTAGAAATAGAAGACCTAATAACAGCAATACTACCTTATAAAGACGACATAAACAAAGAGATTATACAACCGAAAACCAAATGGGGGAACTAGGGGTGAGCAAAAAGAAAGATTCAATGGAGGAAATGATAAAAAAGGAACGGGAAGACGTAAGGAAAACAATAAGTGAACTTGCAGGAAAAACAATTTCTGATTTTGATTACAAAAGTGATGGAAGAACTTTAGAAATAGAAGTTATATTTTTTACCGATGGTTCAAGTATGTCATTAAGCGGAAGTTGCGAAAGGTGTTATTTAGATAAATGGAACTCTGCATAATACTCACAACCCGTGGGAATTATGCCAAGTTCAAAAAGATAATTAAATTGGCACAGGAAAACCCACAGATAAATTTAAGTACCGTAGTTGGCGGTGAATTGTTATTGCGTGACCGTTCTACGTCGTTCTTCGATTTTCCTATTACTAGGAGCGTCTATTTTAACGTACAGGGCGATTCCTTGGGTGTGATGGGTAAATCAACTGGAATGGCGATTAACGAGTTTACAAACGCATTTGAGGAACTTAAACCCGACCTTGTGATGGTAGTGGGTGACAGGTTTGAAACATTCGCTGCTGTAACCGCTGCGTTTATGTGTAATATAAAAGTTGCACATTTAGAGGGCGGTGAGGTTTCAGGGTGCTTAGATAATCAACTGCGCTACGCAATCTCTGAATTGGCGAGTATCCACTTTCCATGTACCGAAAAAGCGGGTGAGAACCTTGCCAAGTTTGAAAAGGTATACGTAGTAGGGTCTACCTCAATCGACGTATTAACCGAAAACTCAATCGACTTTAAATCACTACAGGATAAAACAGGAATAGGGTCGGTAGTCGACATTACAAAGCCGTACCTATTAGTTATCTATCATCCTGATACGCTACATTACGACGAGGTAGCATCGGAACTTACAGGATTAATAACAGCGGTAGATAACCTTAAACTGCCAACGATTTGGCTAAATTCCAATATGGACGCTGGAAGTGGAACTGTGGGTCATTTGTTACGACAGTATAAAGAAAACAAAAACCCCTACTTTATACGGTTTTTAAAATCCCTCCCGATTGACCTATACAGTCCACTTCTGGCTTCCTGTTCTTGTGTAATAGGTAACTCGTCTTCAGGCGTACGAGAAGCGGGTTACTTCGGCACACCAAATGTAACAATAGGTAAACGTCAGGAGAACAGGGAACTCTGCAAGAACACGCTAGTAGCACACGACAACTATACGGAACACATCGGGTATCAACTGGAACACGGCAGGTACGAACCAGATTACACCTACGGTGACGGCACCGCAAGTGAGAAAATTATGGGGATGCTATGCACATTGGGGTAATACCTGCAAGGGCGGGTAGTCAGCGGTTTGTAGGTAAGAACCGTGCGGAACTTAACGGGACGATGCTGTGGGAGATTGCGGTTAATAAGTCGCTTATTGTAATGGATAGGACGATTATTAATACAGACGATGAGCACATCCAACCCGAAAACTGTGAGCGTTACAAACGCCCCAAGTATTTAAGCGACGGTAGGATTGACGATGTGTTATTAGAAATGGCGAATACGTTGGAATTAGAAGATACGGATTATCTGCACCTGTTTCAACCGACTAACCCATTCACAGAAATTGAAACCATTAAAACGGGTAGGAACTTTTTAGAACATTTACTGTACTTGGATTCCGTGCAATCGACTAGGAAAGTACCGAACATCTACCACGCATATTCACAGCGGATTATAAAAGACGGGTTTATAAGATTTGCGTATCCCGAAGAACGGAATAAATGCTTCAACTCACAACTAAAACCAAACCATTACGTATTCGCAGGGTACGTTGCATGTAAGGTGGGGTCGTTACGGGAATACAATAGTATTTGGGGTTACGAATCAATTGGCATCCCTGCAAGTCAAATTGAAATGGTAGATATAGACACAAGGGAGGATTTAGAAAGTGCAATTCGACTTACCGCAACTAAAGTATGCAGGGGAGAGTGCGCTTGCACCGAAGGGGAATGATTTAACTGTATTATATAAACTTATAAAACACAAAAAACCGACAACTGTACTTGAACTTGGATGCGGATATTCAACAATAGTAATTGAACAGGCACTTATAGAAAACAAACAAAAAAGCAAAGCATGTGCAATTGACACGAACAAGGAATGGATTAAGGAGGTAGCAAGACACACTGATAATGTAAATTATTTACACAGCCCCGCAAGGATGCGTGTGTGGAATACAAACGACGGTACGATTCAGAGGATGTATCATTTGTTCGATACTCTACCCAAAATTAAACCCGACTTTGTGTATATAGACGGACCTGCCCCGAAAGAGGTGATTAACTGGAAAATGCCAGCAGTCCCGATAAGTTTTGATTTATATTACTATGAAAGAATATTCGACGTAGGTACGACAGTATTAATAGACGGAAGGGTAGTAAACACTGTGTGGTTATATAGAATATTGAAACGACCTTGGGCGATGATTTACAGTTTTGAAGCGGATATGACAATTATGCAGTTAGTAGACAAAGAAGAAGATGTACCAAATGTACAACACGAAATACTGGAATGGATAAACGAGAACGCCTAAAACAACTCAAAGCGAAGAAACTCACGCTTGCTAAACAGATGGTGGATTACCGCCAGAAGAATAGTATTGAGTTTTTCGATTCTGCACCGAACCCTGGACCGAACCCGAAACAGGCGCAGATGATTGAAGCGTTTGTTGATAATACATTCAAAACATTCGGAATGGACGGTGGTAATCGGTTAGGCAAAACCACGCTACTTACGTTAATTGGTATTTCAGTTATTATAGGCAAATTCCCTTGGGATAATACAAGTTTGCTCCATCTCTTTCCGCATAAGAAACCACGCAAGGTGCGCTACATCGGGCAGGGTTGGAACGAACATATAAAGGGCGTTGTAATCCCCGAACTGCAAAAATGGTGGCCTGAAGCACGACCCGTTAAGACAAGCGGAAACGGTATAATCACTGACACACTATGGAAAGACGGGCAGAACGGTGGCACGATTGAAATTATGTCAAACACTCAGGCACCGAAAGTACACGAAGGGTGGAGTGGTGATTTAATATTATACGACGAACCACCAAGGCGTGAGATTTACGTAGCAAATGCAAGGGGGTTGGTAGATAGGCGTGGCAGGGAAATGTTCGCAGCTACTTTATTGGACGAACCTTGGGTAGATCGTGAGATTGTAAAGAAACTAGGCGAAGACGGTAAACCCGATAAGAGCATATTTTGGGTGTCGGGAACGAGTTACGATAACGTAGGATTCGGAATCACCGAAGAAGGGATTGACGAGTTCAAGACTAAACTGACCGAAGATGAGATTCAGGCGAGGATTTACGGTGTACCTCAATACATGCAGGGGTTGGTCTATCCTCAATTTAACCGTAACGACCATTTATGGGAACACTTTAAAATCCCTACACATTGGATGGTTGACATTTCAATCGACGTACACCCAAGGGAGAAACAGGCGGTTTTATTCGTAGCAACCGATGAGCGTAACGAACGGTACATCTGCGACGAGATTTGGGAGAACGGTGACGGCACTCAAATAGCAGATGAGATTATCCGTAAGGTGAATACAAACTCCTACAGGGTAAATCGGATACAGATAGACCCACTGGCGAAAGGCGATTCAAACAACCCTGAAAGTACATTTGAGAAAATAGCAACTGTACTGATGCGACACGATTACGTGCTTGAAGTAGCGAGTAAGGATATAGATTCGGGCATTCTGAAGGTGAAGGAACACTTAAAGGGTCCGAACAATAAACCGTCTATGTTTCTACTAGATAACTGTATGCGTACACTATATGAGATTGAAGGGTATATGTGGGATAAAGAAACGCAGAAACCGAGAAAGTCAGACGACCACATGATGGAGAATCTTTATAGAACTTGCTTACTCGACACGGAATACGAATCACCTGAAGACGAATTTTATCACATACCACAACAACAAGACACACGCAATAAAACAACGGGGTACTAGTAATGAGAAACTCACAATGATTTTGACAATACTGGTTTTGTTTATAACACCATTTATTTTATCAGCAATAGTTTTTTCTTTTGTTGAAATGACTCCTGGTGGCGGTGTCGCCTTTGCTATTTATGCCATAATTTCTTTTACGATTTGTTGGGGAATAGATATTGGTATTCTTATAAATCACTTTTTCTTTTAGGAGGGTTGTAATGCAAGAAACAAGATATGATATATCAGAAAGGTTAGACGGTGGATTAGTGGAAAAACTTAGGCAGACTTTTGTTGAAGGTGATACAACGAAAAAAATTCAACAAAAAATGAACAAGGAACTTGATGAGCTTGTCGAATTAGGGGCAGAAATTAAAACTGTTAAAAGGGTTAAAATAGGCAGAAACGAGTCTTGCCCATGTGGTAGTGGTAATAAGTTTAAGAAATGCTGTATTTTTAAACTTAAATAATAAAACAACGGGTTACTAATGCGAGAATTAAAGAAAATACTAGAAGCGACCAATATAGTTACTGGTCTTGAAGATACCGAGATTGACGAGATTGGATTAAACGCAGTTACGGGTTACGAATCAGACGATGAGAGTCGTGCCGATTGGAAAGAGCGCAATAAGAAGGGAATGGACTTGGCAATGCAGATTGTCGAAACCAAAAACTTCCCCATTGAAAACGCTGCTAATGTAATGTACCCGTTAATTTCAATTGCGTGTATTCAATTTGCGTCAAGAGCGTACCCTAATCTAATCCCTGGTTGGGATATTGTAAAGGGTAAGATAATCGGCAGGGACGACCAAGGTATTAAAGCGGGCAAGGCAAGTAGGGTTTCTACGCACATGAACTATCAGTTAAACGACGAGATGGAAGAATGGGTAGATGAAACCGATAGATTACTCACCGTCTTACCGATTCCAGGGTGTTGCTTCAAGGAAACTTACTGGTCGAAAAACCTCAAACGTAATGTGAGTACCTTCATCCCGCCTCAAGACCTTGTAATGCACTATATGTCTAAGAGCATGGCAACTGTACCGAGGATTACTAAAGTATATACATTGTATCAACATGAGATAATAGAACGCTTCAGGTCGGGTGTATTCAAGGAATTTGAACTAGGCACCGCACAGGCGACTAAAAACGAAGACGATGAATATCAAGTAAACGACCACTTTAAACCGCATGTGTTCCTGCAACAGCATACATGGTTGGATTTAGACGACGACGGTTATCCTGAACCTTACATAGTAAACATCCATTACGATACGAAGAAAGTAGTGCGGATAGTACCACGCTTCAGTGTTGGTGATATTTACTTTAACGAAAGCGGTAAGGTGCGGAAAATAACACCACGTAAGCATTATACTAAATTCTCATTCATCCCATCACCAGACGGTTCAATCTACGATTGGGGATTCGGTGCGTTGTTAGGTCCGATTAACCATACTGTAAACACTACTATTAATCAGTTGTTGGACGCAGGTACAATTAATAACTCACAAAGCGGATTCATCGGTAAGCAAATCTCGTTAGGCAGAGGCAGGGGTGGCGGTCCGATGCGGTTACAGTTAAACGAACTTACACCCGTTAAATATTCAGGCGACGATTTACGTAAGAACATTGTCATGCTGAATGAGTTTATGAAAGAACCCTCTGCTGTACTATTTAATCTGTTAGGGTTTATGATAAATGCAGGTGAGAAGTTATCCAGTGTAACCGAATTGATGATGGGCGAACAATCCGTTCAGAACGAACCTGCAACTACTTCGCTTGCGAGAATTGAGCAGGGGTTAAAAGTATTCTCATCTATCCATAAAAGACTACACAGGTCGTTTGGCGACGAGTTTAAGTTACTCTATCGCCTAAACAGCGAGAAACTCAACCCTGAAAGTTACTTCAGAATAACAGACGACCCGAAAGCGCAGAAAGTAGGTAAAGACGATTACGATGCGAGTTCATGCGATGTGCGACCTGTTTCAAGTCCTGACGAGGTGAGTAACACACAGAAGATGATGAAGGCGCAACTGCTTGAAGGAATGAAGGGTCAGGGACTAAACGATGCGGAGATTACAAGACGCACAATCGAAGCGATGAATATACCCGAACCTGAAAGGGTACTGGAGGCACCGCCTCCACCGCCTAATCCTGAACTTGTACTGAAGCAGGAAGAAACACGGTTGAAGCGTGAAGAACTTGATTTGGAACGGTTTAAATTTGAATTTGAGATGACAACCCGCAAGGAAGAAGCGCAAGACACCGAGCTTGAACTTGAGAAGAAACGAATATTGAACGAGCAGGAACGTGCAAAACTCGACAAGATAAATAAAGAAAACGACAAACTCGTAGCAGAGAAGGAAAAAGCGGAAGCGGAAAAACTTAAAATTGAAATGGAAATTGCAGAAGGTATAAATCCAGAAGGTGACGAATAATGGGTGACTTGGACAGAATAAAGGAACTTGCTAAATTATCTAAAGCTAAATCAGGCGGTAAGAAAGGTGGGAATTTAGATGCTTTGCAGAAGTTGTTTGGTGAGGTTGAGGAAATACTTACCAAGAACGATAAGGATAGGATTTCATCGTTGGGTGAAAAACTTGAATCTGGTATTTCGGCACAACAGGAGTTACTCAAGCGATTCGCTAATATTTTATCACAGGAACCGCCTAATGTAACCGTGAATGTACCTGAGATTAAAGTGCCTGAAATTAAAATACCCGAACAGAAAGCACCCGTTGTTAATGTGGACGCTGCCGATACTAGGAAGGAACTAAATGCGGTAAGGGGCGCAGTTGATAAACTTGAATCCACAATTAGTGCAAGACCCCAAAAGACCAAGTGGAAAGTAGTACGGGATAAAAAGGGATTCATAGACCAGATTGAGGCGGTGGAATAATATGGGTATTCGTCATGCTACACAGGTAAACACTACCACATATCCACAGGACGCATCCGACGATAGACTACAGGGCGACGAGTGGAATGAAAATCATATTTTACCAGCGTTGTCAGCAGACCCATCCGACCCCGACGATGGCAATTCTGTTATCTGGATGAGCGACGGTACTGGTTCTGGTAGTGACGGTGATATAATGATAAAGGTAAACGTGGGCGGAACAACCAAAATAGCAACTCTACTGGATTATTCAATACTATCATGAGAAAATATATACTTACATTAATACTGACCCTTTTCGCTGTAAGTGCATACGCAGCAAATACCGTTGTGTACGACGATGCAGCGCAGACTTTAACCAATAAGACCATTGATTGTGACGATAATACCTGTAATGACTTCCCAGGTAGCGGTGACGTAACAAGCGTTGGGGATTGTACGGGCGGTGCTTGTCTTGACGGAACTTCAGACGGTGGCACATGGATTAAGTTTTACGATGCACAGGGAACAGGTCAGATAATTACTGGTAATATTACCGCAGGTAGGGTTTGGACAACGCCAGATGAAAGCGGAACGTTTTGCACAACTGGTTCCGTTTGTGCTGGTTATCAAGGTGTACTTACAAATTCAGCAGGGTTACGTGGAGCGTTAAGTGATGAAACAGGGTCAGGACTTTCTGTATTTGCAACCTCACCACAGTTTACAACTACACTTACCACAGCAGGAATATTCGCAATTAATCCAGGCGGTGCATTAACTATTGGCGACGGTGGTGATACACTAGCACTTGACTCGTCTGATTGGGATATTGGCTCAACGGGTATAGCAACAGGGTTCGGGAACTTTACTTCAGACGGGACTATTACAGGTGCGCTTGCGGTTATTAATAGTGCAACTCCAACCCTTGTAATAAAAGACTCCACCGCAGGTGACGGTGACGATAACTTCATACTTGATGTTGACGCTACTGCAACTGCAAGCGGTACGGAAGATGTAGACTTTTCACTTAACGCACAAATAGCAGGAACACCTACGATTATAATCGACTTCGATGCCGATACTTCCGATACCCTGGATGAAAGCATCGATGCTGTGCTTCTCCTGGGTGCAACAAATGTAGTAGTCGGAACTTATCAGTACACAGCAACTTACACCACGCAAACCCTTGTTGCAGAAGAATGTTTAGGTTCTATTATTTATATAACAGGTGCAGGTACGATTGACCTTCCTGATGTGTTTTACGGAGCAGATGTTTGTTTTGAAACTACAGGTGCAGGAGTTCACCATATAGCATCAGAATCGGGAGATTCAGACGATATACGATTAGACGGCACTCTACTTGGTGCAGGGCAGAAGATTTCCACCAATGAAGGAGCAGGAGAGCTTGCGTGTTGTTCATGGGAAGCAGCGAATGTGTGGAACTGTGTAACAGACGGCATGGCAGATGGGGGTGCTAATTAATGCGTAGTTTTATATTTGCATTATTATTTGTGTTAATTGCTTCATTCGTTTCGGCAGAGTGTAGACGAATAATTGCAAGGAAGAACGCTGGTGGTGCAGTAGAAACCAGTTTCATCTTTACGATTGACACAACTGGCACAGATAAGACATTTAAAATTCCAGTAACAGGGCCAGACTCTAATTATGATTGCAACGTGGATTGGGGTGACGGAAACGATGATGATATAACAACTACTGCCGATGCCGCATGGGATCACACCTATTTAGCAGAACAGGTTTACACAATCACCATATCAGGTACATTTAAGAAACTATATTTTAATAACGGTGGCGATGTACTTATGCTGCGTACCGTCACGAATCTTGGAGTAGTTGGGTGGACAGGATGCAATGCCATGTTTGAAGGTGCTAAAAATATAACATCTGTTGTGGTTGGAAACACGGATACAAGTGGATGCACCTCTATGACGGAGATGTTTGACGACCTCGAATCTGCGACTACATTAAATGTAGCAGGGTTAGACACGAGTAATGTAACCAATATGAGGTATATGTTTTTCGATGTGGATGATTTAGTCACTCTGGACGTTTCTGGTTTTGATGTGAGTAGTGTTACAAATTTTAATCAAATGTTCGATGGTATGACCAATGTAACTGCTCTTGATGTATCCGGCTGGAATACAGGTTCCGCGGTTGATATGCTTCAGGTGTTTTATTTAACAAATGCTTTAACCTCTCTTGATGTATCCGGTTGGGATGTGGCTGATGTAGACGATTTTTCCGCTACGTTTGCAGGGATGGCTGTAACATCGCTTGATGTGTCAAATTTTACTACAACTGCTGCTTTAACTATGTGGGGTATGTTTTTAAACTCTAACGACATAACATCCCTTGATGTGTCTGGTTTCGACATGAACGGTGTTACTAATGTAGATAGTATGTTTAAGGGAATGTCTGGACTTACATCTTCTCTTGTTATATCCGATTGGGACGTAACCACCCTTACTACAGACCCGTCCTCTTTTATGAATGGAATATCAGCGGCTGGATTTTCAACAGCCGAATATGATGCCGCCTTGATTGCCTGGGAAGGCCAAGCTGTTAATAATAACCTTGATTGGGATTTTGGGAGTAATGTTTGCTATACAACAGGTGGTGCTGCTGAAACAGCAAGAACCGCTTTAATCAACGATCACAACTGGACTTTTGACGATAACGGTGGATGTCCATAAGGAGAAAGCAATGAAATACATTTTAACAGTTTTAGTTTTACTTATTGCAACCCCGACTTTTGCTGCTACTTCACCTTGGCAGTGGTGTGCAAAGGACGGTGACGAAGAACCAATACAACCGTTACTGGACACTTGTGTAACTGCAACAATACTCGACTCAGGTACAGAGGTGATTGATTTATGTGACATTGGGAAAGGACTTGTCGGTGGCCCTGATTCCAATAAATGGGACGAAGGTTATCATAAGATGATTACAGGTGAGAATACACCACTACAAGAATTTCAAATTTATTCGGGGTGGTTATATTCGTTTGAGAACAACGTATTCATCAAAACAAATCAGGTGGTTTCCAATTACGACAATATGACACTGAACGATTTTAAGTGGCAGACGTATTGGAAGTTTATGAACGATTATGTAATGCCTGTGCGTGAGCAGGATTGTATTTATTCGGGAAAGGTAATACCCAAAACAGCAAGGGTGTTGATGGTAGAGGCAATCTCAGCAGGTAGGACAATGACGTATGAGGTTTATAACCAAGCATCAGGAGTGCCCGATTACTTCACAAGAACAGCAGCACAGGCGAGTGGTGTGCTTGATTATTGCCTCGATGCTGTAAACGCAGTTAACACCAATATAAAGGTAAAGTCAGAAGCAATAATGGCATGTACCGATGCAGATTGTGTAAACGCAATAGACTGGTAGAAAATGGCTAATAACAGCGGTATATTTTCACCAAAGATGTTTCACCATAAGATTTTCGATACTGGTGATTTAGGTAGTCCTTTAAGGCGAAGACAGCATGAAGTAATCGAACTTGATTACGAGAAGATAGATATGTTGAGAGAGGAACGTGAGATTTTATTAATTCTAATGGCGATAGACTCAGACACATGATAACTCCAAGGGATTTTACAGCGTGGTTGAAGATGCCCGTTACAGTTGAATATAAACGGGTATTAGAGGAAGCATTATTCAAACTTGCACACGGTAGCATGACAGAGGCAGTAAGTCGTGACCAGATTGGTAATGCAATTATGACAGGTAAGTATCAAGCGACAAAGGAACTTTTAATAGAGTTAGAACAGGCAGACTTTTATGAACTATTCGGAGGTGAACCAGATGAACAAGACGGGGATTCGACCAGTGGAGTACAAGGTACTGATTAAGGTTGATGAAATAGAGGACAGGAGTGTTGGTGGTATTTTGCTACCAGAAACATCACTTGAGCGTGAGCAGTACGCACACGACAGAGGTGTGGTTGTAGATTGCGGTGGTTTGGCGTTTAGCGATTGGAAAGGTCGACTACCGCTAGTTGGCGACAAGGTAGTTTTTAATAAATATGCTGGTTCAATAATTCAGCATAGACCAACGGAGAGGAAGTTGGATAGGTATAGACTATGTAACGACAAAGACATTTGTGCAATTTTGGAGGAAGAAGATGGAAACTGAGGAACAAGTAGAGGTACAGGGCGATTTTGCGGAGATTAACCAAGAAGTACCCGAACAAGGTGAGCAACCCGACGTAACGCTAAAGGTGGAGGAACGTGCAAGGTTACAGGGTTGGGTGCCTAAAGACGAGTTCAGGGGCGATGTTGAACGGCATATAAGCGCACAGGAGTTTGTAGACCGTGCCGACCACATGATGCCCATTCTCAAATCGGTTAATCAGAAATACGAAGGTACGATTAAGGAACAGGGCGAGCAACTCGACACAATGCGGAAGACGATGGATAATATGGTACGTATCCAAGAAAAGTATTCCGACGATAAGTACAAGGAACAAATAACCGATATTACCAACAAGCAACGTGAAGCGGTTGAAAACAGCGACGTTGACGAATACGACAAATTAGAGGCGAAGAAGGGTGAGATAAAACCACCCACAGCAGTTGAAGAACCACCTGCTGAACCCGAACCTGAAAACAAGATGCACCCCGAAGTTGAGCGTTGGGTATCTGAAAACGAGTGGTTCAAGAAAGACGAGGAACTACAGAAATATGCGCTTTATCTAGGCAATACAATGGCTGACGAGAAGCACGATTTGGCAACGCCAGGAAATGAATATGAATTTGGTCAAGAAGTTAAGCGACGGGTAATGAAAGCGTACCCCGATAAGTTTAAGAACCCTGCAAGGAACGAGAGCGACTTCGATGAACCAGATGTGCGTGGCGGTGCTGAAACACACAATACGAAAACAAAAGGATGGAACGACTTGCCGAATGAAGCACAGGCACAGTTTAAGAAAATCCTTAGCGATATACCGAATTACACAAAGGAACAGTACATAACAGATTATTTTGAGGAAGGAGTATAGAACAATGACTGAACAGAATGAAGTAGTAGAGGGCGCAGTAGAAAATGTGCAAACCGCAGAGGAAACGACATGCGATATTTGCGATTTATATAAAGGCAATGCACAGCAGATGGCAACGCACAAATACCATTGTGCGAAAAAGGCAGAAGAAAAAAGTACAGTAGAAAGGGAACGTGAACCTGAAAAAAGGCGAGAGCGTGTACCTTTCGGCACCCCTGAGCAGAAGTTAAAGCAACGGAATGGTGAAGATGGGTATATGTACTACACATTCAACGATAATTGGATGAAGGAACCAGGACGCATTAAACGTGCCGAATCTGCGGGATATGAAAGGACGGACACCCCGCCTGTAACTGTAGGCACTAACGAAGACGGTTCTCCAATTAAGGGCGTTGAAATGAGAATACCCAAGGAACTGTACGACGAAGACCAGGCAAATAAACAGAAAGAAGTAGACAGGGTAGACGAGGCAATTAGAGGCGGTACATTTGAAGAAAAAGAAGGCGACAGGAGATATACCCCCGACGGTATAAAAATGTGGTCAGATTAACATTAATTTAACAGGAGTGTAACATGGCAAATCCATCAACCGCACCGTTTGGTCTAAGACCTGTGCGGTACGTAGACGGTACTCCTTGGAACGGTCAGACAATCAGGTGCTATATTCATGCGTCTTACGCAACGGCACTTTTCATAGGTGATCCAGTAGTTATGGAAACCGCATTGGCTAACAAGGATACTACCGTAAAACATCCGACAATTATAAGGGCTTCAGTTGCATCGGGTTCAGTTATGAGAGGTGTAATCACCTCATTTGAACCCAATCCCGATAACCTTACACGGCAGTACAGCCCCGCTTCAACTCAGGGTTGGGCAAATGTCGTATTTGCAACCCCTGACTTGATTTTTCAGGTAAGGGACGACGGTGACGCAACGCCTTCCAAGGTATTCCCAGGACAGAACGGAATACTGGCAGCAGGAAGCGGTGGAAGCACCTCAACTGGACTTTCAAGTTTCGTACTTGACGGTTCTACAACCCCGACAACTACACAAGCGCATACGATTCACATTCATGCACTTGCAGATATTCCAGATAACGAGATGGCAGATTACGGTATTTGGGATGTTATTATTAATACTTCACGCAACACCACAGGTACATTCCTTGGTGTTACGGCAGCTTAGGAGGTAATGATATGACTATTAGTTCAGGTAATCATCCTAAGTCGAAATGGCCTGGTGTGAAGGCGTGGTTTGGGATAGGATATGGCGAACATGCAGAAGAATACAAAGACTTGTTCGATACATCAACTTCAACACAGCAATGGGAAGAAGACGTTGCCACCAGTGGATTTCCGCTGGCACCTGTAAAGCGTGAAGGCAAGTCTACCACCTATGCGAGTACCGCACAGGAATACGTTTCCAGGTACACTCACGTTGCGTATAGCTTAGGTTTCATCGTAACTTTTGAGGAACTTATAAACAACCTGTACGAGAAACTTGCAAACGGCAGGGCAAAGAGCCTTGGTTTCTCAATGCGACAGACGAAAGAGAACGTCGCTGCTAATGTATATAACAGAGCTTTCAATAGTTCTTATACGGGCGGTGACGGTAAAGTGCTGTGTGCGTCAGACCACACAAGCAGAATAGGTAGTCAGAGTAATCTCCAGACCGCTGCTGATATTTCAGAAGTGGCGCTTGAGAATATGATTATCGCAATTATGGGTCGGACGGACTCAAACGGATTAAAAGTCGGGATGATGGCACAGAGTTTGCATATTCCGAGGCAAATCTGGTTTGAAGCTAACCGTATCCTTAAATCAACGCTTCAGGTAAACACTGGTGATAATAACGTCAACGTCATGAAAATGACTGGCGAACTCCCTGGTGGTATCAAGGTAAATCATTTCTTCTCTGATACAGATGCTTATTTCATGCGGACTAACTGTCCCGACGGGATGAAGCACTATCAGAGGCATAAGATAGACCTTGAAAAAGACAATGACTTCTCTACCAAGAACGCACTTGCAAGTTCTTACGATTACT
The DNA here is from genome assembly GCA_024206195.1 of bacterium. Next base: position 23,102 of record JAAGZO010000179.1, on the reverse strand, counting down.
ACAGCTTCGGTTGGAGTGATTGGCGAGGTGTAGAAGGCAACGCAGGAGCGTAACCTTTTATATGTGGTGAGGGGTAGGGAGCAATCCCTGCCCCAATAATCCATGTCCTTCATTGGATTTATTAAAGGAGTAAAACAATGACAACTAGACACACAATCTCGCATGCCGATGAACTTTATGTTGGTAATGCGTATTTGGCGGGATACTCACCAGACGGTAGGCGTGGCATTAAAATGACACACCTATACGCACATGAGTTCCTCTCAACTGCTGCTGCTGTACCAATCCCTGCAACTGACGTTGGGCTTTTGAGTTCGTATGCAAATACGTCCTTAATGTCACCAACGGTAGGTTCGCTTGGTACTGGTGGTAACTGGTTAACCTTATGTTCAGGTACACTAATTACCGCTGGCGCAACTATTTTTGAACTTGATGTTCCGAGGAATATCACATGGTCATGTAGTGGCGCAGGTGCAACTATCGCTACCCTAGTAATTAAGGGTTTAGATGTATATGGCGACACTATGGTAGAGCAGATTAAAGGCGCATCTCAGACCGTTGAGGTTTCAGGTCAGAAAGCGTTTAAAACAATCAACTCACTTAGTTGGGTTGGTTCAACCAAGGCTTATGCAACGCAGATGTTTAACAATGCCTCTATCATAACGATGGGAATTGGTAAGCAATTGGGTTTACCGTTTCATCTTGCGGATAAGGGTAAGTTGATTTGCATGAGTTACGATGGTCAGGTAGGTGTTACTGACGCTGCAACCGCTGGTTATATAGTAAGACCAGGACTAGACACCACAACTGATTCTGATTCAGCAGCAGGTTCAACTGCACTTGATGTACGTGGCACGATTGAACCAGTTGGTCCGAAAGTACCTGATTCAGCAACGAGGTTTACTGCTTTGTTTGTAGTAGACCACAGCACACGAAGAAAAGCGTTTGGCGCACCACAATGCACCACCGCTACAGATAACTACTAGACAGATTAACGGGGGTGGGGGAAACCCTGCCCCCTACATTAAGGGAGGAAGTGATGGAGTTAGAGGAAAGAAAAGTACCAGAGATTGTTTCGATTGTAGCACTTGGCAACTCAAAGGCAGCGTTTTTTGGCGAGGTTTTAACAACGGGTAATCCAAGAGGACTTGCAGACGAAGTTTGGGCGATTAATAAATTGGGATGTATTGTAAACCACGACGTTTTGTGGCGTATGGACGACTTAAAGCATGTATGGCAATGTAACAGTAAAATGATACAAACCAAAAAAGAAGACGAACCAGTTTCGGTGCATGACACATATACCGAATGGTTGAAAAACCACGATAAGCCCATTATTACAAGTACAGCATACCCCGATGAATTTCCCACTTCTGTTGAATATCCGCTTGAAGGTGTGATTAATACAATTGGATATACTTATTACAGAACCACACCTGCGTATGCTGCTGCTTTTGCAATTCACATAGGCGTTAAGCAGTTGCGGTTATATGGATGTGATTATATCTATCCACATTCGTCTTACGTACACGAAGCGGGTCGTGCCAATCTTGAATTTGTATTAGGCGTTGGAATGGCAATGGGAATTGAAGTTTTTGTGCCACATACAAGCACATTACTTGACGCATGTATTCCTTCCTATGCAGACAGTAAAAACAAGATATACGGATATGTAGACCCGATGGAAGTACTACCAGACCCCGACGACGATAAAAAGTGGAAAGTTTATAAACGACCAGAAAGGGGTCAAGAGATAAGGGATGCAGAACAGTTAGCAGAAGAAAAAAAACTACAGTCATTATTATATAAATACGGTCCAATGGTGAAAGATAACTTCATTACTGGTGGTGTAATTACAAAAGAAGATATTGACGAATACGAAAAACAAGGACTCCTTGATGCGTCCCAAGACGGGACGGTTCAGGAAGAACCGCAAATAGGAGAAGAACAAAATGCCGACCCCACGTAGATATTCAAACGGTATAACAAACGTAGCTAGTGGTGCTGTATTTGACCAACTAGGTATGCCAGACCCGACTAAGTACCATGTGTTCATGGACGACTTTCACAGAGAAGATTTTGAAACATGGTCGATGCTTTTTTCGGGTTCATCAACGGTAGCATTGCAGGATTCAGACGACGGTAGAATCTTAATTACACTACCCGCCACAGACAATACGTACATGGTATTACAGGCATGGACGGGTGCTGGTGGTGAAACCTTCACACTTGAAGCAGGTAAGAAACTATGGTTCAAGGCTAAATTCCAAGGTAACGACGTAGACCAGACTGACATTGCAGCAGGTTTAATTTCAAGAGCAACGGCAGATACAGGTGTTTTCGGTGTCGGTGCTGCTGACGGTGTTACTTTTGCAACAGACGATGGCGATGCCAACTTAGACTTTAATGTACGGTCTGGTTCCGCTTCAATTTCAGCTAATGCTGCTGTAGATACACTAACAGATGCAACTGATAAAGTCGTTGGTTTTTACTTCGACGGTGTTCAGACTATTACTTATTACACTGGTGAAAACAATCTGAACGGAACGGTTGAAAACACTTCGTTCCCAACTGCTGAACTTATCCCTGTAATTGGTATTAGAAACGGTGAAGCAACAGCCAATACTCTGAATATAGATTACATTTGCGTAATTAAAGAGAGGTAGAAAATGGCAGATACAGTAGACGTACAATATATCTATCCACCTCAGTTTGAAAACCTTTCAGACGATCCTACACAGGGTTTTGTGCGGTTTATTATTAAATGCACGAATCTGTCTGACGGTACGGGTGAATCTGCTGTTCAGAAACTCGACCTTTCCGATTTCAGGCTTCCAGGCGGTTCCGTTCCACAACGGACTACGATCACGAAGATTCAATATGCAACCGATGGGATGCAGGTTAAAATCGAATGGGACAGGACACCGAAATCTTTAATTGCACTCATACCCGAAGACGATTCAGGTGTGATGGATTATCCTGGTGGACTTGTAGACCCTGGACTCGACGACGCAACTGGTGATATACTCTTTACAACGGTAGGTCACACAGCAGCAGATACTTACGACATAACAATTCATGGGAAGTTTAAACAATAATGTATGTATTAGGTGACTATAACGCAATTTGCGATGCCTGTGGAATGAAGCGCAAGGCATCAACCATGCAAACAAGATGGGATGGATTCTTCGTCTGTCCGAGTTGTTGGAATGTAAGGAGTCCACAGGACGATGTAGTCGGGATTCCCGACGATCAGACAGTTCCTATTGGACGACCTGCGGTAACATCTACAGTTGGCGAAACAACAGTGGGTACAACAGCGGAGCGATACGCAACTACAGTTGCACTAACCTCTGCTTCAGGACTCGTTGATGGCAGCCCTATTATAATTGTATTGGACGATTATTCAACACATTCGGACTTTTGCGACGGTACTCCATCTGGCAATACAGTCACGCTTAATACATACCTACCACATAAGGCTACGGCAGGTAATGCAGTTTATCTGCCTAGCCTTAATAATTATACATCTATAACCGCTACAGAAATTACAGGAACGGGATTATAAATGGCTACTTCAGGTTTATTGCATTACAACGTAACGGCAAATGATATTTTAAAAGAGGCATTAGGATTAGTGGGTGTCTATTCACCGGGGGAGTCGATTGAGGCTTCCGAAAGTGAAGACGGGTTACGCTCACTTAATATGATGCTGAAAGCATGGCAGAATAAATACGGCATTTGGCTCAACCGTGAACTGTCACTTTTCCTTGCCGACGATACGATTTCATATTTAATAGGACCCACAGGCACCCACTGTGCAAAGGACGCAATTAAGACGGAGGTGGCAACCGCAGCAGTAACGGGTGCGAGTTCCGTTGTGATTGACGCAACTACAGGATTTGGTGATAACTTCGATAGAAACGGAATCTGTGTAGCACAGAAACCAACGGGTTCGGGTTCATTCACGCTAAACGGTGCGTTGGTTACAAGTGGGATTGCTACAATGTCAAGTGACCGTAAGATATTATTCTACGGTGGAAGTGACGAATCAGGCGATACTTACAGCATCACAGGTACAAACGGTGCGGGTGTCGCAGTTACCGAAACAATTTCAGGACCAAACGCAACTACGGTTTACAGTACAGAAACCTACAAGAAAATAACCTCAATCACCACAGACGGTGCTGCAACTGGTAATATAGAAATAGGACAGGTAGGCGACCACGTAGGGTTTGAACTCGACGACGGTAGCGTACAGTGGACTTATATAGTAGCAGCGTTGTCAACTACTTTAACGATACTAGACGTACTCACAGACGATATTGCAGTTGATAATCATGTATATACATACACGGAGAAGACTTCACGCCCAACTGAGATTGTAGAAGCAAGGCGTATATTATCAGACGCTTCTGAAGTTGCAATTACAGTTGAAGGTATGCACGATTACAAACCGCTTACCGATAAGACAACGGAAGCAGCACCCACGCAGATTTACTACGATAAACAGCTTACAAACGGTGTAATGAAAGTATGGCCTGAACCCGACGATACACAGGAATATATAAAGTTCACGGCACGAATACCGATTCAATATATGAACTCACTAACCGACGATTTTGAGGTTGCACAGGAATGGTTTGAGGCGGTTGCATGGAACCTTGCGATACGGTTATTCCCTAAATACAACAAACCAATAGACCCGATGGTAGTTGCAATGGCAAAGGATATGCTAATGGAAGCGGAAATTTCCGATAGCGAAAATGTACCTGTACGAATACAGTTGAGAACTACAAGATGAATAAAGAGTGGCCGTTCATAGGCGGTGCATATACCGCAAGGTCGAAGAACCTGAACGCACAGGTTTGTCAGAATCTTTACGTTGAAGTTGATAAAACAGGTGCGAAGAATATAATAGGATTAACGGGTGTGCCTGGACACAAACTCTGGATAGATATAGGTTACACAGGTGAAGTGCGTGGATTTACTATCTACAAAGGCAACCTTTACGCAGTAATCAAGGACAGACTATACAAAATCGAAACTGACAGCACCACCACAAACGTAGGCACAATCAACACAACAAGCGGGTGGGTGGATTTAACTAGTGACGATGATACTTACATAGGAATTTACGAAGACGGAAAGGGTTGGTATAGCGACGGTTCAAGTGTAACTGAAATTACCGATGCTGATTTACCCGTTCCTTCAGGTGCTACCTTCCAAGACGGATACCAGATAATCTCAAAAGCGGATACCGACGAAGCGTATTTAAGCGATAGTGACGATATAACAAGTTGGAACCCGTTACAGTATTTTACCGCAGAAGGCGACGGTGATAACCTAGTTGCACCACGTTCAGTTGAACGTCAGTTGTGGTTAATTGGAGAACGCACAACGGAGATTTGGTACAACTCAGGTGCAGATATACCATTTGACCGTAATCCAGGCGGGTTCATGCGGATTGGATGCGGGGCAAAGCGTAGTATTGCAATTTGGGAAGACGATATGGTGTTACTTGATAATAACGGCAGGATAGTACGCAAGATGGGATTGCGGTTGGAACCTGTTTCTACTTATCAAATAGAATATTTAATCAGCACCTTCAGTAAAACGTCAGACGCAGTTGGGTTTATCTACCAACAGCAAGGGCATGTGTTTTACGAACTCTCATTCCCAACTGCTAATAAAACTATCTGTTACGATTTAACGACGGGATTCTGGCACACAAGGGCAAGCGGTACAAACGACGACAGGCACTTGGCTAATTGTGCAATACGGTTTGATGATAAAATAATCGTAGGCGACGCTGAAAACGGTAAACTTTACGAATACGACTTTGAAACCTACGAAGATAACAGCACAGTAAAACGTGCAATCAGGGTGTGTCAGCATATTAATCAAAACAAAACCAACCTGTTCCACTCCTCACTAGAACTCGACATGGAAACTGGCGTTGGTGATACAACCACAACAGACCCACAGATTATGCTTAAATGGTCTGACGACGACAGTAAGACTTGGAGTAACGAGAAATGGCGTACTATGGGTGCAGTTGGTAAATACAAATTGCGTGTACGATGGAACCGATTGGGTTGTGCAAGGAATAGGATTTACAAGGTGACAATAAGTGACCCCGTTAAACGTAATATAACAAAAGCATATTTAGATGCGGTGCCTGGAAATGGCTGATCAAAAAGAACCACCCTTTAAAGACGACCCATTTATAGAGAAAAACAAATGGACAATTACGTGGTTTGAGTGGTTGCGTGATTTACCTGAACGTGTGAATGAAAAACTCTTATTGAGTGGCAGTTCAACTGAAGGTAATCTGTTGCGGTTTACTACGAATGATAACGTCGAAGATGCGGGAACCTCTGCGATGAATCCTGTCTTTGATAGTTTCGGTGCAACTGCACGTAGGATTACAAAATCGGATAGTCCCTACACAATAGTAGACGACGACTACAGGGTGCTAGCTGATACGGATACAGGCGCAATTGCAATTACAATGCCAACGGGTGTAAGTGGTAGGCAGTTGATTTTATGTAACGTGGGTAGTTCTGATAACGCAGTTACGGTAACAGGAACGATTTACGGTGATGCTAGTTTCACACTGTACGATAACGAAAATATAAACATCGGATATGAAACGACAGAAGGGTGGTGGTAGATGAGTTTAATACGGGCAATTGGTGGATTAATTTCAACTACAGTAGCAAGAACAGCACGACTTGATTCGTCTACGCATAGTTTCCAAATAGTCGATTACGCACACCATGAGATTCATAGTGGTAGTTCTTATTTTAATGAACAATTTATACAGGTGCCAAATGGTGATGTTCTTGATATTCGTTTTCACACTGGCAATTCAACAAAATGGTCACATTGGTTAATGCACATTATTACTGAAGGTGAGTTTCACATTACTTTTTATGAAGACGTTGCTGGCTTTACAGAAGCAGACCAAGTATCTCTAACAGCAAAAAACCGAAATAGGAATTCTGGTAATATAAGTAACTGGCAGGATTTTAATTACATTATTAACACAAATGTTGGTAATGCAAATAACGATACAGACCTGACGGGTGCCACTACACTAGGTACTGCTGCTACTGGTAGTGGACGTAACAAAAGTGGCGAAGGTGGGCATGAGGAAGAATTGGTTTTGAAGCAAAATTCAAGGTATGTAATGAGATTTGAAAACCAAAGTGCAGCACAGAAATACGTAGACTACGTAATGGATTGGTACGAGCATACCAACAAGGACTAAGTTATTAATATAATTAAAGATTGTGGTACAACGGAGAGGACAGTACAAAACAATATGGGTATAAATAAGGAGATTTAAAATGCCTTTTCCTTTTATGGCAGCAGCAATAGGCGGTAGCGCACTTATCGGTGCAGGTGCTTCAATTTTCGGTTCAAGTAAAGCGTCTGATGCACAGGAAGCGGGTGCAGCAGCAGCAGCGAAAGCGCAACGGCAAGCATTGCAACAGCAATGGAAAATGTACCAACAGGGTAGAGCCGATTACGCTCCTTGGCGAGAAGCAGGTGAGGGTGCGTTGGGTAGGCTTGAAGGTGCTATTGAAGCGGGTCCAGGTGAGTTTATTCCCGAAGAACAACCAGGATATAAATTCGGTTGGCAAGAGTTTATTGAGCGACCCTATACCCAAGCACAATCGGCAAAGGGTAAGCGACTATCGGGTGAAACCATGCGTGGATTAACTAAGTACGCACAGGATTACGCAAGCACTTCATACGACAATTTCCTTAACCGCTACTATCAGAGTCTAACCCCCGACCAAAGCATGGCAGGTATGGGAATGACAGGAGCAGCAGGTCAGGCGGGTGCAGCACAGCAGTACGGTCAGGCAGCAGGACAACACGGTGCGAACATGGCAAACCTGCAATACCAGAACGCATTGGCACAGGGTAGTTACCAAACCCAAATGGGCGCAGGTGTAGCAGGTGCAGCGCAAGGCGGTATGAATAGTTACATGGACTATATGATGGCACAGAAACTAGGTGCAGGTGGCGGTGCAGGTAGCATAGGCGGTGGTGGTACAGGGAACTTTTCGTATAATAGTCCATATTTCGGCACAATAGGAGAATAAGATGCCCCCAATTAATTTTTTAAATCAACTGACTCAATCAGGTGCATTGAACGTAGTAAACCCGATGGAGTCTTATAAAAAAGCACTAAACATAAAAGCAGCAGGGCTTCAGATGAAGGGTGCGGAACTTGATATTGAAGGTAAAATGTTTACGTTGGCAAGGGAAGGGTTGGCACGAACAACAGACATTGAAGATTACCAAGGGTATAGAAACCACATGGTCGGGTTGGGAATGAACGAAGACCTACTACCCGAATCGTTTGATTCAGAAGAAGAATATAACGAGTGGAAGGAAACCGCAATAAAAACAGCCGATGCCGTTATGGAAGGGAAACAAACAGGACAGTACAGCATGACGCTTCGACAAGGAGATGGTTCCTATACACACGAAAACCTTAACAATGAACAAGTTGACAACCTGAAAAACATGGGGTTCGGTGAAGAAGATATATACCCTGGACATTTATCAGAAGAAAATGTGGCAACCGTTGACAAGAGAAGGGAAGAACGAAAAAAAGAAGAAGCTAAAGAATATGCCCCAAGCGATATAGCAAAGAAACTTGGCGAAAGAAACAAAATTGCAGAAGAACTCACAGCGCAAGGGAAAACAGCAGATGAAATAAAAGAAGACCCAAGAATACAGGCGTATGATACTGCTCTGCTTGGAACTGATTTCAACGCTATTGAAATGACAGAAGAAGAAGTCGACTCTATTGCTTCTGCCGTATATTATGGTATGAAATTACCTCCATTCGGTAGAGGTAAAACAGCAACAAATAACAGAACTAGGGTGTTAAAGGCATACGCAAACTTTGCTAGAACTGGTGGCAAATCAGGCAGGGAACCAAAGAAAGGTGAAGAAGCGAGAACACCCATGCAGGCGGGTCTTGATATTCTCATGCACAGCGCAGATACAAAAGCGATTCAGGGTTCAATGAATATGCTTGATAAGCAAATTAACTCAATGGAGAGTTTTTCTCGTAATATTGATTTACAGGTAGACAGAGTAAAAGAGAAAACAAAGGGTTTAATGACCTACGACACAAGGTTACTCAACTTACCGTTAAGGTTGTTACGTGGCAAGGGCAAGGGTAGCCCCGAACAGGCAATATACGATATGTATATTACAGAGATTGAATCCGAAATCGGTAAAATCGCCACAGGTTCCACTCAATCAATTGCGGAACTCTCAACAACCGCACAGGAAAAATGGGCGAAAATTCACGACAAGAATTTAAGTTGGAATGACATGGTGCAGTTACTTGACGAGTCCTCACATGCAGCGAAAATGAGAGTCAGTAGTGTAAAAGCACAACAGGAGGTTGCTAGAAATAGGATGGCACGTAAAACGACAACGGGAACATCTACAAACACAATTGAAGTTGTAAATCCAGAAACAGGTGAAACAGAAACTTGGGATTTAGATACAGAAACGAGGATTAAATAATGCCACTTCCTGATTACGTTCAGCAAGCGTCACAAAGTGGTTTGCCTGATTATGTTAAAAACGCAACAAAGGGTGAACCCAAACCAACAACTGGCGTTAGTGGACAATGGAAAACAGAAGACCCAACCATTGCAGAACGCTACGGTAAGGTAAAAGAAAAGGCGGTTGAAAGGATTGAAACAGCAGCGAAGTTTGGTGACGATAATCCTGCAATGAAAGTGTTTGCTCCAATGATAAGTACACTTCCTGGTATGAATGTTGGTGTCGGTCAAACAGCAGGGGTTTTAAATGATGTCACGGGAGAATTAATCGCTGAACTAACACCAACGAAAGTAAAGGAGTGGGCAACCGATAAAATAACAGAGGCGGTTGGTTCTCCTACAGTGGCAGGGTTTGCGCTTGACATAATAGGTAAAGGCGAAAAAGCATGGAACAAATTCAAAGAAGAACATAAAGATTTCGCTACATTAATAGAAGGTAATGTTAATGTTGGTATGTTGTTGATGTATGGTGGTGGTGGACCAAAAGCAACAAAAAAAATAGCGAGTGAAGTTGCTGATACTGCAAGTGACGTTACGAAAGCATTGTCCAAAGCAAGAACCCCTAAATACGTAGAAAAAATCCTACAATCAGAAGTTAAGGGTAAAATAGAAAAAGGCATTAAACCGAACTTGACGAAATTTGGTGCAGAAGCAAGAAACAATTATTTCAAGAGAGCGTCGGCAGCAGTTGAAGATTTAGTTGAAAACAAAAACTCACTTAAAATCGTTACTGAACTTGGCGAAGAAACTGGTAAACTACCTGAAACAATGGGGCAGTTCCAACAACTCATAGGACAACGGAAAGCGCAAATTTTCAAAGCGTATGACGATATTTCAAAAGGCACAAGGGGTACTGTCGACACAGGTGCGATCAGGAGATTATTGAGGGTTTTCAAAAACAACAAGACCATTAAACTCTCACCAGAAACAGTAAAATATGCGGAACAGAGAATGGGCATCTTAAAAGAGGGGGGAGAACTAACCGCAACAGAAGTTCAGAACCACATGCAATTTTTAAACCATTCACTTAAAGCATACAACGCCAACCCGTCGCAAGCTGCATGGGGGCATGTTCAGGTTGATTTGTTAATAAAACAGAATTTACAAAAAATACTTGAACGGCAAATTGCAAAACAATCGGGTTCGAAATATTCAGAATTAAAAAAACTGTACGGGAATCTGAAAACGATAGAGCAAGACGTTAATCGTGCAGTCAACAGAATAGCAAATGCAGCAGAACATAATGTTCTTGATGTTGGTACAGATGTTTTCGCAAGTCACCAATCCGTTGCTGCTATTGCACGGATGGACCCCACGCTCTTGACCGCTGCTGCTGCTGCAAAGGGAACAAGGTGGTGGTCAAAACACCTAATGAATCCAGATAGAAAAATAAGACTCATGTTTAAAAATGCAGAGAAAATTATAGAAAAGAAAAAGTCGCTTGTACCCAAGAGTTACACAGGTAAGGCAACGAAAAAATCAATAGAAGAAACAAAAGACGCATATCCATTTATTGGGAGTTAAAATGAAAAAACTATTATTACTTACATTATCTTTTTTAATGTTCACAACTACTGCATTTGCAGGTGGGTATTTACCCAATCCAGTATTCAAGGCGATTGACGGTAACGGTAATCCTATTCGTGGTGGGTTGTTATATACCTACACAGCGGGTACTACAAGTGCAAAGGATGCGTATAGCGACAGGTCTTGCAGTACGGCACACGACAATCCCATTGTACTTGACAGTAACGGTGAAGCGGTTGTGTACCTCTGCGGATCGTATAAACTCAACTTGAAGACAAGTGCAGGTGGGCAGGTTCCGAATTTCCCTGTTGATAATGTATACGGTGCGGGTGCTAAAACCAATAGTGTATCGTTAGATGATACATATAGTTGTGATTTATCAGCAGCAATCACGGCAATTGGCGCAACTGAAACTACGCTTGATATAGACTGTGCAGGTACAGTAACCGCTGATAAGACAGTTCCAAGCACGACTACTTTAAACTGCTTACACAGTGGTACGCTAACGGTTTCCAACACGAAGACACTGACGATTAACGGACCTGTAACGGGTGGTGCAGCGGAATGTTTCGCAGGTGCGGGTACTACCACATTCGGTGGTAACGGACTATGGTTCAATAAATGGGATGGCGGTACTGACAGCATGGAAGGTGTTGCGTTTACGCAGACGGGACTCACAATTGAAGATTCAAACGCATCGCATGTACTTACAATTAAGGCAGATGAGAACCTGTCGGGTAACAAGACACTTAGCCTGGATTTGGACGACACCAACAGGAGCGTAACAATTTCAGGTGACGTTGATTTTGACGACGACTTCACAACTGGTGATACATTTACTGCGTCAGGTTCAGTTTCACTTTCTGGTAATTTTAGTACCGTTGGTAATGACAATGTTATATTAAATACAACTGCTGCAACCGAAGTTACGCTACCCACAAGCGGTACATTAGCGACAACCACAACTGCGATTTCAGTTTCAGGTCATGGTCACTGGAAGTTAATTGACACCCAAACAGCTTCAGCAGACGCAACACTTGAATTTGTCACTGGTATTGATAGTGACCATGATCGTTATATGTTCGTGTTCGACAGCATATTACCTGCAAATGATGGAGTAGATTTAGAGGCACGGTTTTCGGTTGATACTGGTTCTAATTGGGTTACGGCAGCTGGTTCTTATTCGTGGGCATACGTTGGAGGTCGTTCCGATAATGGTGGAGCTTACTCTGCCATAAATGGTGCTGATGAAGAAGATGATAGTATGCGACTGTTGGGCGACCAAGAAAACACAGCAGGTGCTTCCACACAGGGAGTTTTGTATTTATATAATCCTTCAAGTACAGTTGAATATTCAACACTACACGGTCTGATGTCTTTTGCTTGGAATGATGGACTGAATGAGTTTGGAACCGTTCAAATTGCTACGTTCTATCATAATGGTGAAGGTGCTGCGGTGGCAACTGACGGTGTTCAGTTTTTTATGAGTGCGGGTAATATAACAAGTGGCAATATAAAACTTTACGGATGGGTAGACGGGAGTTAAAGATGAGAATATTTATATGTATATGTGTAGTGCTTTTTACGGTAACTACGGCAGACGCTTTTTCGGTTATACCAAAGTTACAGGAAAAGGTGGAATTTGTAGCACCAGATGAAGGTTGTCGTGCTGATGGTTCAAGGGCAAACCAAGCGACAAAAATAGGAATTAACTACAACGATGTATGGGAACTGTTAATCTGTGAAGGTGATAAACCAGAACTCGCTGATGTACTTGCAGTAACCGACCAAGAATTGAGTAATGTAAAAAAAGATAAACGCAAAGAAAACCAACTAAAGAGCAAGGCGTTCAGGGCGTTAATCAAAACACTCGCACCGAAGTTTGAGATGACTACGAAAGAACTGTGGGACGAGATTAAAAGTAATATGAACTAATGCTTAAATTTATCTTAATCTGCTTAATACTTCTCAGCTTGTACGGTTGCGGTATTCACATGGCAACAATGGGCGAGGTGCAACCGAAGGTATACGCCAACGAAGGTGGGTTTGAAGCAGGTGGATTAATAAAGGTGCTGAAATGGTAGACTATCATCCATACGACAGACATTTTGAAACCGAACCATTCCTAAACGATTGGTTCAAGAACTGCTACCACACCGATTGCTGTAGTAGCGGATTCACTAAGGTAATCAGTTGGGTGATCCTGCGAGGTAAGCGCAACTATAAACAAGCATGCCTTGAGCATGACTTCGGGTATCGCTACGGTTGGAAGTACGGGATAAAGCGCAAGCAGGTAGATAAGGAATTTTTTGCACACATTAAGGCAAGCGGGCATCCATTAATAGGATGGGCAATGTACTTAGCGGTACGTCCAGGCGGTTACTTTACATGGCGTGCTAGTTGGTCGAGGGAGAAACGCTCACGGTTAGAACTTAAAGAATTTAAACAACGGTTGTGGGACGAAAACTATAAAGGAACAATCTAATGTCTTTTAACGATATATTTCAGACAGGCGGTGCAGCGGGTGGAGGCACTTTACTTGGTGCTGCATTGGCTTTCTTGGGAATGAAAAATCAGATTACCGACATCAAGGAAAACATTAAAGACCTAAAAACCAATGTTGTATATAAGGATGTGTTTGAGCAACACAGCGAGAACATAGACTTACAGTTTGAGCATCTTAAAGAAGGCGTTGACGACATTAAAGACCTAATCAAAAAAAACGGTAACGGAAACTGTAAGTGCAAATGACCTATTCCCGCAAGCAACTAATCGCAATGACCATGTACGGTGAAGCGAGGGGGCAATCTTTAAATGGTCAGATTCTAGTAGGGTTCACACTGATGAATCGTTGGAAGCACCCAAACCCACGAAGATACGGTAAAACGCTCCATGATATATGTTGGAAACGTGAACAGTTTGATTGTTGGAAGAAAGGTAACGTCAACTATAAGAAGATGCACAAGGCAATGCAGACACTTATTGATATGGGTGTCAGTAAAAGAATGGAACAATGTATGTACCTCTCAAGTGGGGTTTTAACGGGACACATATTAGACATATCAAAAGGCGCAAACCACTTCTACGCCACTAAAACCAAAAAACCATTTTGGGCAAAGGGGCATACACCCTGCGTAATTGAGGGCGATCATGCGTTTTATAAACTTCCATAGGGAGCAAGTAAATGGAAGACGAGAAAGACCATGCACTATTAGATTTAATCAACACTGAATGTCAACTCTATCACCACCCTAAAGACCCCCCTACAGGACCTGCTGTAGATTATATAGTACAGCACATCGGCAAGCAGATAAACGAAGTAGAATCTGAAATTGCCTACACCCTCCGCATACCAATCTGCCAGGAATGTCTTAATGCGATCTCTAGCGGTGAATGGTATCTCCTGTTTTGTATTCACTGTTTACAGAGCAGATGGATACTGGCAAAACTATCCCACAGAAAGCACGATACAATCACTTGGCTCGACGAATGTCCTGAGTGCTTAGAATAATCCCTTGACACGGTTTAGAATCTGTGTTAAAGGTACTAGAAATATAATTTTAAGGAGGGGTTATGGACGAAGCTAGATGTCAAGAAATGGTATCACCGCCCGAAAGGTGGGGGTCTTTTCATCGCCACCAATGTTCACGAAAAAAATGGAAGGACGGTTATTGCAAACAACATCATCCTGACAGTGTAGCAGAAAGAGATAAAAAAGCAGAAGAACGATTTAGGATGAAAGTAGCAAATGACCCCAGAACGCTTCTACATAAAGCAAATATAAAAATAAATAAACTATCAGAATGGTATCAAGAAAACAGGGAAGATATGCCAGTTAATATAAGAAACGACCTAAATGACATTTTCAAAGACTAACCAACACTGGTAGTAGTATATGAGAAAGCAGATGCGGAAGCACCTTTTCATTCCCGACACTCAGATTACACCTGAGTCGCCTACCGACCATCTTCGTTGGATTGGTAATTACATTGTAGAGAAAATGCCTGACGTGGTAATTCAGGGCGGCGATTGGGCAGATATGAACAGTCTATCGTCTTACGACAAGGGCAAGAAGAAGCATGAGGGTAAGCGGTACAAGAAGGATTGGGTTGCTGCTAATCGTGGCATGGATATACTCATGCGACCATTGGACGACTACAATGCAAAGCGTAAGCAGTTCAAGGAGAAGCAGTACAAACCAGAAATGCACCTAACCCTTGGTAACCATGAGTACAGGATAGAAAGGGCGGTTGAAACAAACGCAGCACTAGAAGAAACACTAACTTATGACAAGTTTAATTTTAAGAAACACGGATGGATTGTGCATGATTATCTTGAACCGATTACAATAGATGGAGTAACCTATTCGCACTACTTCTACAACCAATTAAGCGGTAGGGCGTATGGCGGTCACAGTATGGAAGCACGATTAAAGACCGTAGGGTTTTCATTTGTGCAGGGGCATCAACAGGTTTACATGGTAGGTACACGCTCACTCAATAACGGTAGACGGATAAGGGGATTGATTTGCGGTGCTTGCTATCTACACGACGAGGATTATAGAGGTCCACAGGGCAATAGCGAATGGCGAGGTATATTCCTACTGCACGAGGTAGTGGATGGAGATTACGGGCTAATGGAAATCTCGTTGGATTATCTGTGTAGACGATATGAGGGGGTACACTTATGGCGATTCGTGAAGAAAAAGTATCCAGAAATATTTGAAAAATCACTATGGATGAAACGTCAAGCAACTCAAGTGCGGAGATAATATAAATTAACAATAGGTGACGAAATGAAATACAGAATTTTAACAAAAACGGATAAAGAAGATTGGGGGGTATTGGCTTCCCATGTGAAATTTTCTGAAATTGCCGATTGGGTTACTGGTTTTTTAAAGAACAACAAAACCTATTCAGTGGCAGTTGAGCCAATGAAATAACAGCACACCCCATGAGCATTAAGAAACTACTACAGCAGGTAGATTGGGTAGCGGTAGCACCACCAACGGAGCAAACCGACTTACCCTACGCAACGCACACTGGTACAATAACCTTGGGTGGCACTAAACTAACAGTATATAAACTAAGCAACGGACGGGTACTATTCGGCACCGATAAACCTTACGATTGGAATTGATATGAAAACAACCAAGGCAGACTTTAATTTATTCGTAAAGGAGTGCAAGAAGTGGATTAAGCGGTACGGATTAACTGATTGGGACGTTGGTTTCTTTCATGATATGCCAGAAGCGCACTCTGGAAGCATGGCACTTACAGTAGCAGACACGCTTGCAATGGCAGGTGATATTTATTTGCACACAATGTGGGTAGACAAATACCACACCAAGAAAGAGATAATGGCAACGGCACATCATGAGGTGCTTGAATTGCTTTTCATGCAGATAAGAACACAAGCAAGTATGAGATATGTGAGAGAAAAGGAAATTGACACAGCAATTCATATCGCAATAAATAGGTTAATAAATAGCACCAAGAAATAAACATATAGGTTAAGTCATGGCAAAGAATGAGAGCAAGAAGGGTGGTAAGAAGATAGGCAGGAATGCGGGTAAGTGCCAAGCGTACAGGAGTTCAGCACGTAGGATTACCAACAAAATCCGCAAACTTATACGTCAGACAAAACGCCACCCAAACGACAGATGTGCAGAGGAAGCACTAAAACGTGCAAGGAGCGTATAATGAAAGACATGAAACATGCTATTATTCAAGCGTGTGAGGAAATGAAAGAGGCGTTGCTTGCAAAGAATGAATCTTACGGTAATTCAGCAGGTGATCCTGTGCGCATCTTCTCTAAAGCAGACACACTTGAGCAGATAAATGTACGCATCGACGATAAGTTGAGTCGCATAAAGAGGGGCAAGGAATACGGTGCAGAAGACACAGAGTTCGACCTAGAGGGATACCTAGCCCTTAAACGAGCCATTAGAATATTCGGGGAGTACGGGGAATGAAACACGATTTAATAGTAGCAACCATAATACCATTAATCGCATTTATAATAGTGCTGTTTCTCATCTACGCACACTAATATAGAAAAAGTGGTATGTTTTTCTGAAATTTATTGTATGTATATGTACAAAGAATTGTATAGATTTGTACAACTTATTGTATGAATCCGTACAAGGAGGGGTAGATGCAAAGCAAGAAAGGCTCATTCGTAGAAACTTGTGTGAATATGTTAATCGGCATTACAATAGCTGATTTCGTGTGGTTGTTAATCATCATACCTTGGAGCAGGATATGGGGTTGGGGTTTTGAAGAAACGCACATTGGCAGAGTTACAGCGGTCAACGTATGTTTCACGATTATATCATTCGTAAGGGTTTACTGTACTAGGCGATTTTTCAACTGGCTAGGGGTGAGGCGCTACCTGAGATAAAAGCCTAAAACCCGAAAATCTACCGAAAAAACAAAAAGGCAAATCTTTTTTCTTGACAGAAATAGCATCACGTGGTAGTAGTTCAGAAACACTTTAATAGGAGGGGTAGAAATGAAGACGGATTATCCAGATTTGGAGGGAAAAACTTTCGATATGGAATTTCAAGGCGACTGGAATAGAGTAAAAGTCGTTGGGTGTAATTATCATGTTGGTATTTCTGTGATTGATTGTGCCGACAACGAAGAATGTTATTGCCTTAATAGAAAAGAATTAATAGAGGAAGGCATTGTGTCATTAAGTGAATATAAGGGTGAGTTTTTTGGTATGATTAAAGCGATTAAAACAGGCAAGTTGTCTGATGATGAATTTGACGAGTTTTGCGCCCCTCAACACAAATCTTCAGCATCATCCATGTTTAGTATATTTCAGGCCTGTGCCTTCAAATAAGGAGAATCCCATGCGTAACTTTACACGACAGAACGAGCCACTAGATTTAGTAGATTTATTTGAGCGAAATGAGCAAAAGGACGAATACCATCGTAGGCACATAAACCAAGATAACGAAAAGAGGCACATGGAAGATTGGGAAGCAATATGGGAAGCAACCGACTTAATGGGGGAGATAGGATGAAGGAAACATTGATAAAGTGCAATATGTGCGAAGAATACAAGGATGATTGTGGGTGTGAAATGCACGGATTTTATTATGACGAAAACTCTGTGCTGTGCCTAGAAAATGTAGACAGTGCAGAAATGCACATTTGCGATGTTTGCTTAAAGGCAATAAAGAGGATTAAAACAACATGACAACCAGACTAGCAACCTACACTGAACTAGGCACTAAGATAATTTCAAGGCGGTTGTTCTGGTTTGTAGTAGGCATAACAATAGGGGTGATTATATGAAATGTTATAGGTGTGGTTGGTGCGGAAGTGTTACAGACCATAGGGGTGTTCCTTATCAGCACTTGTGGCAAATCGCTATAATTGATGCTGTTTCAAATCTTGAAGAAGCGAAGCAGGTTCATGGCGAATGTTGTAGGTGGGAAGTAGAGGCAAGTCGTGGTCAGGTCGTAACAAGGGAAATGGCAATGGATGCTGGCGACCTCTCACTTGAAGGGTGGTGTTTCTAATGATATACCCAATCACACCAGTACCGAAACCAAGGCAGACCCGTAGCGACAAGTGGAAGAAACGACCATGTGTAATGCGCTATCGTGCATTTGCAGACGAGGTGAGGGCGAGGGGGGTAAAATTTCCAGAGAGTGGTGCAAAAATAACATTTCTTGTACCGATGCCGAAATCATGGAGCAAACAAAAAAAGGAAATATACAACCACCAACCACATCAGCAAACACCTGATTTAGATAATTTAGTAAAAGCACTTTTAGATGCAATATATTCATCAGATTCGGGTGTGTATAGTTTTTCAGTAAGAAAATGTTGGTCATACGAAGGAGCAATAGAAATATTATGAACGATGAAATAATAGATTTCTATAAGGAAAGGCAGGCTGTTCTTATTAGGCAAAATGAAAATTTAATGTACGACCAGAAACATCTTATAGCAAACGTAGAGCGATTAACAGAGTTAAACGAGGAATTAATAGCAGAAAACAAAGAACTGAGGGAAGAAAATGAATTACGCTTGTGTGCCTAAATTAGATTTAATGATGGAGTACGATGAATTTAAAACAAAACAAGACACATTACGCAGACAGTTAATGCACTACGACCATGCCGAAACGCCACAATACGGGGTAGAAACAGAAAAACGCAGGGCGGTTCAGCATAGATTAAACGACATTCAAGAGAATTTAGATGCAATAAAAGAAGCACTAAAGGCAATAGAGCAAACAAAACAAAATGCGAGGGATAAACTAGCGAGGGGGTGGAGATGAATTTTGAAGAATTGTACAAAACGGATGTAACGAAGCACATTGAGAAAAAGGGGCGGTTCAGTTACCTTTCGTGGCCCTATGCGGTTGCGGAGTTCAGGAAAGCATGTCCGAATGGTACATGGACTATAGCAGATTTTGATTATGGAAAACCATACTGTAAAACCGATGCGGGGTGTTTTGTTGAAGTTGCGGTATGCCCCGACATGGAAATCCCTGCTATCAGTTTCACCCAAGTTCACCCTGTACTCGACAACAAGAACCAGACAGTCCAAGACCCAAATGCTTTCCAAATAAACACATCAATTCAACGCTGTTTGGTAAAGGCAATTGCGTTGGCTACAGGGATAGGACTTCATATTTATGCAGGTGAAGATTTGCCAACTGACGAGAAACCACAACCGACTTTAACCTCTGCACATTACGAAGAACAGATTGATAAGATCGGCACACTTGAAGAACTGGCAGCGTGGAGAACTTCAACAGAAGGTGAAATTAAAGACACACTTTCTAAGGGTGAAAAGAACAAACTCACACGCTACTATAAATCAGTTAAGGAAATTCTACAGCAAAACAGACCTGAAACGCCAGGGGATTTACCCCTTTAAGGAGGAAAGAATGGCATACGACAACGAAAAACGAGGGGTGCTTTTTAGGAACAAAGACAAGCAAAACGACAACCACCCCGATATGACAGGCAAAGTTGAAATTAACGGGAAAGAGTGGCAATTGGCAGCATGGGAAAAACAAGGACCAAATTGTGGTATGTTTTTTTCTCTTAAAGTAAGTGAGCCATATAATCCTGAAAAAGAAGCGGAGAAACACGGCAACACTCCACCAAGCGACGACCATCCATTCTAATGAACAGAACAATACGAAGTGAATTTGACCGAGATTCTATAATAGAACTAATCAAGCATCGTGCTTTACCATTCACGGTATCTGTGCTGAAGGGCAAGAAACGGTCACTCGCCCAAAATGCACTCCAAAGGAAATGGTTGACCGAGGCAGCGGAGCAACTAGGCGAATACACAGCAGAGGAATACAGGGGTTACTGTAAACTAACAATGGGTGTACCTATTCTGAGAGCAGAAAACGACGAGTTCTGTGAAAAGTACGATAGAATCCTGCGCCCATTAACCTATGAGCAGAAAATAGAGATTATGTGCGTACCCCTAGATTTTCCCGTTACGAGGCTGATGGACACGAAGCAGAAAACAACTTACCTTGATGCGATGTATACACACTTCACAGGGTTAGGTTGTCAACTAACGGAGCCATCTTAATGCCCAAACAAGCAACCAAAGCAGAAAAGGCACACATGGACAAAGTAGCGTCCTTGGGGTGTTGTCTTCCTAATTGCGGTCAACCTGCTATAATCCATCATGTACGCAAGCACGGCAGTAAACGTGACCACATGAAGGTAATACCCCTATGCCCTATGCATCATCGTAACGAGGGCGAATTTGGGGTAGCAATCCACGCAGGTAAGAACGAATGGGAAAAGAACTTCGGCACAGAAGAAAGTTGGTTGAAGGTGGTGGGATATAGAATACTATGAAGAAAATAATAATCAATTATCGTAGCAATATCTACCTAATCTCATTTGACGACAATGCCGACCATGAGAAATGGCATCGTCACTGGAAACAGCATTTAGACGCTACAGGTGACGGTGTGAGCTTCATGGGGTTACTAAGGCGATTCGGTGCAGAGGAAATTGAAGCAGAGCAATGGAACGACTACGATATGGAGTACATGGATTACGAAGAATTAATACCATTTTAAGGAGGGTTATTATGTCAGAAGAAAAAATAAAAAGACAGGCAGAAATAGCATGGGAAAATTATCAAACATGCTTAGAAAACAATACGCCTGAACATTCCTTTAAAGAGTTGTTCAGAATGGCTTTGAAATTTCAAGACAGAATAACAAGACACGCTTGCTCTGAAGCAGTTTTAAAAATTGCCAATGAGGAATTTCCAAATATTTGCGATGTGAATGTAGCAAGCGCCGTTTGCATAAACATAAACACATTATGAAACCATGACAGATAGACTAAAACCACTAGACGAGCTTCTTCAGACCCCACTTAAACCAGAGCGTGAAAGTGGATTATCACCCGACCCGTTAGCAGGATTCGTGATAGATAAGAGCAATTACGAGGAAAATAAATACCATTGTATGAGTTGCTACGTCAAATTTTACAGGCATGTTAGGGAACCGTTTGAGTGTAAGTTTTGCTATTCAGATAAAATCAAGGTGGTTGAATGATACCAGGGGGATATATACTACGCTTATTTATTCATCGGCATTAATCCGAACACATGGTATTATGATTGGGGGTGGATAATAATAAAAGGAGATACCATGTATAGTGAATTACTGAAAGATGAAAGGTGGCAAGCAAGAAGAAAGGAAATATTAAAACTCCAAAACATGGAATGTTTTATTTGTGGTAGCAAAGAAGGAATAAAGCACATTCACCACAAGTATTATTTACCCTACACAATGCCTTGGAATTATCCAGATGATGCCTTAATAACATTATGCGATACTTGCCACGAAGATGAAGAAAACAACCTGAAAGACACGGCAGAAAGAATCTTTAAAACACTACGCAGAATGAACATTTGCTCATGGGAAATTGAAAGAAAATTTAATGAAACATTACGGCAACTTAAATAAATCCAATAAAAATACAACGAGAATCCAATATTTGTATATATTTGTCCAACAATTCCAACACGGTAATTAAATGCTTGAAACAAATAGAGAAAACGACATGAGTGATGGTTTTAACACCTATGAAAAACTACTAAAAGACACAAAAGGACACAAAAAAACCATACCAACAACCAACCCAACAGAATCCACAGAATCCAACAATATGGAAAAGGGACAAGAAAAACTCGCAGAAGATGCATTAAATTACATAGTTAAGTGCATGGTCATGGCTGGGTGTAGTCAAGTTGCCATTCACCGCACCTTATTACATTACAACTATCTTAAAAGAACAGTACCAGAAAAAGAGATATTAGTAAGAATGAACGCTTTTCTTTCAGAGAAGAAAAAAGGCGGTTTGAGTTTAACAGATGAAATTGCAGATTACATTCAAACGACAGAGGGGGCTTTTTCTTTAAAAGATGTCGGAGAAATGATTGGTGCGGGGAGCGACAAAGTAATTAAAAATAAAATATCTGCCATTATGTGCAGATTCATAAAAGATGGCACTTGTGAAAGAGTTGGGAAAAAGAATGGTGTTTTCCGCAAAATAGATACAGACCTAGAGGTGCTTGATTTTGTCAATGTAGATGAAAAAGAGGTTGATATTTGGTTGCCGTTTGGATTACATAACATGGTGACAATTCTTCCAGGGAATATAATATTAATTTCAGGAGAACGCAATGCAGGGAAAACAGCCCTTCTTTTAAATCTTATAAGATACAATATGCAAAAATTCGATGTTCATTATTTTAATAGCGAAATGGGCGCACTTGAAATGAAGATGAGGTTAAAGAACTTTGATGATATATGTTTGAGTGATTGGAAATTTAGTGCATACAATAGAACCCATGACTTTGCCGATGTTATTATTCCAGGTGAGGGGAATTTAAATTTGGTAGATTTTCTGGAAGCATCCGATGAATTTTACCGCATTGGTGGAAT
>JAAGZO010000178.1 GCA_024206195.1 bacterium | reverse complement strand
ATTCACTTCTTTTAAAATCCTTCAAGCTGAGCGGTCAGTCTGCTCGCATACTCTCTTATTCTCAATCGAATGAATGAACAATAATTCAATGAAAATGTTACAAAGAACAAGTCAGTACAGAAGAACAAAAAAGGTTGCCGGAGAAAGAAGAAAAGAAGATATCAGAGTAAATAGAGATTTTAATAAGCAGTTCCGTAGAGATGTCATTAAGGACAGACTCGGATCTGTTAAGAACTTCTATTACTCCAGAACCCATAAAGCAAACGCCTCATTTGAACAAAAAATTTTTGGATCTGCTAGAGCAACCAAACGGCTCGCGGATTATTTTTCAACAAATAGAAGAAAGAATGAAAGAAGTTATAAAAAAGACATCCAAAGACTTGAACGGTCCCATAGATGTAAATCTTCTGGGTCCGAGTCATCAAGAAATTCTAAATCAATTAAATTTAGACAGGATAATTCTGTTGAATCGCATCGACGGAATTCTTTCCCTGTTACCCAATTATACAAGAAACTTAACGACACACTATCTGTTCAGGGATGCAGATGTAAATCCCTGGAACCTGAAAAGGACTTAAGTATTTCAAATTCTGGAGAAATTCCAAATGGCATTCTCAAGCATTTAGCCCCTTGGTTTGAACAATCCGGACTTCGTTGTCAATCAACAACTTCAACAACATCAGTACTATTACCTGATAATGGCAGTAGCCATGTCACTAACCATT
>JAAGZO010000177.1 GCA_024206195.1 bacterium | reverse complement strand
TCCACGGGTTGCTAGACTTAGCGTTAAATCTACAAGACACACCCTGAGATTTACAAGCTTGTTCAAAATCTTTTTTCATCACAGGACTCTTATTATCTAGAAGGCCTTGGTAAATCATAGCTTGTTTATAGAAATTATCTTTCGCCTTGCTTTCAAATGTTTTTGTTTGACCTTTTTTACGCGCTTCTATACTTTCTTTTTTAGTGTTAGAGCAGCTATGAGAACAGAATGCATATTCACGATGTCTCCATGGTACCGAAAAATCCTGGGCGCACTTATCATTCTCGCATGTTCGGATCACACGTAAGACGGTGTCCGACTCTCGAACGATTCTTAGTCCACAGTTCTCGGTAATGACCTTATCATAATAGCTAGTTAGCCATTTTGCACGGCTGACCTTCATCCTTTTAGAAGAATCATCTCTCATTTGGGGAGTTTGAGATTTACTCAACATATCCCTATATTCTGGGTCCTCGCATCTCAGACTACACTTTTCACCTATTAGTTTCTTAGTTGCTTCTGTATGCTTCTTACCGTACATTGGGTTACCTTCTCCAATGTACTCTACATTATGTATACGGTTATGCTCAGATGCAGTGGTGATATCCAAATTTTCCGGATGGTTATTCAGCTTATTTTCATCTTTGTGATGGACTACTACATTATGAGTTTTACAACACCCGTTATATACACCATCCTGATATGTCTTATAGAAAGCTTCTGGTTCAAAAAATTCTTTGATCATGCGATGCTCGACTCTATACTTCTTCGTGGAGGGTGTGTAAACTCTTCTGTAGTCGTCATTAAAAACAGTACTCTTAAATTGAGGCAAAGAATCTCCTTTCTTCAAATCTTTAGCTTCTACAGTCCTACCGTCGTTAAGGAGAAACTTGTGATTAGGAGTCACATCCAAATATTCGCCTTTGTGATAGTAACCGAAGTGGACACGAAGAAGTTTCTTATTCCTGCCTGTGACACGAGGATGTCTTCCCCATTGGATTGATACCTCTCCTGATGTCTCGTCGATAGAGTAAACTGGAACATCTTTTCCTTCCTTGACAAGTTCATCTATACGCACACATCCGCGACCATCAGCTGTAGCAATAAGTGTTTCACCACTGAAACACGGATTGCATAGAGACGCATTATCTCGTACTTCTTTTCCGTATCTACCAAATTTTTGAATATTATGTAGGTTAATCATACCAGGTTCTCCATTGTCTCGCACTCTAGCTGCTAAATCAGGAATATGAGAAAAATTTTCGTAATCTTCATCTGCCTTTAAAACAATAGAGTTATTACTCATCCATCCAATCTCACCTCGCTCTGGATTTTTTGTATAATTTTTAAGATCAATGAATTCTCTATCATCTACATGACCTAAGGCTATTTCAGCACTATTATGTGTTCTATATCCATTGCAAAAGAACTCGTGCTTATTTTCAACCTCAATGTCATATGTTTGCGTCATACCTTCAATTTTTTCAACATTTATTACCTCGACTGGGGTGTACTCACACTCTACATACTCTCGTTCGTATGAATCAATATTAAATTGGTTATTGTCATAAAGCCCATACTTACTCTTCAATTTTTCTGTAGTTTCGAAACTACAAGGAAATCCATTAGCAGATTGGTCATTACTACTTTGCATCATCTTACAATGTAGTTCAGGAATTTCACAAAACAAACTTTGAGATCTCAAAGTTATGAGATTAATCATATATAGTCTTTGCCATCCCTCTCTACTAGGCCATGAATCAGCTCTTGTACTAAATCTTGACTCTATACCACATGAATATAAGAGTTGTTGAATGTCACGAGCAAACTCCTCATAAATAGTTGTTAAAACATTCATCGGTCTATTTTTTAAACAACCTTTACCATCACATACTCCGGCTACAAAGGCCAATCGTATCTCTGGTAGTCCATTCATGATATATTTAGGAACGCGTTTTTGATACTTGATATTTTTATCAAAGTACCATGCTAACTGCTTAGACTGAGAATGAACCATCCAAGAATTCTCATTATTACATTTTTTGAGAATTACATCTGAATCTCCGAAACGTTGAAGTTGTTCTTGAGCCTTGACAACCACTACATCTTGCTTTTTATCTGCATCAATGATTATACTCACATAGGCATTGAAACCTGAATATTCATGATCATAATTTGTATAAGTATAACCTCTACTTTGAAAAAGACCAATAAACCATGCCATATTACTGTCCAATAGAGGAATAATTATATTATTACATGTAGAGGTTTTTTGTACATATTCCCAAAATGGAAGCTTTGTTTTTGTACCACATAGTACGGAACGAGAAGTAATCAGTCTGTCACCTGGTACTAATTTTCCTGCTTCCTTCCATACATGACTGTTATATCCTATACATACTGCCATGCGATGATTTTTTGTGCACTTGAAATCTCCATCCTGAGTTATAATTCTCACTAGTTCTTGATTTCCTTGTTCGAATTTATTACTTACTTTTTCATAACCACTACTGGTTAAAACATCTGTCCCTACCTTTATATCTTGGATAGGGATTAAACCCTCTTTAGCATATACTAGAGCATCTCCAGGTAAGCATCTTCGGACATTTCCAGCAACGACGCAAGCACCAATAGCATTAAAGATATCAGCAACTAGTCTGGTATGACCATAAGGCTTTTTAACATCAACTTCTACTTCTTTCCAGACTCCATCTGCATCTGGTTTATGGACCTTCGCTCGTGTCTCCAGTTTTCCTTTACAGAATGCATCTAGATATCCTTCAATGCGATTATGCATTTTCTTTAGAGGACCTGAACCTGACGATGTTCCTCCAAAACCTTTGATCGGGAGTCCAGCTAGACGAATCTTAGAATAATCAAATTTTGGGTATTTATTTGTTCCATATTTAGGACTATCA
Source organism: bacterium (assembly GCA_024206195.1). The sequence continues at coordinate 173 of JAAGZO010000177.1, read as the reverse complement.
ATGTAAGCACACATTAATTTTATCAAACTCTCAACCCATCCTTCTCGAGAATCTGGAATCACATAAACTTCGAAATCATCTTTATTGGGTGGAGATGCTACTCCTCGCCAATGAGTAGAGAAACCTACACCAACTCCATTCATCAAACAATCCATACTCCATTCTGCACTTAG
>JAAGZO010000176.1 GCA_024206195.1 bacterium | reverse complement strand
GAAGATCTGGCGGATCTTCAGATGGAGATGGTAGAAGAATGTTTACAAGGAGGCGGCAGGATAGCGCAGCTTCCAGCCGGAGGCGGCAAGACAACAGCGTATACATTGATATTTATAATTCGTAGTTTAACAATGGCAGATTCGATGTGCGCCTCGATGTATGTAGGTAATACACCAGAGTTAAGCCGGTATGTAAATAAGGAAGAACCCAAGAAAGAAGATAAACTGGCAAGTTTATTTGGATTAAGTTATGAAAACGGTACAAATTTGATAGAATTGGGTAATAACACAGGGAATTACAGTGAATTAATAGAAGGGATAAAAGACGAGAGTAAAATAATGGTATATGATATGGCATCGATAACCCATTTACGTCATAAAGCGCAGAAGATGCTAGCCGAAGAGAATAACGGCGAGCTGTTGGAGACATTAGAGATGGAGAACACGCGCGGCATAGATGAAGCGGATTTGGCAGCGTTATCTCGCTCAAGTTTTATAGCCGGAGAACGTGTGACAGCAGATCTTGTAACAGTAGCGCGAATGGAAGAGTTAAATAGTGAGATGAAGAAAATCGGGTTAAAAGATGCAGAAAATGATGATCGACTGATGGCAGATGAGGAGACAAATGCCTATTTTAACCGTAATGAAAAGAACGGCGATGTATCGGTAAATGAATCAGCCAAGACCCAGTTAATAAATGCCGGCTATAATCCTTATGAGATCCAGAATGCAGTCCGTGCAATGAGCGAGATATGGGGTAAGACAGTAGGAGTAACAAAGAAGGGATTCTGTCCGGGTACATGGTCGGGAGAAGCCTCTCATAACAGTAAAGATAACAGTGATGAGTATAATATAATACTTTCATTACGTAAGAACGATGATATAGAATTGATGAAAAAATTAGGCGAGAAAGGCGATGAACGTAGCGCGGCAGAAGAAACAAAATATAAGGAATTAAGTACGGCATTTAAAGGAGACAAAGGCACAGAGATAGAAATATATAACTATGATAAGTATGGCAATAAAGAATCAACGAATATAGAGTTATCGCGCGGCAGCTGGCAGTCGACGATATCCGAGTTGT
>JAAGZO010000175.1 GCA_024206195.1 bacterium | reverse complement strand
TGGTCAAAAACGGTATGAAGGATATTATATTGATGGAAAACGTCACAACGAAAATGGACCAGCTTGTATATATTGCTATGATAGTGGTCAAAAACACCATGAAGAATATTGGATTGATGGAAAGGAGCTTACTAAAGAAGAGTTTCTGAAACTCACTTCACAGAAGCCAGTAGAAGTGGAGAGTAAAAATCATATTCCCAAACAAGGGGGAATTTGTAGGAAGTGTGGTTGCAGAGACGATTATGCAAATTTGGGGGAAGATGGGAAAGTGTGTTGTTGGCAGTGTAGATAACTTTTACCCATATACGAAAGTGTATGGGTTTTAGGGGGTTAAGAGAAGTAGTTATGCAAACATCATAACAGGAGAAAAGAAAATGAAGAACACCTTGTTTTTGGTTTTGGTTGGTACGTTGGTTGGATGTTGTCCTCCCCCGGATATTCAAGAAGTTAATTGGAAGGACGGAAAACCCGCGTATATTGTTGTAGATAGTGTGGAAGATTTGCTTTATAAGAGAGCTGGAGGAAAATGTATGCACAGAGGATATGAGGTTCTACAACTTAATAAGGGTACCACAACAATGTATTTTCGATGTAAGTAGGCAGAACCATTTACCCATACACGAGAGTGTATGGGTATTAGGGGTTAAAGAGAAAAGAAAATGGAGGTAGAAGATGTTTAAGCAAGAGCAGTTTAAAGATTGGTTGGACGATAATGATTGCAAGGAAGAGATTACGAATTGGGTTGGAGACCGCAATTTGGAACAAGCATGGGCTGAATGCCCTACAGGTAGTTGGTTGTTGAGAATCGCCCAGATAGGAGGAATTTGCGACCGCTTGTTGGTACAAGCGGCTTTTGAGTGTGTCCAAAGGATTGAGTATCTACTTCCGAAATCTCCGGAAGTAGATGCTTGTTGGGAAGAAATTGAGAAGTATCTTCAAGCGGAAAATAATTCGTTAGAGGGAATGGAGAGAGCGGCAATAAAAGTTAACGAGAATCATTATGCTAGCCTGAGCTTTTATGAAGTATCGGGCTGGGCTGCAACGGCTCTTGCAGATATTGGATGCAATGCTGGTTTCAATTGTGAAAGTGTAACAGACAATATCTGCAACGCCGTTTGTGTGGCAGCAGGAAGCCGTGCAGGAAATTTGGAAGCGAAAGCTTGTGCATATGTGGTGCGCAAGGTAATCCCGTTTAGTCTTATAGCGGAGAAATTGGAGGGTGTTCGATAGTTTCAATCCCCTAAATTGGATTCAGCAGGTTCGATTCCTGCTTAGGGGACTAAATAGATTCAAGAGAAAAAGGAGACTAACATGTCAATGAAGATGTTTAAGCAAGAGCATTTGACGTTCAAAGATTGGTTGAACAAGAATGAGTGCAAATTCTTATACTGCAGCGATGCAATTTCTAATTGGGTTGGAGAGCGCAATCTGGAACAAGTATGGTTGGAGTGTACTCGTGGCGATTGGTTGCTACGAATCGCTCAACTAACTGGAATTAGTGACTATTGGTTAATGCAAGCGGCATTTAAGTGTGTCCAAAGGATTGAGCATCTGCACCCAGCAGACCCGGCAATAGTAAAAGCATGTTGTGCGGAAATTGAGACACAGCTTTCTTTAGGAGAATTCTGTTCTTATAAGAGTAAAATGGAGGATGGCAGTCTTCAGATAAACAAAAGGGTAATGCATGATGCAGCAGTGGAAATCTATAGTGCGGTGAACATTTATAGTAAAGCGCGTTACGCTGAGTTGGTTGATGGAGTACCAGCGGCGGCGGCGGCAAAAGCGGCTTTTGCAGTTGCGAACCTTTGTAGCTTCGATTACGAAGCCGCGGTTTACAATGTTGCTGTTGCTGTTGAGACCGCCACCAGCAGCATTGCAGCTCGTTATTTAGAAGAGAGAGCCTGTGCGCATATTGTGCGCAAAATAATCCCGTTTGAAGTTATTTCGGAGGTCTTTGCCGTCAACATAAATGGACCAGCTTAGAAAGGTATTTGATAAAGTTTCAATCCCCTAAATTGGATTTAGCAGGTTCGATTCCTGCTTAGGGGACTAAATAGATTCAAGAGAAAAAGGAGACTAACATGCAATGGTTTGAGATAATAGCTAAACGAAGAGAAGAGAAAAAACTACAACAAGCGATACGTGAAGTGCGGCGAAACAAAACCAAAGGCTCATTTACAACCTATACTATTAAAGAACTATGGGCGTTGTGTTGCGTAGTTGGTTGTTTGGTTGTTTGGTTGGTTCTAGTGCTGGGAATCGCGGGTATTATTGTTTGGGTGCTGGTTGGGTTCAATAATGAATTGGAACTGGAAGAATGTAATAAGATTTGTGCACCATACAAAGCGCTTGAATGCGAAAAAGGCGAACAAGCAATATGCAGCGAAAGGAAAACAAAATAAAAAATAAATCCTATAAAATTACCCATACACGAAAGTGTATGGGTTTTAGGAGGTTAAAGAGAAACAAATAGGGAACAAACGGAGGTAAGAAAATGAATACAGATAACCTCACTATTACTACTATTGTTGTTACTGTAGGACTTAATATTTTCATGTGGTTTTCTGTGCTTGTTGCAGGATTTGGTTTGGGCGTTTATTCTGCAAAGTTATTTTCCACAGGAATTGCGGCAGTTATAACTCTAGGTCTAATAATTCTTGAGGTTATTTTTCTAGTAATAATAGCTCTAATTGCTACACTTATCCGCAATACTTAGTAAAAACAAACGACAACAAATAAAGCGAGGAGGCTGATATGTTGGGAAAAATCCAAATAAGAGTTGTAGAGGTTGAAGCCATTGTTGGTAAGTTTCAGATTTCGAAGAAAGGAACGTTGGAACAGAGAAACAAGAGGCTTTACCTCAATTACATCAAACCAATACAGAGTGAGACCAGCTCTCCACATGAGAGTTTTGTTTTTGAGTTTCGTACAGTCTTAATGGTATCGAAACATTACGAAAAGGAAAGTGTAGTGGTGATTAGCTTGCCAGAAGTTGAAAAAATCATTACTGCATATTTAGTTGAGGAAGGAATTAAAGAAGCTTATCTTAGTCAATGTGGCAATGGGGAAGGGGGGAGATTTGAGCTTGAATTTGAGTTCATGATATGAAATAAAGGGACTGGATAGTCAAGGTAACACAAAAGAAAAGAAATGGAGTAAAAAAAATGAAAGCAACATACACAAATTTTCACGCAAATGGTAATAAAAGCGAAGAAGTTTATCTCAATGAAGCTAGAGAGCTTCATAATGAGAACGGACCAGCTAGAATAAAGTGGTACGAAGACGGAAAAATGTCTTATAGAGCATACTATATTGATGGAGAGGTACACAATAATAGCGGACCAGCAACAGAAATGTGGCATGAGAATGGGCAAAAACAAAGTGAAGGATATTGTATTAATGGGAAACTTCATAACGAAAATGGACCAGCTTGGATATGGTGGAGTGAGAGTGGTCAAGAAACATACAAAGCACATTACATTAATGGAAAACTCCACAATAAGCAAGGAATTGCGCGTATTGGTTTTCGGAAGGATGGTTCAGAATTATATAGGGAATATTGGATTCATGGGATAGAATTTAATGAGGATAGAACAAAAGTCAGTAAAGGCAAGGAATATACGTATCCATTTTAAGTGAAACAACTAAAGGTGATCAAAGCCCATACACGAAAGTGTATGGGTTTTAGGGGGTTAAAGAGGAGAAGGAGAAAATCAAATGAAGAATATCGAGCAAAAAGGAAATACATATCAAATGGAGTTTATCGATTGGAACAATATAGGAATCTTGGGGTTTGAAAAATTTTTGTATCACGATACATCTGAAATAAGAGAGCTTGTGTTTCTTGTGTGCAAAGAAACCGATAACTTGCAGGCGGATCTAGAGGTTGATCCAGACACTGGTTTTCCTCCTTGGATTGAAGGGTTGGATAAGCATTTTAATGCTTTTTCAACAAAGGAATTGGCTTTAACGCGTAACATGATTGATGAGTATAAAAGATCCCTTACTGGAAAAGATCCAGAAGCGTCTTGGAAATATTCCGACCATTGTAAAAAAGTCGACTGTAAAAAAGTCGACTGTAAAAAAGAAAGAAGCTCTATATCAGATGTATTGATAAATCTGATACTTGCGCTATTCTATTCCGATTATTACAGCAAAAAAAAGAACCCCAACAAAGAAGAGAACCCCAACAAAGAAGAGAACTTTTGTATTACAAATAGGTATATAGATAGGGGGTTTTCAATGTTCATCACATATTGCTATAAAGCCTTGTCACAACGACACGGCAAGCTAATTAATAGTAAGTATGAAGTCCCCTAAATTGAATTCAGCAGGTTCGATTCCTGCTTAGGGGACTGGATAGATTTAAGAGACCATAGCAGTTAAAGCGAGGAGACTGATATGTTTGGGAAAATCAAAGTAAGAGTTGTAGAGGTTGAAGCCATTGTTGGTAAGTTTCAGATTTCGAAGAAAGGAACGTTGGAACAGAGAAACAAGAGGCTTTACCTCAATTACCTCAAACCAATACAGAGTGAGACCAGCTCTCCACATGAGAGTTTTGTTTTTGAGTTTCGTACAGTTGCGTTTCGTACAGTCTTAATGGTATCGAAACATTACGAATACGAAAAGGAAAGTGTAGTGTTGATTAGCTTGCCAGAAGTTGAAAAAATCATTAGCGCGTATTTAGTTGAGAATGGAATTGAAGACGCTTATCTTAGTCAATGTGGCAATGGGGAAGGAGGGCAATTTGAGCTTGAATTTCAGTTCATGATATGAGCTGTAACCCATTTACCCATACACGAAAGTGTATGGGTTTTGGGGTTTAAAGGTGAAAGAAAATGAGGCAAAACATTGAACATAGAAACAGCAGGGGAGAGCTTCACAATAAAAACGGACCTGCTTTGGTACTATTTTATAAGAATGGTAAAAAATGGAGTGAAACATATTATCTTAATGGAAAATGTCACAACGAAAATGGACCAGCTGATACATATTGGCATAAGAATGGTCAAAAACATGAGGAACTATATTATATTTGCGGAGGGCTTCACAATGAAAATGGACCAGCTCATAGAAGGTGGCATAAGAGTGGGGAAGAAGAGTATAAAGGATATTATATTAATGGAAAAGCTCACAATAAAACTGGACCGGCTGTTATATATTTTAAAAAGAATGGTCAAATAAGTGATAGAGGATATTATGTTGATGATAAACAACTTACAAAAGAGGAGTTTTGTATAAAGTATAGTTGTAAAGAAGAAGGCACGAACACTTTCACAGAGAAACATCCTAATGGGGAAGCAAAGAGGATTACGTATAAAAACAAAGAAGGGAAACCTCATAACACAAATGATAGCGCCATTATACATTATGATGAAGAAGGGAATAAGATACTTGAAGAACATTGGATTCATGGAGAGCTGCTATATATAAGGAAGGTTTTTGATGATAAGCCTATAACTACTCCTAACGGAGTGGTAATGAGCTTATTGAATAATAGAACGGTAATGAGGTGCTTGAGGGCATTAGTACAATAAAGTAAAACAACTTATACAAAAGTGTATGGGTTTTAGTGGTTAAAGGGAAGTAAATGTGATTAAATCCAGCTAAGGAGGTTGATATGTTGAAAACAAGCAAGACCGCATGGAAAGCAATAACGCGACCATTTATTGGTCGAGGAAGTTTTATGGGAAAGGAAGATTGGGTCGTAATTTCTTTGTTTCTGGGAACACTTCTACTTATTGGAACGTGTGTCTTTGTAATTGACGCATGGCAACGTGACACTAGGGAACAAGAAAGCTGGAGTTCCGGACAAAGCTTTCAAGGCGCCAAACGAAAAGATGGTGGTAATTGCGTCTCGAATGGTGTGGAAAGAGATAGGCGCTATTGGTAGGTGGGCTAATTCGATTCCTGCTTAGGGGACTTGGTAATCAAAGTAACACAAAGGAGGTGTACCATGGATTAAAATGATTATATGGACCAGCTTATATAAGGTGGAATCAAAACCCATACACGAAAGTGTATGGGTTTTGGGGTTTAAAGAGACCAAATATTGAGGTAAGAAAATGAAAACGACTTACATCGGGCAGTTGGTTAATAGAGCGAAATTGTGTTACAACAAGTTTATGGCAGCACTAAGAGAGAAAAATGCTAGAGTTGTAGCTGAAAGGAAAGAAGCGGCAGTACAACGCGCAATATGTAAAAAAGCACACAATTTTCCTTTTAATGACAAAGCAGATTCAAGTGCTGGTGACAAGTACTCTAATGCCTTTTCCTTATATTATTCCAGCCAAATTGATAATAACATGATTATTAAAAAGACGGAATTTTGTAATGGATCAAAAGGAGGTCTTACTCGAATTGAGATTCATTATAAGGGACGGGTGGTTTTTAAATCAACACAACATCATCCAGTATATTACGGTCAAAGCATTGAGTGGGAAAAAGGTGCTTGGAGGGAGGTTTTTCTTAGTACGTAATCTTTGAAATTACCCTCACACGTTAGTGAGAGGGTTTTAGGAGTTAAGAAGGGTAATAAAAGTCTTCAAATCCAAACCCCAAAAGAGGGATAAAATGGCATACAAGAACTCATACAGCAAAAAATACCGTAAATATCCTAAGAAGAATCAGCCACAGACGAAAAAGGTTGCGCGAGTATATCGCAACTGGTCAAATCTACAACTTGCAATTTTCGATGAAATTGCAAATGGCAGTGGAAACTTGCATGTTGATGCATTTGCGGGAACGGGAAAGACTTCAACGCTTGTTGAGGGTTTTTATCACATTCCGCAAGGATTGGCATTGATGGTTGCATTTAACAAAAGCATTCAAATTGAGTTGGCAACAAAAGCGCCTGATAATGTAACTGTTTTGACACTGCATTCATTGGGATTGAAAGCAATCACCAAAGCCTTTGGGAAGGTTAGTATTGATTCTTTTAAGCTAAAAGGGTACATTCAAGCTGAACTAGGAGATGAAGCTGAAACGTTAGAGGCTCGTCAAAACCTAGAAAAGGCAATTAGTCTTTCAAAGGGTTATCTATGCAAAGACACAGAAGAGATTAAAGTTATCATGGACAAGCATGATATTGATTCTTGCACATACAGCACGGATGAATTCGTTGCTTTGGTTCAGAAGGTAACAGAAGCGACGCGGCAAGATACAGCTAGGATTGACTTTGACGATATGATTTATTTTCCATCAGCGCACAATCTCTCAGTTACCCGTTATGATTGGGTATTCATTGACGAAGCGCAAGATTTGAATAAAGCTCAAATTGATCTAGCGATTCGTTCAGTAAAGGCAACGGGACGAATCATTAGTGTTGGGGATGAGAATCAAGCAATTTACGGATTCCGTGGAGCGGATTCTGAAGCAATAACTAGCATTGTAACGCAATTGAATTCGAAGCGGCTACCACTATCGGTCACATACCGTTGTGGTCATGCCATAGTAAAGGAGGCGCAGAAGTTGGTACCGGAATACAGAGCAAACGAGAGCAATGCTCCTGGCAAGGTAGAGAATTGCTCCGAGCAATTCATGGAAAACAATGCCAAAGCTGGTGATTTCATTCTTTCCAGGGTAAATGCTCCATTGATTCGTCTTTGCTTGGGATTTCTCAAGCGAGGCGTTCCAGCTAACATTCAAGGGCGGGATGTTGGGAAATCGCTTACTTATCTTATCACGAAAAGCAAAGCGGCTAGTGTTGATGATTTTCTCAGTTGGCTTCAAAAATGGAGAGATATTGAGTGTATGCGTTTGGCAAAACGAAGGCGTCCAACCGATACCATTGAAGATAAGGCTCAATGTTTGGAGTGTCTTTGTGAAGGCACGGTTTCACTGAAGGAGGTTCAAGACAACATCAAGAAGCTTTTTGATGATATAGACGATTCATCGCGCATCATTCTTTCGTCTACACATAAGGCAAAGGGATTGGAGCGCAATAGGGTATTTTTGCTTCGAAGCACATACCGTCCGGAAGCGGGAAAGGAGGAAAAAAACTTGTTGTATGTTGCTCAAACAAGGGCAATTCGCGAATTGTATTACGTAGCAACTAAATAGCCAAAATATACCCATACACGAAAGTGTATGGGTATTAGGGGGTTAAAGCCAATACACTCTAAAGAGATATGAAATGCAAAGAACAAAACTTACAGAAGAAAAAGTAATTGAAATGCGCCAATTGAGAAAAGATAGTGCGAAGGTTAAAGATATTGCAGAGCGTTTTGGAATACATTGCGTATCTACCTCAAGAGTTTTGAATAGGAAGACATGGTCCTACGTTAATGGTGCTCTTAAACCGCATTCGGGCAAGAGATTTACGAAAAAAGATATAATTAAGATGCGTCAGTTGAGAAAAGGTGGTGCGAATATTAGACATATTGCAAAGCGTTTTGAGGTGAGGTGCAATTATGTCTCAAACGTTTTGGTAGGTAAGAAGATTAGAGAAGGTATCTGCAAACTTTTCACATATAATGGGACAAAACTTACAGAAGAAGAAGTAATTGAAATGCGTCAATTGAGAAAAGATGGTGCAAAGGTTAAAGATATTGCAAAGTGTTTTGGGATAACGTATAGTTATGCCTCGGAAGTTGTGACTGGGAAGGTATGGGCTCATGTAGATGGTGCAATTACTAAGAATCTACATGAGAAGCAATACAGAAAACTTATAAAGGCACTTGAAATACGTTGGTTGAAGGAGAATAAAGTAAGAACAAAGGACATTGCAAAACTTTACGGAATGAGT
>JAAGZO010000174.1 GCA_024206195.1 bacterium | reverse complement strand
AAACTTAATATGTAATAGATGCTCTTGTGATCTCGACAGTAAATTTCTTTTTAGAACTGGTCCTTACAATTTCCAAAAAAACATCAACTATTTTTAAAATCATACTTTAATTTTACGGAGAAATTACTACCCTATAAAATATGCGCGGTAGAATTTAACTAGCCAACGATTGGATCCATGTCCAGAGCAGGATGTCCCTTTTCCTGAAGGAAAGGCATAATCTCGTCCTCTGTAATTCCAACTGTCTCATCTGCTATCATATCAAACAGATTAGGAACTCCCAAATCTGCGCCTTTCTTATCAATTCTATCTTTGATCTCATCTTTTAATATTTTTGGCATCCACACCATTCTAAGTAGACCGCCATCACCCTTAACAAATTTACCCTGAGTGATATTAAACTTGGAGTGACCTACAAATCCAGGAGAAGAAGCACCACCACCCATAACTCCTGCAAGGGTTGTAAACTTCATTCCTGAAGGTGTTTCACCGGTGTAATCTCTGCTAACTGTCATAATTCCATTACATGAAGGAAGAACAGCAGCAATACACTCACAACAACCACAAGTGGTCATTGGGTCATGAAGCATTGAATAGAAATTATAGTGAGTAACTGTCCCTCTTGATGCCTTCTCAATAAACTCATTAACACCTTTCCACTGACCAAGAACAGGGTCAAGACATTCACCCTTGGTTATCGGCTGGTTAGGTCCTGTAGGATTAATTTCAAAAGAAGCCTTACAATCCATCCAGTTATAAGCGCCACAAAGACCTGTTCTTTCTGGAGAAACAGAACAAACATGCGAAGGAGCAAAAGACTGACAAAGAGTACAGGAGTAATATGTATCAACATCCTCATCTGTCATTTTATCAACACGCTCATCTCTGGTCTTATATTCGCCTTTGGCCCTTTTTGTCAGCTTTTCAACATCCTCTTTTTTAGTATAAAGAGTGACCTGAACCTTATCAGCAATTTTAGTAAAATCCTGGTGGAATTTAGCATGGAGAACTGTTCCAATGTCTTTCACGCTAAAACCTTTTTCTACGGCAGCTTTACTGATTCTAACCCATGCAATATCTCTCTGTCCCATATGCATAATGCCCTGGATATAATTGATAAGGTGATGAATCTGTCTTTCAAGGATTGGCTCAAAATCAGCCTGGAACTCACGTCCTGCAATCTGTACATAGATTCCAAGAGGAAAAGCTTTACCTTCCTCAATATCAACGATTTCAGGTCCTATTACGTCTACCTTGCCATCCTCAATCTCTTTCATGTCTGCCATCTTAACAAGCTCTGTACAGGCTGTTTTTCCACCACCAGCCTGACAGGCAAGGTCTGCTCCTCTTACTCGTTCACCCTCAAATGCAGGGCCAAAAGAGCAGGGGATGTCTATCTCTGTTACAGAAACCTTTAGACCTCTGGTCTCTATAGATTTCTGTACCATCTCTTCGTGTTCTATGTTTGCAACAACATGTTCATAAGTACAGATACCTGTTGGAAGAACTTCTGGAATATCTGTATCGGCAAGTGTTGGGAATCCCCAGTTAACAACGCCTGCTGCTGCACATGCCCACTCTGTTCCTATATCACCTAGAGCATTTACAAATGCAAAGACCCTGTCTTTGTTGTAATGAAGAATCTTCTTATGATCTCCTGGTTGAACTCCACCAAATGCCATAGCTGCCCTGTTTGCAAAACCAAGTGCAAACACTGCAGAAGATATATCTGGACCAAAAGGAACGATCCTTGTGTTCCAGCCAATCTGCATACCAGCATCAACACACTGTTGAGAAACTGTTTTACCATTATGATTTGCAGCACAGAAAATGTAGATAGATTTTTTCTGATAATCCTCTACAAGCATCTTTGCAATATCATTATTTGGCGCAGCACCAACCATGGCAGCAAAACCAGGAGCAGAACCATCAACAAACTCAACCCCTCTTTTTCTCAGGATAATATCGTCTGCTGGTCCAACCCATAGTTTTCCATTTTCTGGATCTGGATCTTCTGTAAAGGTATAAAACTCTGGCTCTCTTAAAATTCTAAGCGCTTCTTTTACTTCATAAGCAAAGATAGAAGCCATACCGGCATCTAATAGAGGGCCTAAGTAAGGTAAGTGGTTTTTACTTTTAATATGTGGTGGAAGTAAACCACGAGCAAAATCCATTGGTTTTTTTAAGTCTTCTAATGTTTCACACTTCATTCCTGTTAAAGAATAGATAACAGGTAGAAAGTAAGCCGTATTACCAAAACCAATTTTAGTAGATGCGTCATTACTCTGAAGTGCATGCTCTAATTCACCTTCTACTTGAGAAACTACTTTATATCCACCCTGTATGGCGGCAAATGCAACTAATTTTGACATGTCTTACTCCTCCTTCGTTGAGGATAATTATAGTTT
>JAAGZO010000173.1 GCA_024206195.1 bacterium | reverse complement strand
CAGATCACTTTTAGTCAGAGTGTGTGCTATGTCATCGATCAGAAGTACGGTTGGACCACTGCAGGACGAAGGAGAACCGAAGGTTTTTTCCGAAATTATATCTTCGTTCAACCTGGTTGCAAACAAACAACGGTCGGGGTACTTATTTGTACTGAATTTCCAAATACATGGCTGATAATAATAATTGTACATGATCACAATGCGTCTAGGTTCTTCACTGAATATTTTCTTGCCAATTCAGCAACATGTCTTTAGCCAGGGTACTTTTACCAAGCCGGGCATTTAGTTAAAATTTTGAACATCAACATGCATGATAAAGCAAAGTAGCAACAATAATACCAATTTGACTGCCCTCAAAGTGAGATTCCATGCACTTTAATTTATGACTCCCTTCTTCGGAAGGGTTTGACTTGGGCAATGGACAAACAGAGAGGATCTACTCACCGACATTTTTGTTACTATTTTATTTATTTTTAGCTTCTTCTGGGGTTGTTGCTGTTGTTGCTGTTG
>JAAGZO010000172.1 GCA_024206195.1 bacterium | reverse complement strand
CCTGTATACTAGTGTTAAACACTAGTATACAGGAAAGCACTAAGGAATCCGCATTTTTCCTTGTGTATGGACGAGATGCTGTCCAACCATTGGAAATTGCATTCACACCGCCTGATACAAAATATCTAGATACCACCACTTATGCAATTCAATTACAAAAGAACTTACAAAATGCATGGACACTTGCCAAAGAACACATTGCTGTTGCTCAAAAATGACAAAAATACTATTACGATCGAAATGCTTTTCTTCCTTCCTATTATCCTGGTCAACGTGTGTTACGTCGCATCAGTGCCTTACCTACAATGCGCTGTAAGAAGTTTGCTTTTCGTTGGTATGGTCCATTCCATATTCTTGAGCTTCGAGGTGTAAATGCCGTAATCCGACCCTGTCATAAACCACATCAAGAACCCGAGACTGTACATATCAACAAACTCAAACCATGTTATTATCAAGACATACCGGAAGTACAAAAGGAAACGACTCCGTCTGAGGATGTTGACAGTAGTGACAATGAAAAATCTGATTCAGAAAATCAACCTTT
>JAAGZO010000171.1 GCA_024206195.1 bacterium | reverse complement strand
TTTTCTAGCTAACGTTACATACACAACATATATCACCCACAGCCTGATCTGGAATTTAGGTGGCCAGAGTTAGTACTAGCAGAACTAAAATCTCTCAGAAACTGACTCTTAAGGAGATCTGCTCCCTGAACAGTTAGTCGAGTTCAATTTCACTGCTCACAAATGTGCCAAATATTCGCTTCGTGCATGTCTAGGTCTGGAAGTTCATTCACACCTCATTATGGATTGAAGAAGATTGATTTGATTTTCGGAAGAACTGTTGAATTCTTTCCATTGCATATGGACCAAATCAGAGATGCAAAGTTGAGCCACTCAGAAGATAGAATAATTCTTAGCAGATCTTACAATAGAACTGTTCAGCTTTATTCTGTGGATGCCAACAGATCCATACATAAGTTAAGCCTAATTCGTAATGAATGGAACTGGAATGGAACCGGAATTGCTGCATCACCAGTTCCTGTTGCAAATCTTCATTGGATCGAAACCGCTTTCAGTGCTGCCCCTTGTTCTAGCAGGCTGCTTGTTGGTAGACTAAATCAGTGCATTTTATATCAATCCTTGACACCGAATAAATTCAGCACACATATTCTGCTAATTGAAGGGCAGATTGCTTCCCTTTCGCATGACAAACAGTGCAATCTTTTTATGGTTACACGTCAGTCATAGCCCGTCCATTTATTGCTCATGAAGTGTGCAGATTTTATTGCATAAATGGACCATCACCATATGACCCTTTAGCTAATGATTGGTTGTACAGCTGAATGTCGTATTCTGGGAGCCCCAGGCCCACACCTGTCTTTGCTGGAACTTTGAATAGTTCTGAGAAATGTCTCCAACTGGCAAGCCGGTTTTGCTGAACTGAAAACATCCATTCAGTGTTCTGATACATTACAAATTGATTACTGTATTGTTGACAACAAAACGTTTCTAGCCATTCTTAATAATCAAGAACTATGTGTATTAGAATTACAGTGTCACAATTAGCTCAATAAAATTGCATTCATAGTACTGACATTTATTTGATATGATAATAATAATAAATTATTTGTAATGGCTGAGATTACAGATAACATGTTTGTATGCATGGGAAATTTATCTGTAGAAAGAAATCGAAAAGGGCATGCAGGTAGACTAGTTGTAGCCGCAATGTGCAGACTAAACAACAGTAACCACACCTCAGAAACTGGTATTTTAAAGTCCATAAAAGATACGATACAGTGATATCCAGAAAAGGCCAGATTTGACATTGAAACATACCGTATTCTCTCGATTAGTATGCCACTCTCAAATTGTACGCCACTCGAATAGTATGCCATGTAGAAAGGCCCACGAAATAATAGTACGCCACTCTCGAATAGTACGCCATGACGTGATCAAGTGAAATCACCTTGCTTGATTTAGCATTCTGCACTGTTTATTGCTTTTCAATTCAGTAAACTACTTTACCTGGCAGTGGTAGGCTACTCTTATGCAGTGATAATAAACTATCTAGCCCGAAATATATGATCACTCCAAACATAAATGCAATTGATACTGAAGAAAATGCCAGCAGATAACTTTAGCTTTGAGCTTGAT
>JAAGZO010000170.1 GCA_024206195.1 bacterium | reverse complement strand
TGGATTATGTTGTTTGTTCATTGATTTGCCATCTTCTCAATTAAAGTAACACAGTACTCAATCATCATACTTTCATCAATAGGTTCAGGTCTGTGTTGGAAATGAGCTTCCATATAGTCCTGTAAAAGTTGTTGTGAATCGTCCCAGGCTTCAGTAAACTTTTCATCTGGAACATACAGATCCTTAGGAGCACATTTTGGAGCATATGACAAAAATGTACAAAATAGTTCCACGAGGTATGCTGAGTATGGCGTAGCGTAAAGCGGCCAAATCATAGCATTTTCCTCAGTTAACATTGTAGGAGTAAATCCTGGAGCTTCTCTTATGTCTTTAAATGGCCAATAGTCTTCAAGTACTTCATAATGTCCTGGCCACATCCGATCATAAGGTTCAGCAGGCCATTTCCCTTCCTGTTTTCGATATTCAAGTTCAAATTGTAATATAAGACTCAGGTGGTAGCTTCTATCTACTGCCCAAGAATAATATGTCTTTTGATCACCTTCAACATGATTTTCAAGCATGTATAAAACATTGCATCTCACACTTTTAGGAAAATAGCGAGCTATAAGCCGATAAATTCGTGGAATCTTTATATCTGATCCCAATGTTTCAGACTCTTCAGTTTCTTCTTCAAGTTCTCCATCCTCTTTATCTTTTTCTTCTCCTTCTTCCATTGGGACTTCTTGAGAACTAGCTGACTCCTGAGATCGCTTTATCAGTCTCGAATCAACAGTCTCCTGTCCATTATTTCCAATACCGCTTCCACAAATTTGAATAAGAGCTTCAGGTCTAGACTTAGTCTGTCCGGTTACTGAAACTAAAGTGTTAGCGAAGTCTGGGAGTAATCCCAGATTAGTCTTTTCCATATTAAAATCAGTCATATCAACATCTTCACATGAAAAATAGGGAGTTCCAGAGGCAGCACCT
>JAAGZO010000169.1 GCA_024206195.1 bacterium | reverse complement strand
TGGGCCCAATCCCCAATCCCCAATCCCCAATCCCCTAATACTACCTAATATTACCTTTAGTACAATTATTTAGTTAAATAAAGTTAAAATCATTATTAAAAAGTATATTATTTTGGCTTAAGTTTTATATTCTAATAAAAAAACCCACTATGTTTGAGTTTATAAGTACTTGTTATCTTCTGGCAAGCTAATACTCTTTTGGGTTGAATACACTTGACCACCTTGATTTTGATTTTGAAGCCTATACATTAAAGAAATATAACTTACTGTTCTTTATATTCCTTTAACCTTCTCAACTCATTTGTAAGGGTGTCGCAAGTCTTCTTTAACTGCTCATGATTTCCCTCCAAAATCCTATACTTCTTCTGAATCGACTCCTGAAGGTTTTCTAACTCAACAGTTCTATTACTCTTCGATTCGACCTTTTCTACCTTGTAAGATGGGTTGTTCATAAATACTATGTTATCCAGGTTATCTCCCAAGGTCTGTCCAATAACACTAGTGCTTATATTAGAGAGCTCTACCATCTTATCAGCCTTCTTCTGACTTTCGTCTTTTGTATGCTTGTACTTGCCTCTGTATCTATAAATTCTTGCGAAGGCATAACCAGATCCTACGAATATAGCTACTGTAACGAGGGTACTGACCAATATAATGATGGAGTACTTTACCAAGAAGTTTTCTATTACCTTAATCTTTGTCATGTCAGGGATAGGATTCAGGATTACAGTGTAAATTCCAGTGTCATTGATCCTTCCAAACAACTGATACTGCTCGTACTTCATTACTACAGGCTTTGAGCCAGTACATACCCAAGTAGTTTTATTTACTAAACTAGCAAGACAAACATCCTTGAAGGGATTAAGACCTTGCCTATCCATTAGGTTGTTATCAAAATTAATCGGGAAATCAAAGGCAAGAGACAGAATGATGGGGTTGTTGAAATTAGCGTAGGTCTCATTATGAACATTCACAACAGGGGAGAGAACTGCGTTTTCGTATTCTAGGGTTAAGGAGTTGTTTTTATCAGCAAAGGGAAGGACATTTTTAATATCAAGTCTCCTTGTCTCATGGAATTTCGTCTTAGTATGGTAAATTTGATTGCTTGAGTATGACTTATAAGAAAGTATAGTAAAAGTACTATTGCTATTGTCATTGGAGAATGTATTTGCCGGAATTACAATCCCACCTAAAATTTCATTTGACTCTCCCAAAATGGTCACAGCTTCAATCTGGCTTTCGGGGTATACAAATATAATAAGCTCAGATCCTGCAAATGTTCGTTTTGGCCTTTTACATTCGTGAATGGATTTCCTACAACTTCCATCAGCGCATTCAAATGGAGTTTCAATTGGACAGTACGAAATACCTGCGCACTCTGAAAGAAGAGTCACGCATTTTCCGTTAGGACACTGTAGTGGGTTTTCAAAGGTACATCCGTTGAAGTTAGGGCATTTGGTCCTGCAAATGCCATCTTCACAGCGAGTTTCGCCATCTTTACAGTTTTTGGGGTTATCCCAATTATTCTTTTTACATACATCTTTTGAGGCAGCGCAGCCACCATTTGGACACTTATAAGGTTTGGCAGGGTCAGAACAACCCTCAAAGGCGGCACAGTGCTCAGCTAATTCTCTGCAGGATCCATCTTGACAGATAATTTGATTTTCTTTACACTGAGGGATTACCTTGGTGTTGAAAATACAGTTTTCAACTTTATCATGACACTCTCCTGAAATGCATTTGAAAGGTTTAGTAGTAGGACATCTTTCCTCATTACATTCAAAGACTGAAGTGACACAGTTTCCATTAGGGCATAGGATTGGATTTTGCGAGGGACATCTTTTCTTCAAAGGACACTCATCAGCACTTCTTGCGCAGGTTCTATCAAAACATCGATATGAAGTTTCAGATGGGCAGGGGAACAGCACAGTGCAGAAGCTACTCTTCTGTACACATGACCCATCTGCACAGAGGAAAGGTTTATAAGTTGGGCAGGATAACCCACTGTCACAAGTTCCATTTCTCCATTGAGAAAGATACATATTTGGGAGTGGCTGACAAGTACCGTCTAAGCATCTAAAACTTTCTTTCATTGGACAACCCCATTTACTATTACATTTCATATAATCCTCTTTACAAGATTTATCTGGGCATTGAATTTGCCCTTTGGGACAATCTTTACCGAGTTGAGAGCATTCAAATATGGATTCAGCACACGACCCATTATTCGGACAAAATACCTTATCTGCAGGGCATGGATCAAGTTTACAATTTTTCAAATCACTCACACAAGCACCATTGTAACATTTTTTAGGTGTAGAGATGGTGCATCCATTTGCTAATGCGAAGAGTAAGTCAATATTTCTACACTCTGAGACGTTATTGACGCAGGCTCCATTTGAAGGACACTTAATTGGAGTTTTTGTTGGGCATCCTGATAAATTTATACAATTGCTGCTTTTCTCAACACAAGATCCGTTTTCTTTACATCTAAATGGCTTAGACTTAGGGCAGGTATTCTCTACCCTAGGGCAATAATCCTTATCGATTCTACAATAACCATCACCACATCTTTCAGTACCATTTGGACAGGAAAATGTAGGCATACATTGATCAAATGTCTTTGCGCATAATCCATTATCACAAAGGGTTAAACCAGGGGGGCAGTCTTGATTTGATAAAGTCTTTTTTACTTCATGAGGACAGTTACTTTTGGTCTTCACACAAAGACCTCCACTACACTTTATAGGGGTCTTTCTAGGGCAAATCGGGATATGGCATTTATCCTTATTGGTATCAATGCAGCTTCCATCTGCGCACTTTCTTGAGAATTGTAAAGGGCAGCCATTTGCTAGAGGGCAAGGTATTGAAGTAGGAAGACATGATCCATCAGGACAAGACTTTTCGTTTTCTTTACATTTTTTTATTTTTTTGCTGCATTCTTTTCCATTCTTTTTACATGAGCCATCCTCACATTTAAATGAAGCATAAAATGGACAATTGTTAGAGGCAATGCAGTTTTCTTCAGTCTCAACACACATTCCATTTCTACACTGTACTGGGAAGTTAACTGGGCATACATCATCAATGCAATGGGATAGTTTTTTCTTGCAGGTACCATCTGAAGGGCATCTTATAAACCCTAACGGGCAATCATCTGTAGGTTTACACTCCTCTATTGAATGCTTACACATATTATTTGGACATTTGACCGATTCATTGAATGGGCAGTAATCTGGAGGAGTACAATCACTTCTGTTCTTAACGCAAGTTCCATCCCAGCATAGGATTGGCTTGTCTCCTGGGCATTCTGGCATAGTTGGACAATCATTAGGATTAGCTCTGCAGGTATTATCATAACATCTATAAGGAGAGTCATTTGAGCATGTTATATGTGTACCACAAACCTTATTAGTACTGCAAGTTCCATCTGGACATTCTTTCGTTCCTTCTGGACAAGACTTGAACGCAGGGCACTTATCAAGTGATTCTTTGCAAGATTGATCCCAGCACTTCACAGGTTTAGATATAGGGCAAATTATACCTGTAGGACATTGGTTAATACTAAGTCTACATGAACCATCTGTTTCACACCTAATCATATCAACAACTGTACATGAACTATTTTGCTCAGTTTCAGGTTTTTTACACTTTGAAATATCTGAAATACAATTTCCATCCCAGCAAACAACATAATTTTTCGGGCAAGTTTTGAGTGTAGGGCATAAAAACTTTGCAGAAGTGCAGGATCCATCAGGGCACCTCACCATTGAGGTATCGGGACACTGAGTCTGAGTGGCAGCATTCTCACATTCCTGATTTGTAGTTCTGCAGTTTCCATCATTGCACTTGATTGGAAATTCTTTCGGGCAAGTTGCGAGGGTAGGACAATCTTCAAGTCTTCTTCTACAGTCTCCAGTAGGACATCTTATAGGGATAAAGTTAGGACACTCGATATATCTTGGACATTCGTTAAATGACGCAACGCAGGAGTTATCATGACATCTGGCTGATAAAAGTGATGTCTGAGGACATGACGCCATTGTAGGGCATTTTTCAACATCTTCTTTACAATCACCGTTCCAACACCTATATTTCTCTCTACATTCATCTTCTACACATTTAATTTCGGAATCTTCCGGCTTGCAGGTGAATTGATCACATCGAGACCACCTCTTGGGACAAGTTAATAAAGTTGGGCACTTGGCAAGATTATCAACACATTTGTTAACTAAAGTACATTTATGAGGTTTGTCAGAATTTGCATTGCATACAACTTCCCTCTGAAAAACAAGCTTGATATAACTGACAAGAATTATAAATGTAAAAGTTATATGTTTTATAATCATTTATCTGTTTAGTTATTTTATATTTATATAGGCGAGTATATATTTAAATTATTATGTTAAATATAATATTTAAAATTTTCTCCTTAATTATAGTATTTTTT